>JAMXLL010000026.1 GCA_024281015.1 Candidatus Binataceae bacterium
ATGTTTATGACCCGGACATCTCCAATGTTTATGACACTGTCAAATCGTTGCATTTGGACGAGGCGCAAAAATGTGTCAAAAAGAAAAACGCTGGCTGTCATCCCTCGCACCTCTGAGAGCCATCTGACCAGTCTGCCTACGAAACGCCAGCCACTTATTGGACAAGAAGCGTTTAAAAAGTTCACAGGAATCTCAGTGGATTTGCTGGTATGCGGACGCGCCGATTTTATCCTTCCTGGCTGCCGCCGAATCCTCGCGAGCGGACAGAATTACTCAGGATGCGGCGAAAACAACATCTGGTCATCGCCTGGATGGTCGGGTTGATTCCGGGTAGCTGGATAATCGTGCTGCTTGCACCAGATGAGACTGTCTTCGTGCCGTTCACATTGCTTTGGATTGCGGTAGGCCTGTGGTTCGCCGAGCGCCTAGGCGCTACACGCTGCCCGAGGTGTGGCTATGATTTTTGTGAGAAACGGGAACTTGCGTATTTGTCCGGCTTGTTCAACAGCCGCTGCGAGAATTGCGGCTTGAGCCTGGGAACCATGGCTGATTGATACGCCCGACCCCTAACCGCAGTCTTGCCTTATTACTCTCTGCATATGAGCTTTCATCCGTGCTGCGGATGCTTGGGACCTTCCCTGCCGACCGAGCTCAAGCGGCACCGGGGGAAGCCTTCATAATCGAAGGAAGAGGGCAACGCCGGAAGGGCTGCGGCGACCATCCGCAGCCTGTGCTACATTGATCTGAAACGCGGTGACCCAAAAACGACCTATACGTTCGATCGGGCTGGTGCTGCGGCCAGATCAGCCGCAGCATGCCATTACGCTTGCGACTGACCTCACCAGCTGGATAAAAGCCCGAGGCCTCGATGCCGTAAGTGAACCACTCACCGCGCCTCTCATCGGCGCACGGTCGGCAGAACCAGCTCAACTTGGGCGCGATTCAGACCTGGTGGTGGTGCTGGGAGGTGACGGTACCTTTCTGGGGGCGGCGCGGATGACAGGTGAGCGCGAAACGCCAATCCTCGGGATTAATCTCGGTGGCCTCGGCTTTCTCACCGAAATAACCATCGAGGAAGCACGGACTGCACTATCCCGGGTGATCGATGGCGATTACGAGGTAGACCGGCGGATCACGTTGGAAGCGGTAGTGGCGCGGGAAAATGGCGGGGAGCAGGAACATTTTCGCGCACTTAATGACGTGGTTATCGTTAAGCGCGCCTTCGGCCGCATGCTCGACGTGAATGTGGTCGCCGATAACAAACCCTTTTGCTCATACCGAGCGGATGGTCTGATCGTGGCTACCCCCACCGGGTCGACCGCTCATGCTCTCAGCGCCGGCGGTCCGATCATTTTTCCCAGCCTTCGCGTGGTCGTATTGGCGGCCATTTGCCCACATACTCTCAGCAACCGGCCGGTGGTGCTGCCCGATTCATTTGAACTCGAGATGCGAATTACTAGTGATGACCATGGGGCACTGCTTACGTGCGACGGTCAGGAGTCAGCTCATCTCGATCAGACCGACGTGATCTACATCCGGCGTGGCAGGCATGCCGTCGCTCTGGTCCGCTCCGCGCATCCTTATTTCGAAATCTGGCGCGATAAGCTGCACTGGGGCTGAGTGCATGCTAGCCGAGTTGCGGATCCGTAATTTCGCCGTGATTGAAGAAGCCGCGCTATTGTTTGCCGGCGGGCTCAACGTCCTCTCAGGAGAAACAGGCGCTGGTAAGACCATTATAATGACAGCGCTGGGACTGCTGCTGGGCGGCCGCGCATCACCGGAACTCATTCGGATGGGGGCACGAGAGGCGGTGGTCGAGGGAGTTTTTGAGCTCGAAGGGGAGGCGCCCATTGCGGGTGCCGCGCAGTGGCTTGCTCCCGACAATCCTCGCGAACTGATAATTCGGCGTGCGATCGCAGAAGGCCGCTCACGTTCCTTTATAAATGGTCAGCTCGCGACCCTGCCCTCGCTGGCTCAGCTTGGGGCCGCGCTGGTTCAAATCTATGGCCAGCACGAACAGCAATCACTGCTGCAACGCGAAAACCACTTGCTCATCCTTGATCGGCACGGCGGGCTGGAACCTGAATTAGCCGCCTACCGCGATCTTTATCAACGAGCCATTGAGAGCCGCCGTCGGCTGGATGAACTGGAACGGCGCGAGCGCGAGCGCGGCGACCTGCTCGAACTTGCTCGCTTCCGCGTTGCAGAACTGGAGGGCGCCAGATTACTTGCTGGCGAAGATACCGAACTCTCAGCGGAACGAACATTACTGACAAATGCCGGCCGCTTGGCCGAAGCTGCCAGCGCCGCAGAACAGGTGCTGTATGGAGGCGAAGGCGCCGCCGTCGACCTCGTCTCGCAGGCGCGCACCCGTTTGGCCGAAGCAGCCGCCATTGATCCCGCCCTTAACGGTCCCCTGGAGATGATCACCACGGCGCGGACCCACCTTGAAGAGGCGGCGCGCACCCTGTCCGCGTATGCGGCCCGAATCGACGCCGATCCCCTGCGACTGGAGCAAATCGAGTCGCGCTTGCAGGAACTGTCGCGCCTCAAGCGCAAGTACGGCGGCACAATTGAGAGTGCGCTGGAAACCCTCGTACGCTCGCGGGCCGAGATCGCCGAATTGCAAGCCGCGGCGGAAACGCGTGCCACGGCCGAAGCCGGCATGCACCGAATAACCGAGCAACTGTTTGAAGCCGCGCGGCGCATCAGCAGCCGCCGCGAGCGTGATGCCCTGGAATTGAAGCGCAGCATGGAGGCGGAACTCAAGACGTTGGGCATGCGCAACGCGGAATTCGACGCGCGCATCGCACGACTTGCCTCCACCGATGGGGAATTCGTCCAGGATGGGCTCGCCGCAGGCCCCTCGGGCATCGATACCGTCGAATTTCACCTGGCGCCTAATCTTGGCCAGGCCCCGATCCCGATTCAACGCATTGCTTCGGGCGGCGAGCTGTCGCGGGTGATGCTGGGACTCAAGCGGCTTGAAGCTCAGCGGCGCGGGGTCGCCACATTAATTTTCGACGAGGTCGACGCGGGGATAGGCGGGGCCGCGGCGGAAATAGTGGGCCGGAAGCTCAAACAACTTGCGCGCTTCCATCAGATCCTCTGCGTGACGCATCTTGCTCAAATCGCCGTATTTGCCGACCGGCATTTCGTCGTTGAGAAGGAAGAACGCCGCGGCTCGACGCGCAGCTGCGTGAACGAACTCGCGCCTCCCGATCTCCCCGGCGAGATAGCCCGCATGCTGGGCGGAGATCAGGCCAGTGATAAGCTTTTGCGAGCCGCCCGCGAACTGGTAAATCGCGCACGCCAGTAACTCACACGACCTGCCGCCTCCTTTCTCATAGCGCTAAACCCCGCTTCCAGAGCATCCACCTACACCAGGGTCGGTTTTGCATCAATTTGGTTCGGAGCAATCCAACGGTAAAGAATGGGAATGACATAAAGCGTAAATGGCATAGACGTGAGCAGCCCTCCTATGACGACGGTGGCAAGCGGGCGCTGCACTTCGGCGCCTGAGGAGTGCGAAACAGCCATCGGGATAAAGCCTAAAAGCGCCACCAAAGAAGCCATCAGTATTGGCCTCAACCGGTCGCGTGAGGCTAAGGCAATCGCTTCATCGGTGGGTTTCCCGGATTCCCGTATGCGATTGATTTCTGCGAGCAGGACCACTCCGTTCAGCACGGACACGCCGAACAGAGTTATGAAGCCAACCCCCGCCGTTATCGAAAACGTCAGACCACGAAACAGAAGTGCGAAGATTCCGCCACTGGCGCCGAGCAGAACATTGCCGAAAACCAGCAACGCCAATCGCATCGAGGAAAACGTATTGTAGAGCAGCACCAGGATTAACAGCAAAGCGGCGGGAACCAGGACCATCAGGCGATTCGAGGCACGCTGAAGATTCTCGTATTGTCCACCCCATTCGAGCCACCAGCCGGCGGGCAACTCGATTTGCTTCGCGATTGCAGATTTCGCCGCGGCAACAAAGCTGCCCAGATCCGTCCCTCGCACATTCGCGGCTACTGTGACGCGACGGCTCAGATTGTCGCGCCACACGGCGACGGGTCCCTCGCTCACGCTGATGTGAGCTAGCTGCACTAGCGGGATGAGTGCTCCGTCGGGCGCCGCGACGCTGATGTCTTTAAGTTGATCAAGGTTCTGGCGGGCAGTCTCTTCGAAGCGAACTTGTAACGGATAACGAGCCTGGCCTTCTACGACCTGGCCGACGATGTGGCCGCCGATCGTTTCTATCGCATCCAGTACGTCCGCAGCATTGATTCCGTAGCGGGCGACCGCCGCGCGATCCAGCTCGATATTCACTGATGGAAGCCCGGCGCGAGGAATCATCCTGATGTCGGAGGCATTCGGCAGCGAAGCCAGGACGTTTACCATTTGCGCGCCGACCTTCATCATTCGGTCAATGCTCTCACCATAGATATGGATCGCAACATCTGCCTTAATGCCCGAAAGCATATCATTGATGCGTCCTTCGATAGGTTGCGAAAAGCCGAACCGCATTCCGGGCACGCGCTCGTGCAGTTTGTGCTCGAGGTTTTGGATCAATTCCTCCTTGCTGCTCACGTGCCATTGTCTCTTTGGTTTCAGGAAAATATAAACGTCGCTTTCGTCCGGACCGTTGGGCGCTGTCGCGATTTCCGGTCGACCAATCCGGCTTATCACCCTTGCCACTTCCGGCAACTCGAGCATCGCTTTTTCGGCTTCCGTCGAATTGGAGGTAGCCTCCTCCAGGGAGATACTCGGCGTCTGCAGGACGTCGAGGTTGATAACCCCTTCATCCAGAGTCGGAATAAATTCGGTGCCGAGAAACGGTGCCGCAAGGAGGCTGAGTCCAAAAATACCGGCGGTGACGAGCACGACTGTGCCCGGCCACTTCATGCTTTTCAGGCGCAGCCGCTCATGAATCCAATCGCATTGGCGCACAATCCAGGGCTCGTGCGGAATAATTCTCTTAAGGAAAACCGACGCCATTACCGGAACGTAAGTAAGTGCAAACAGCAGCGACCCCGATAAGGCGAAGATTACGGTCAACGCCATTGGCCGAAACATCTTCCCTTCGACCTCTTCAAAGCTGAGTATCGGGAGATACACCACGATGATAATGATGATGGCAAAGACGATTGGCCGTATCACTTCACCGCCCGCCTTGAACACCCGATGCACCATCGAAGCCTTCGTGTCGTGGTCGTGTGCGAGGCGGTGAAAGATATTCTCGATCATCACCACCGAACCGTCGACGATGAGTCCGAAATCAATCGCACCGAGACTCATCAGGTTGCCTGACACACCCATCCAATTCATGCCGATAAACGCCGCCAGCATAGAGAGAGGGATGACGGACGCTACGATTAGGCTGGCACGGATGTCGCCCAGAAAGAGAAACAGCAGTACCGAAACGAGAATCGCCCCCTCAGCCAGATTGTGCGCGACAGTATCGATGGTGCGGCGGATCAGCTCAGCACGATCATAGTAGGGGACTATCTGTACTCCTTGGGGTAGAGTTGGTTTGATTTCTTCGATCTTGGTTTTGACCCGGTCAACGACCGTGCGCGAGTTTTCCCCGATCAGCAACATAACGATTCCGGCAACCGTCTCGCCTTTGCCGTCATGGGTAACAGCCCCTTGCCGCAGCATCGGCGCGAAGGCGACACGAGCCAGGTTTCGAATGTAAACGGGGACCCCGTTGCGAGTGCCGACGACGATATTACCGATGTCCGCGAGATTCGTGACCAGGCCGGCACCGCGAACTACCTGTTGCTCGCCATTATGGACTATGTAGCCGCCGCCCCCGCTCAGATTGTTCTTCTCCAGCGCCTCAAACACGTCCTTTAGCGTCAGTCGATAAGCGACCAATGCCTCCGGTCGTATCTGCACTTCGTATGTCTTGAGTTCCCCGCCGAAGCTGTTGATTTCGACCACTCCCGGCACTTCTTTCAGTCTCGGTGCGATCCGCCAGTCCAGGATCGAGCGCAGTTCCATCGCCGAGCGGTGTCGATCAACGATTTCAAATTGATAGATCTCACCAAGGCCAGTCGAGACCGGGGTCATCTGCGGAGGCCCATAGCCGTGGGGTATGGTGGCAGCGGCGTCCGGCAAGCGCTCCATCACCAGCCGCCGGACAAAATACGTATCCAACTTTTCCTCAAAGTAAACTTGAACTGACGACAGGCCGAAGCGAGATATCGAGCGAATCTCTTTGATACCAGGCAATCCGCGCATTGATACCTCGACCGGGAACGTAATCAGGTTTTCCACCTCGGCCGCACCCAGCCCGGGTGCCTCGGTTACAATCTGAACCACGTTGGGAGTAACATCGGGCGAAGCGTCAATGGGTAGCCGGACCATTGCGCGCACACCAATGGCCGCAAATACGATAGTCAGAATAACCGTCATCAGACGGTTCTCGAGAGCTGCCTCAAAAACTCTGCGGGCCATAACTAGATTGTCCGTGATGCGCTGATCCGACTCGCTATCGAAACCTGGTCCCTCATAGCTGCATCCCTAATCGGCAGCCTCGTTCGCGATCAGGCTCTTCAGCGCAAGACCTCCTTTTGCCACCACCAAATCCCCCATTCCCAAACCCCCGAGTATCTCAACTGTGCCATCCCCGCGACTGCCCACTTCCACGGACCGAACCTCGAAGCCATCGTTACCGGCCGAGACGAACACAATCGAACGACCGTCGACCTCATAAAGGGCTGACGCAGGAGCGACGAGAACGTCCCGCGCATTACCCGCGGTAATCACGGCCTTCGCAAACATGCCCGGCTTCAGCAGATGATCGGGATTGGCTACTTCTATTCGTGTCCGGACCGCCCGCGTAATGCGATCAACCTCATCATCGATGTAGGTGATACGCCCGGAAAAAACTCGGTCGCTGTATGTGTCCGCGATGACGTTTACCTGGTCACCGATCTTTATATCGGCGAGATCATGTTCAAAAACATTGACTATTACCCAAACCCGCTCAAGGTTAATGATCTTGAAAGGCGGGGGACCGTTCCGGTCGAGCATTGCCCCAATCGAGAGCTCCCGCTTAACCAGCGTGCCTGTGATGGGCGAGGTGAGAGGAAACTCCGACAGCGGTTGGCGATTGTCGGACCACTGAAGCTGGTCAATCTGGCTGACGGGGATCAGCAAGCGCAGCTTTTCACGAGCCGCTTTGTATTCGGCTAGAGCCGCATCGTGCTGAGCACGAGCCTCCAGCAGGTCCTTCATCGGGCTGATCTTTTCTGCGTAAAGAGCTTCTTCTCGCCGCAGATGTTGATCGGTGATGTTCTCGAGCGAACGCGCCTTCAGGTACTCGGTTTTCGCCTGACCGAGTTCGACGCTGCTCATAATCGCTAGTGGCTTACCCGGCTCCACCGTATCCCCGAGTTGCGCCACAAGCTTGACGATGCTCGCGGGAATCTGGCTGGTAACTTCGGCAACCGCATTGGCGTCGGGTTCGATAATCGCGTTGGCGAAGATTCGCGTCATCATTGGTTTGCGGGTTACCGGAGTCAGCACCAATTCGCGGCGTGCCTTCGACGAGGGCGCTACGTGGAGGAGTCGGCGTGCGGACTGTGCGTGAACGTTTACGGTTGCGAATACTGCCAGTACCGCAAACAAATAGATACCGTGGCTTTTGATCATCAACTGCCCACTGCGAGATCAAGGGCGACCTTTGCCGAAGCCAGGTTGAACCAGGCATCGAGATAGCCGATTTGAGCCTCGAAGGCCTGGCGCTCTGCTACCGACAGGTTCAAGAGGTCGATTTTGCCCGAATTGAAGGCGCGCTCGAGCAAGCCAAAGCTTTCTCGCGCTGGCCCCGCCACGTCTTCCTGACTTGCCCGGAGTCCCCGTAGCGCTGCGAGATAGCGCGTATATGCGTCGCGGACTTCGTGTTCAATATTAAGTTCCACCGCCCGGAGCCTTTGCTGTGATTGTGCGAGGCGCGCGGCAATCGCAGTCGCTTCGGCTTGCCGTCGATTGAATATCGGTACGGAAAGACCAATGGACAAACCGCCGAAGCGCTCAGTGTTTTGTTCGTGTCCGAAGAAACCACCTACAGTGGGATTAGGTAGAGCTAACCTTTGGTTCAATATCTGTTCATTTTTTAGCCGTGCGATTTCCAATTTGGCCGCTCTTGCATCCGGCCGATTGGTACGAGCGACGGTCAGCAGATCGTCCAGATCGGTCCTCAAAGATTCGATCCCGGGATCTGCGGCGGGTTCCGGCGCGGCGTCGCCTCCATTCCCCAGTAATCGGCCCAAGCTCGAGCATTGAAGACGATAAGCTTCGCGCCCCTCGATTCGTGCACGCCGGCTTTCGCCATAACGGACGCGGCTTAGGTTTAGATCGATTCGTCCGATTTCGCCCGCATTAAACCGCGCTTGGGCGGCGCCAAGGAGCCGCTTATTCAAGGACTCGAGTTCGGTAAGCAACTCACTCCTCTGGCGATCGCGCAAAGCCTCGTAGAACGTCATCTTCACCGCCGCGGTCAGGAGGCGAATTTGATTTCGTACCTCCGCTTCCGTCCCTCGGTAGCCAATTGCTGCCGAACGTTGCCGGAGGGCGGGCTGCCCGAATGTTTCCAATTGCTGAGATAGCCTGACCCGCCACTCCTGGGCGTTAGAGCGCCCGCTACGGAAGCGGTAATCACTGTCGGTTGCTAATTCGGGATTGAACTGGCTTATGTAATTCGCACGCTGAAGCTCACTGCGGGCGACCAGAAGTTCATTGGCGACCGCGGCCAGATCGGGATTGTTCTCGACCGCTATCTCAACTGCCTGGTGCAGCGAAATCTCTCCCGCCGCCAGGGTTGCTGTAGCCAGAACCGTGATAAGCAGCGACGCCAAACCCGCGGCCCATCTGATCATTCCTCCACTCGACTTCATCCGCTTAGAGACCGCCTTCACGCCGCACGAGCGTTGGACCGCGATTTTGCAGGAGGCGTACCAGCCTAATGCTTGTTGGAATACGTGAGATAACAAACGTGACGGCGGGGCGCCTAGTTATTGAAACTGTACACTTCTGCCACGATTACCTACCCAATGTGGGGCAGATATCCTCATTGACTGATATTGCCCAATGGCCCAGCTATGTAGATGCTTTCTTCGCGGGTGGGAGTTTTTCTTTGCCAACGGAATAACCCGTCGTGCTTTCTACGGCTCTATCTTTCATCGATGGCCAAGTGCTCGACTGGTTCTCCCTGTAGACGGACGAGCGAACAACTCGCCGTCCTTGGCACGCGTGGTGCTCAAACAAAGCGTGAGTCCAATATCCAGGAGTTCCGCTAAGGTTGTTTTTGATTGACGCCGTGGCAGTGTCAGGCAGCTTTTGCCGGGACCCGATTGTATTTCACGTGACCGGATTGGAAACATGAATAGAGGATTAATCCGCGAACGCATCTAGAGCATTGGACCTCGCGGAGATTGGCCAGGGAACCGCGCAACAACCTTTGTTGTCGTTGTCACGCTTTCCGTACTCTTCTGGTGTTCACAAGTAGCGCAGCTGGGCTCGGCAATCTTCGCGGTTATACCAGATCGCGGAGGCGAGTGTTCCGGGTTGACCCGATCTACAATTGACTTATGAGAATCGGCACGCGGCTTATGTTGGTGCTCCTGTTAGCCATGACTCCAGTGGTAGCCGGCTACACTTACTGGAGCGCACAGTGGTCGCGCCACAACTACATCTCCGATCTCAAGCGCGAGACCAGGGCCACGACCCGCGCACTGGCTCCGGTGGTGGCAGCTTATATCCGCCGTGGGCAGTGGCCACAAGTGCACGAGATGCTTGAGCGCATGAGCGCGGACGGGACTGACGGCGCCGTGCTCCAGCCCAATGGGGAGCTCTGGTATGCTGCCTCTGCGTTGCCTCACGAGTTGGTTATCACCGCGGCACATCTCGCTCCGGGTACTGAGGGGTTCGACTTCGAAAATAGCGCAGGTGATCGCGACTGGTTTTGCCGCATCGTACCGTTGAACAGCCATGGCACGCTCGGTTATTTGCTGATGGCCCAGGACTGGAGCGATACCGATGAAGACGTACGGCAAAGAATGCTACCGCCCGTCGGCGCAGCACTGCTTGTCACCGCGCTCGTCGGCGTGCTGATTCCGATCCTCGTTCGGCGTTACGTCTCCAAACCATTGGCCGAGCTGTCACGCAAGGTTTTGCGTTTCTCGGGCAACGATGCCCATGGCAAAGCCTTGGCTAATGATGAGGTGCAACTGCTGAGCGAAGAGTTTCAGCGGCTCGATCAAAGGCTCACGCAAGCGCATGCGGACCTGGTCGAGCGTCATCGTTATGAATTGGAGCTTGATCGCAAGTTACAGCGTGCAGACCGCCTCGCTACGATAGGGACCCTCGCCTCCGGCCTGGCCCATGAGATTGGAACGCCAATGGGTGTGATCAGGAGCCGCGCTGAGCTCTTGCTCGAAGCTGATAGCCGCCCCGCTAAAATCCGTGAGGGGCTTGAGATAATCCTGGCGCAGATCGAACGTATCTCGCGTATCGTATGGATGCTCCTTGACTATGCGCGAGGTCGCGAGTCACAGCGTGCAGAACATGACGTCAGGGCGATTATCGAGCATGTTTTGAAATTGGTCGAGACCGAGGCCAAGCGGCGGAACGTACGGATAATGGTAGAGCCGACTAGCAACCCGCTCACGGTCGAATGTGACGCCGCACAAATTCAGCAGGTGTTCATCAATCTCCTCGTAAATGCATTCGATGCGATGACACCGAGAGGCGGCACGCTACGCGTCAGCTCGGTCGCAGAGCAAACAGATGACCACACGCCCGTTCTCAAATTGACGTTCGAGGACTCCGGCACCGGTATACCCACTCGACTGCAAGAGCATTTGTTCGATCCGTTCTTTACAACCAAACCGCCCGGTAAGGGTACCGGAATGGGTCTGTCGGTAAGCCAGGCGATAATCCACGACCACGGGGGTGAGATAAGCTTCGATAGCGGACCCGATGGTACTAGATTCTACGTGAGACTACCTATGCTTCAGAATGGTGGCCGTACGCATCTGAACGGTTCCGCACAAACGGAGCGATGGCTTTGAACGAGCAGCCGGCAATGATTCTGGTAGTCGATGATGACGCTGCTATGACCAGCGCGCTGTGCGAAGTCTTGCAGCAGGCAGGATACCAGGCACTCAGCGCTCAATCCGGCGCAGAGGCGCTTGAGCTCATACGGCGCGAAGCTCCTGACCTGCTTATCTCTGATCTACGGATGAGCGAAATGACGGGCCATCAGCTTCAGCTCGAGTTGCAAGCGGTGCGGCCCGAATTGCCGGTCATAATCATTACCGCTTTCGGTTCTATCGAGAGCGCCGTCGAATCTATGAAGCTCGGTGCGCACGATTTTGTCACCAAACCGTTTAGCAACAAAGAGCTACTTCAGGTCATCTCGCGGACGCTCGAGAACCGGCGCTTGCGCCAGGAGGTCAAACAGCTTCGCGGCGAGCTAGCGCGCAGCTACGGGTTGGCCAATATCATCGCCGGAGATCCAAAGATGGCGGCGGTTCTGGAAGTTGTCGAGCGAGTCGCGGACAGTCCGGCGACGGTTCTGATTACGGGAGAGAGCGGTACGGGGAAAGACCTTCTCGCTCGTGCGATTCACTTTTCGAGCGGGCGTCGCGACGAATCGTTCGTGCCGATCAATTGTGCCGCGATTCCCGAGAACCTCATCGAAAGCGAATTGTTCGGCTACGCGCGAGGAGCCTTTACGGATGCGCGACGGGCCAAAACCGGTCTATTCATAGCAGCGCGCGGCGGCACCCTGTTCCTGGACGAGATAGGCGAAATGCCCCTGGCGCTCCAAAGCAAGTTACTCCGCGCCATAGAAGACAAGAAGGTTAGACCCCTCGGCGCGACGGAGGAAATACCCGCCGACGTCCGCATTGTAGCGGCGACGAATACCGATCTTGACAGGGCTATGGAGAATGGGCGGTTTAGGTCCGATCTCTACTATAGACTGGCCACCGTCACGATTACGGTACCGCCTCTGCGCGAGCGGCCCGGCGACATTCCGCTACTAATCAAGCACTTTTTGTCCCGGGCATGCGCCGAGACCGGCCGTCCCTTAGCGAACATCGATTCCGCGGCTATGGAGCGGTTGCTGCGTTATCCGTGGCCCGGCAATGCACGCGAGCTGCAGAATGCATTACAACGAGGGGTCATTCTCGCGCGTAACAACACTTTGACTATTAGCGAGCTACCGCCGAAAGTCGCCGGCCGGGATGCTTCGCCGGCCAGGATACTCAGTGATGCAGTGGATAAACGCATGAGCCTGGATCAGCTTGAGCGCGATTACATTCGCGCCGTACTTGAGACCGTCAACGGAAACAAAACTGAAGCTGCAAACATCCTGCAGATTGATCGCAAGACTCTCTATCGCAAGCTCGAAGAGCCCTCCAATGGTGACTCGACCGGAGACTAGCCTCTGACTGAGGGATTAGGGATCTAGACCGGTTCGTCAATTCCGTCGGCGCTAGTTAGCCGCCTGATGGAGGCGCGCCTTTACCGGACCGAATAATGCCTCGCACCCGATTCTTCCAAGCAGATGATGCTGTGGGACTATACTTAGGCCGTTGCTATTGAAGGGTAGTAGTTCGCTCAATGAAGTGCGGCTATGTGCGGCTATGTGCGGCTATCTGCGGCTATGAATCTAGATGCGGTAAAGTGCGGTAGCAGACAGACGATGAACCGACGCATGTGCGCAATTTCATTCCTGGGAGAAAGCTTGCTCCCGAACCACTGCACGCTGTGCTCGGCGATTTGGTAACCTTGCTGTTGCGAGCCAGCCCGCCAATTCCTCGTATCCGCTGAAGGCGCGCTTGGTGATGCGACGCTCCAGTTCGTCCCATACCTCTTTCGGCAGCACATCGATTTTTGACCGAGTTGGCATGCCCTCCGCTCAGGAGATTGTAGCCCCGCTCGAAAGGCTATGACGAGCGGCAAGTTATGTGATACGGGTGACGCCGTCACCCGCCCGACGGGTTGCGCCTTCAGCTCGCGCCTGTGCTCAAAGACGTTGGCCGACACCCTACCTCACTCCCCCCTCTAAAGATGGAGTAGAGACAAGCAACGGCCCGCTCTTCCCCTAGCCCTAGCGGAGCCCAAGGCGGGGCTGGAAAGGAAGTCATCGCTTCGTGATGATTTCCTCAGGACGCGGATGCGAACGGCGGTCACTTATTAGCATTCACGAATAACACCTTGTCATGTATCGTGGGTCTTTCAGACGCCGAACAGAACACGGCAGATAAAATGCTTTCGCATTGACTGCAACAGGCGGCGGTGTCGTCCGGCGCGGTATTTGCGGACCGGGTTGGATCCGCAATTAGGGAGGGCTTGCAATAGTGACACGTATCACGCGCGGAATCACAAGCGTGCTCAACTTGTTTTCGGTTGAACGGAGAGGAAAGCACATAGTCAATTTGGCCGCGAAGGCCATTGCCGGGTGCGTCTTTTGCGCTACAGCGATGACATTGCCATGTACCGTGCTCGGGCAAGAGGCTCCCGATCTCGGACAGATGGCGCCGGCGCAGAGTCTGGAACAGGCCGCGAGGGTTTCCGGTGCGACGCGACTCACTGTAACGAACGAAATGGGCAGAGTGGCCCACTTATTCCCGGCATTCAAGAGCGCAGCAGCAAGCAGTCCGGCCGCAACATCTCCTCCGCTACTGTATCACAGCGGTGGTTCGATCATGCCGAGTGTTACGATTTACAGTATCTTCTGGCTAGCACCAAGGCTACAGAACGGCAATTCGACGAGCCTGTCTCTGTCGTACCAAAACCTGATGGCTCAGCTTGCCAGTGATTACCCGGCAAATGGCGTCGACAACAATAACACTGAATATTTCCAAATTATTGGCACCGCCAAAACCTACGTGCGCAATATAGGTTCCAATGGTGGCTCCTATGTTGATACCTCGCTGCTTCCCGCCTCGGGCTGCTCCGATTCCGCCACGCCCGGCAATTGCATTACCGATGCTCAGATTCAATCCGAGATCCAGAAGGTAATGAGTATCAAGGGTTGGACAGGCGGCCTAAACCACATCTTCCTGCTTTATACCTCGTCTGGCGAAGGATCGTGCTTCGATTCGGGCTCTACCGCATGTGCCTATGTCCAGTACTGCGCCTATCACAGCTACATAGCGGCTTCCGCGCCTGTCATCTATGGGAATATCCCCTTCGGCAATACCGCTGTCTGCCAAGCGCCGGGTACGCCGTCACCGAACGCTTTTGCCGCTGCCGACGCGGTAATGTCGTCCGCCAGCCATGAGATCACCGAGTCGATCACGGATCCGCTTCTGAACGCATGGTTCACATCCGATGGTTACGAGATCGGTGACCTGTGCGCCTATGATTACGGAACTAATACTTGGGATTCGGGCAAGGCCAACCAGGCTTGGAACGGTCATTTTTACGAATTGCAGACGGAGTTCGATAACCACGCTTACGCGCTTGGTCTGGCGGGTTGCGTTCAAATTGGCCCATTCGGAGAGCCTCCCGGTTAGCTTCCGACATCAGCAAGTCGGCGTCTCGGGCCCTTGGCCACGTTAAGTGGATCCAGCTCCGTCGATGATGCCTGTCCTGCTCTGACATGTGCCATCCTGGCGCAAGATGCTCCGGGTCTGAGGCAGATCGCGCCGTGCAGAATCTAGAGAGGAGACCGCGAGGACGCGACCCAGAGCGACTCAGCTGAGTATTTGCCTGTCCGCGACTGCGGAATGCGCCCGCGTTCTAGATTTGGGGCAAAGGCTGTGACAATGACCGATGACAGAGACAACGACGATCCCGTAGATCGCGAGCGGACACAATGGCAAAGCCAGGCTCAATTCGCTCAACTGCTCAGATTCCAAGATGTGACCGTGATGTTGATGGTCGTGGCAACAATCGCCAGTGCTTACGCAACTTGGCAATCAGCAAACATCACTGCGAATATATATCGTCGCTCGGAGCGACCTTACCTCGGAGTGGAGAGCCTGAGGCTCAACGCGGCCGGCACCGGTGACCCATATGTGGCCCTCGTCTACCGTGATTTTGGGCACGTACCAGCCAGCGACGCCGTGCTGACGGCCTGGGCCAGCGCCGACGGGCGCCTGGTCAGCTACGATCCCTCCGACAGGGCGAAGGGACGAATCTCACTGCATCTTGGTGTGCTCTCTCCCCAGGTGCCGCAGCTATTCGACGTCTACTTTCCCAGCAACTTGGATGGCCTTCTCCGAAACGGAAAAGTGCGGTTCATAGTCTCGGTCCTGCTGACGAGCAGGGATGTGGCTGGAGAATACTACTGTTATCGAATGGATTTTCGATACTACTCCCCGGCTGATACGTTCGACCCAGCAGGCGGTTCGGACAGGTGTGGCGAGGACTAGGTCCGGGCGCCGTAGCTCAGATTGGTACAGTTCTTAATTCTGGAGCCCCAGAGCGGATCGGACCTCCACTCTCGATCGCGCAAGATCAGTTATCGCGCGCTGCTTATGCAGAAGGACATTGTCGATGACCGACGCCGAGATGCGGCCTGCTTCCAGGTCGGAGGGATAGTGAACTCCTCCAACAACTCGGCCGTTGGCATAAACGGCAGCCCGTTTAAAAATCTGCGGCGCCTTTTCCGGCACCATCTCGGCAAGGAGGATAGCTACGACGTAAGCGAAGGTGGCGTGACCGCTAGGATATGAAGCGTTGTTCGGCTGATTCACTATCGGCAGCACATGGTGGTCCGTAACGAATGGGCGGGGCCGGTTGAAGTAGGCTTTTGCAGCTCGGATCGCGTGCTGGTCATCCGAGAACACGTGTCCGAAGAAAATAATGGTGAAAGGCAGGTTGGCCGCAGTGAAGCCCGGCCCCATAACATCAGCGAAGCGGATAATAGAAAAGCAGGCATCTGCTCGCGCCGCTTCTACCCTGGCGGGGATTCTCGCTCGCTGGGCGTCCAATACCGCATGCAAATCCGCTCTCCCTTCAGGAGAATCAATCGCCGGTGGCGGCGCCAGAATATGCACCAGGTCAATATCGCTCGGATGCATGTAATAGTCCGGTGCTGGCCGATCCGGATTCATGCAATGATCCAGAGGGGCCGGATGACTGACCCGCCTCTCCGTTTCGGCGCCCAAGACCAGGTTAGGAATGAACAACATTATGGCGCCGATCGTGACGGCTATCCGCATTGGTTTTCCCTTTTGGCGTCCTTCGCCAGGAGTTTGGCAAGCTCGAGTTCACGTGGGTCAGCCGTGGAGCAAGCGTCGAATTGCGACCGCATGCCTTTCCCACGATGGATTTTGAGCTTTTCGCGCTAGCTGCATAACCATGGCAGGGCAGGTGCTTATTTTACGAACTAACTGCCTCTTTTCATGGAAGTGAACCGTGTAAGGACCTGTCAGAACCAGAGCGCTTCCGAAATGTAGCCGTAGTCTTAGCGATACTTGCCGAAAAGATTCCGGCAGTAGATGTGGCACTCTTCGCGGCATCGGGATAAACCCACAGATGCGGAGGAACCAAATGAAGCGCAGCACGGA
>JAMXLL010000027.1 GCA_024281015.1 Candidatus Binataceae bacterium
TACCAGGTTTTCGTAGCAGCTCGCCAGTGAGCGCGGCATTTCATCCTTGAGCATCAAGAGTTCGGCGACGAGCCAGGGCTTGACGTTCTGGCGGTATACCCAATGATAGGAGGTCAGCGCCGAGACCGAACGCAGGATCGACGCCCATTGGAAGTAATCCAGTGGTCCGCCCACTGTGGCGGCCGGCGGCAGCAGCAGGTGGTATTTGACATCGAGGATCCGGGCGGTGTTGTCGGCGCGTTCTAAATAGACGCCGATGCGCGAGAAGCAATAAGCGTCGTTGCGTAACATAGTCCGATACGCCGAACCGTCGTAACGCAGCGAAGATCCCACCACCCAGCGCAGGAACCGCGCCAACTCCTCGCGCGAAGATGGGCCTTTACTCCAGTTTTTCAGTTCGAGCCAGATGCCGTTGATCGTATCCCACATCTCGGTCGTGAGCGCGGTGCGCACGGCGCGGGCATTAAGCCGGGCAATCTCGAAGCAGTTGCGGATTGACGAAGGATTTTTTGTCGAGAATGCCAAAAAGTCCGTCACCGTTCCCTCATTGGCATCATCGTAGGCGCCAAAGAAAGCATTGACACAGCCGGCGCTGGCCACAGCCGATTCCCATTCATTGCTGGCGCCGCCAGAGCTCAGCGGCAAAGTGTTCAAGCGCAGCGTAGTGTCGAGAATGCGCGCCAGATATTCCGCCCGCTCAACATACCTGGCGAGCCAATAAAGATTATCAGCCGTGCGCGACAGCATCCCGTCAACTCCACACTCGACACTTGCACATCGCGATCGTGCGACACGCAGCCTTCATCCATCCAGTACCCACGTGTCCTTGGTGCCGCCGCCCTGGCTGGAATTGACGATCAACGAGCCATCCTCAAGAGCAACGCGAGTGAGGCCGCCCGGAACAATGCGCACACCGTCCCGCCCGCTCAGCACGAAGGGGCGCAAATCGACATGGCGCGGCGCCAGCCCATTGCCGGTGCAGGTCGGGCAGGTTGAAAGTGCCAGCGTCGGCTGGGCGATAAAATTGTGCGGCGCCGATTTCAGTTTGCGCCGGAATGTGGCGATGCTCGCTTTCTCGGCCTGCGGGCCAATCAACATGCCGTAACCGCCGGACCCATGCACCTCTTTGACCACCAGTTCCTCCATATGGTCCATCACATAGTTCAAATGATCAGCCTCGCGGCAGCGCCAGGTCGGCACGTTATTGAGGATCGGGCTCTCGCTCAGATAGAAATTAATGATCTCCGGCATGTAGCTGTAGACAGCTTTGTCATCGGCGATGCCCGTGCCGACCGCATTCGCAAGCGTCACATTGCCGGCATGGTAAGCCGACATTAGGCCGGGCACACCGAGCGCGCTGTCGGAACGAAAGACCAGTGGATCGAGAAAATCGTCGTCGATGCGCCGGTAGATCACATCGACGCGCTTGAGCCCTTCGGTCGTTCGCATATAAACGACATCGTCGCGCACCGTCAGGTCACGGCCTTCGACCAATTCGATGCCGAGCTTGTCGGCGAGAAACGAGTGCTCGTAATAAGCGGAATTGGCGAGCCCCGGCGTCAGCAGCACGACGGTCGGATCGCGCGCACTCGGCGAGGCTACCGATTTGAGCGTGTCCAGAAGCTCGTCCGGATAATTTTCGACCGGCGCGATGCGATAGCGGGAGAACAATTCGGGGAATAGCCGCAGCATGATTTCCCGATTTTCAAGCATGTAGGAGACGCCGGACGGCGTGCGGACATTGTCCTCGAGCACGTAGAACGTTTTCGGATCCACCCGGACGATGTCGATCCCGGCAATATGAACGTATATTCCGTGTGGCACCGTTTGACCGTTCATTTCCGGACGAAACAGGGGATTCTGAAAAATCAAATCCTCCGGCACGATGCCGGCTCTGACGATGTCGCGTTTGCCGTAAATGTCTTTGAGGTAGGCATTGATAGCCGTAACCCGCTGCTCCAGCCCACGATGCAGAAGCTGCCACTCCTCGGCGGCGAGAATTCGCGGGATGATATCGAACGGGATCAGGCGCTCCTGAGCCTCCGGATCGCCGTAGACGGCAAAGGTAATACCGATGCGGCGGAACACCACTTCGGCCTCTCGTCGGCGCAAATTGAGCAGGTCCGGCTCGACGCTGTCCAACCAGCGCGACAGTTCAGCATAGGGCGGCCGAACGGCGCCGCCCGTCTCCGCGTTTCCCGTCATCTCGTCGAACATGACGATCTTGCCCGCCGTTTGGTTATGTCGGCGAACAGATGCTAAGCAATCTCCGCGCCAAAGCACACCACCGTAAATCGCGATTGCGCGCTGTCCCGGCGTGTCGATTGCTCAAAATTTGGGCTCGTTGTCTATGACGGCGGCGATTGCGCTTTTCACCCGGTGGCGCGCACGATGTGTTTTTACGAGGGGAGATTTGAGCCTGTCGATCACCGTTTCGATGCCCCGCGTAGCAGCCTCACGTCGTCGAGTCCGAGAAATTCAATCCTGTGCTCCTCAAAGACCCGCCGGATAACATTGAGATTTCGTACTTGCATGGTAGGGGTACCATCGACTTTCTCGCCGCGTGCGATTGCTGACTGTGAAACGCCGCATTGAGCGGACAATTCGCGCACCGACCATTTCAGCAATGCACGAGCGCCGCGGAGTTGTGCTCCGCTAATTGGCGGCTTGGGAGTTAACGCTCTATCGGAATTACTTTCGGCCACGCGATTCGATCCAGTGCAGAAGGAACGCCACCCAACTCGATCGCCTAAGTTGGGAGAAACGGCTACTGCATTTAATTGCTACCATTAACAACTGATCGATGGACGCAG
>JAMXLL010000028.1 GCA_024281015.1 Candidatus Binataceae bacterium
CTTTGGCCATTTCAGGCAGATAGCGGTTTTTCTGCTCTTCGGAACCGGATGAGTAGATCGCATACATGGCCAGCGCGCTCTGCACAGAAGCGAACGAGCGCAATCCCGAGTCGCCCGCTTCAAGCTCCTGCATGATTAGCCCGTAGGCGATATTGTTCATCCCGGCGCATCCATATCCTTTGAGGTTGGCGCCGAAGATTCCCAACTCAGCCATCATCGGCACCAACTCCAGGGGAAAGGTTTCGCTCGCGAAATGACGTTCGATGGAGGGCAGTACCTCTCGCCGGACGAAACGCCGCACAGCATCACGGGTCATCTTTTCTTCGGGGCTCAGCCACTCCTCAAGATGGTAAAAATCAAGGTCCTGAATGGATTCTGCCATGTTGGCTCCTTAGAACTGATAAGACGCGTGAATAAGCTCCACACAATGTACTTGTGCCGCCTCGACATCGGAACGGGAGAGAACGCGACGCTACCGCTCACCGGGGTCCAAGAGTCAAGGAATCCCTCCGCAGCGAAATGCGCGACGGAACTCCGAACGCCTTATGACCAACGATACGGCCGTTTAGTGAAATATTCTAACCCGAGTGTCGAAGGCGGTGCGTTGGCCGGGCTTCCCAAACTAGGCGATCTATTTTTCCGGCGAACGGCCGCTCATTGAATGCAACTCTGGTTGGCAGTCCCGAAATGGTTGTCGGACCAAACGTTGCCATTACATCCGACTGTGGTCGCGGTGGTACCTTGGAAGAGGTCGTAATAAGTATCCATCGCCGCTGAGTTCTGAAGAATGAAGTTGTCAACCGAACTGGAGTTCGCCCTGATACCAATCAAAGTAATATCGTCCCCCAGTATCTGATTTTGGGAGACAATGTTACCCGAGCTGCCGTCGATGAAAATGCCCTGCGTGCTGGCGCTCTCGACCTGAATTGCAAGGACCGTATTGTGTTCTGAATTTCGTATATGAACGCCGTTCCGACCTTCTAGAATCCGCATGATTGGTTCAACGCCGCTCGCCGGAGGCGGCAGGGTTTTATATGCGCCTGCTATGTAATTCTGGCTCCCACCGTTGATCAGGACTCCCTCAACATTGGCGCTGATGTCCGCACTACCGGAGTAATGGCCGCCGATTACTTCATAGAAATCGATGCCGTAATTAACGTTCGCAATGAGCGGTGCACACAAAATCGAGGGGGAGTTAAGACTAGGCGCAGCGGCACCGTCATCCTCAATGCCAACGTTGAAGTTGTTGATTGCCCAGCAGGAGCCAATTCGGAGCGAAAAGCTTGTGGCCCTTGTCATCACGCGAATACCTGCTCCCGTACCGGCGCCATTGATGCTGCCGGTGAAGTTAGCCTGGTCTTCGAGGTTGAGGCTTACGTTGGGCGCGGCTATAACCAGACAGTCACCGCCAGTAGAGGTAAGCAGCGTGTCGGCGGGCACACAGTAATTCCCCGTGGTGGAAATCAGCTCGCATTTAGTGACGGGAGCGCAGGACTGCGCACGCGCCACACTTTGCGAAATCAGGGCTATCAGGGCGACCATCAAAGCCGTGAGACAACCCGCCATCGTTTGACACCTCTCTATTTGTGATCGGCGTCAATCGCAGGTTTAGCGCCACCTGTCAACTCTGTCCACATCTAGGCTACTAAGCAGATCGACGCTCGCGTCGCCTCGGAAATTACTCCTCCGCGACTCCCGCGGACCCGGACGTGCGAAACTATCGAATTCGGCTCTTCGGTTCACGGCCTGAACATGTCGTCTAAGGACAAGTCGTTGCTCGCGAGCTACGACCCGCTCCTTACTCGACTCCATCGATGCCCGCTCGTTGATCGGCCGGCGCGAAATCCTGGAACACTTTGGATCGTCAGGTTCATGCAACCTCTCGATTATCAAAGAATTCCCACCTGCAACTGATAAGAAGTGTCTGCCTCAATAAGCTAGAAATAGGCGACATTCGATATCGCATATACCAACGCCGCTCCGCGTCGGCTGAGCCTGAACTTTACGGTCTGGCGCGAGCCACGCCTGACAGGAGTCTGGTTGCGCGACCGGTGTGTATCAAATACGCTTATATCAGAACGAAGTATTATGCACATCGAAACGCTAAAGGTCTTCTGCGATATTATCGAGAGTGGCAGCGTTTCTTATGCCGCCTCCCAGAACTTCGTCACTCAGTCGGCGGTGAGTCAGCAGGTCCGCAGCCTTGAGGATAAATACGAGTGCCGGCTGCTGGAACGGGCAAGAGCCGGGGTGAAGCCGACTGCCGCCGGGCAGATACTTTACAATTCGAGCAAGGAGATCGTGCGCCGGTTCGTTGAACTTGAGAATCGGCTGCGTGAAATTGGCTCCGTGGTGGCCGGCGGAATTCGTGTTGGGACCGTGTACAGCGTAGGATTGCATGAACTGCCGCCCTATTTGAGCGAATTCCTGCGTTCTTACCCGCAAGTTAACGTTCACCTCGAATATCTACGCTCGAACAAGATCTATGAAGATCTGCTGGAGGGTAAAATCGACCTTGGGGTGGTCGCCTATCCAGCCAAGCGAAGTCAAATTATCACTATCGCTTTCCGTCATGATGAGCTCGTGCTCGTCGTTCCACCCGACGATCCGTTGGCGAAGCTCAACAAGGTGAGCGTCGCTCAACTGATCGGCCAACGATTCGTCGGATATGAGCGGGATATTGCGACCCGTAAAGCTTCTGACCGGATCCTGCGCGAATATGGTGTTCGGCCGCATTATACGATGGAGTTTGACAATATCGAGACGATTAAGCGGGCCGTCGAAATCGGCCAGGGGATCGCCATCGTGCCGCGCTCCACAGTCGAGTTGGAAACCTCGCGCGGCTCGCTCAAAATGCTTGAATTCAACGAAGGGCCATTCACACGCCCGCTCGCGATCATTTATAAACGGGGACGCGAACTGTCACCCGCCGTACGAAAGTTTATTGAAGTCCTGACCACCAGCAAGCTTCCAATCCCTGGCCATTCGGCACGAAATACGGACGGCCGGCATCCGGAAACGAACGAACGGTCCCAGAACAACGATCGTGGCGAACGTCATGATCGCGGTGAACGGCTGGATCGAGCGGAGCGTACCGAAAAAGTCGAAAAGACCGCCCAAACCCATTGAGCGCGGCTCTGCCTCCGCAATATGATTCCGTTGAGAGCGATTCGGGTACCTTGGCCCGAGTTCAAGCTCGCCCTTCAGCGACTATATGACCGTGCCCGGTATCACAGGAGGATCCCATGCGGGTTCAAAAGTTCGCGCCGATGGCTAAGGAATTTCCCACCTTTGACTGCGATGCCCACGTGACGGAGCCGCCGTGGCTTTGGGAGCGTGCCAAGGATTATCTCAGCCACGACGAATTCGAGGCGCTCAAGGCCAGCATGTGGTTTGATCCGGAAAGCAAGCAGCTGGTTGTGAACGGCCACCCCGAGACCGGGCTCGGCTCGCAACGTATTCATGGCACTCCCGGCATGGTGAATGTGCTTTCGTTAGCGGGGCCCGGATTGAAACACGACATTCAGCGGGCTCTGAACGTCCGCAATCTCAATCCGGCTACTGCTATCACCGCCGAACAGGCCGATTACATTGACCACAAAGGTTCGTATGAACCCCGGCCGCGCTTGCGTGACATGGACGTCCAGGGAATCGACCAGGTGATGATCATTCCCACGGACATCGATACCTATCCTTGGATTCAGAACGCGATGGGCGCGCGGGCGATGTGCAAGGCCT
>JAMXLL010000029.1 GCA_024281015.1 Candidatus Binataceae bacterium
TCCGCCGACACCGACAATTGCAGTTGTTGGAATTCTCGACAACATCAGGAACCACTTAAAGCATCATTTCATGCAGGCGGGCGACGTCATCCTGGCGATTCGGACCGCGGCGCCGACGCTAGCCGCATCCGAATATGGTGCGCTGTTCGGGTCGGGTAGTGACGAGCTCAGGCCCATAAATCTGAACCGCGAGCAGCGGCTTATTGAAGCGCTGGTTGATGGAGCGGAGCGCGGCTTGATAAGATCAGCGCACGACGTTTCTGAGGGCGGAATTGCGGTCGCACTGGCCGAGGCATGTTTTAGTCCAGACCAAACTGTAGGCGCGGAGATCGCGGGGCTCGGATCGGACTCTGAGCTGTTTGGCCAAGGGCCGTCCACGATAGTTATTTCCGCCCCCGCCCAGCACTTGGCAGAAATACAACGGCTATTCGAACCGCTTGAAACCTCAATAATAGGGCGGGTTACCGGCAATCCCAGACTCAAAATAACCCCCGAAATTGACGAAGACCTTGACGAACTGCTCCGAATTTACGAAGAGGCTTTGCCTCGAAGGCTTGGCACCGATGAGTGACGGGCAGCTTGCCGGCGACAAATGGGATATGGCTGCGGATGCCGACCTCTCGGTTGTTATCGAGGAGGCGAAGCTCGATAATTTTCACGAGGAATGCGGCGTTTTCGGGGTTTATGGTCATCCCGAAGCTGCCAACCTGGTCTATCTAGGCCTGTACGCGTTGCAGCATCGCGGCCAGGAATCAGCCGGAATCGTCTCCTCTAACGGCAAGGTTCTGATTTCGCACCGCGGGATGGGACTGGTCGCGGATATCTTCAACACCAAGGTGATCGAGCAGCTGGAGGGAACGAGCGCGATCGGTCACAACCGCTATTCCACCACCGGTTCAACCACCTTGAAGAATTGTCAACCGCTCGTCGTCGAGTATGCCAAGGGTGGCCTCGCGCTGGCGCATAACGGCAACCTGGTCAATTTCAGCGAATTGCGCGAACAGCTCGAAAAGAACGGCGCTATCTTTCAGTCATCATCCGACAGTGAACTGATTATCCACCTCATAGCCTCAGCACAAGCACCAGACCTTCCCGATCGGCTGATCGAAGCCCTGGGGCAGGTGCGCGGCGCATATTCGCTGGTTCTGTTGACCGAGCGTCAGATGATTGCCGCGCGCGACCCATGGGGGTTTCGCCCGCTGGTGCTCGGCAAACTTAATGACGCCACGATAGTGGCGTCCGAGACCTGTGCGCTCGATCTGGTACGGGCAGAATACGTGCGCGAAGTAGAACCCGGTGAGATCGTGGTGATTGACGAGGAGGGAATCCGCTCGCTACGGCCGTTTGCCGCCATGGCACCACGCCGCTGCGTCTTCGAGTATGTCTATTTCGCCCGGCCCGACAGTCTCCTCTATGGCCGCAACGTTTATCAGGTACGGAAGCTTCAGGGCCGGGCTCTCGCCCGCGAATGCCCGGCCGAGGCCGACATCGTGGTGCCAGTGCCGGATTCGGGCAACGCTGCTGCGTTGGGCTACGCCGAAGAGTCGGGCCTGCCGTTCGAAATGGGCTTGGTGCGCAGCCATTACGTCGGCCGGACCTTTATTGAGCCGCGACAGTCGATCCGCCATTTCGGGGTAAAGATAAAGTTCAACCCCGTCGTTGGGTTATTACGCGGCAAGCGCGTCGTGCTGATAGAGGATTCCATCGTGCGCGGCACTACTCTGCGTAAGGTAATTCCGATGTTACGGCAGGCGGGTGCCCGTGAGGTGCACATGCGCATCGCTGCTCCCCCAACCACGAATTCGTGCTTCTATGGAATCGACACGCCCAATCGCGACGAGTTGCTCGCCTCTCGCCATTCCATTGAAGAGATTCGAAAGTACATCACGGCCGACTCGCTGGCTTATCTGAGTTGGGACGGTCTTTACTCGTTTCTCGGAAATGGCAGTCGCGAAGGCTACTGCGACGCCTGCTTCACCGGCAACTATCCAGTCGAGGTACCACGGGATCGGGAGCCGCATCAATTACACCTGTTCGAGGCTGCCGATCATCATTTCAACGGTGGCGGTCGCGCCGACCGCCTGGCATGAAATGTGACACCGATCGCAGGATCTAGCTGCAAGGTGCGATTCTATGTGGCGAGCAGCAGTTGCCTCCGACGACGCAGATATCGTTTCAATGTGTATGGCGCTGAACTCCGACGACCCGGGACCGACGCCGGTTTCCGCCGAACAGGTACTGCGGACGCTCGCCAGACTGCGCGAAGAATCGCATCGCGGCCGCGCCGTGGTATGCGAGGTGAATGGCCGGCTCGCCGGTTACGCACTGCTGATATCGTTCTGGTCGAATGAACTTGGCGGCGAAGTCTGTGTCATTGACGAATTATTTGTGAGTCCGGCCCATCGCGGGCGCGGCTTGGCGACGGACCTTCTGACGAAGCTTGGACAGCGGGAGTCGTTTCGGGGGGCTACTCCAGTAGCGCTGGAGCTTGAGGTAAGCCCAGCCAACGGACGCGCAAGAGCCCTCTACGAGCGACTCGGATTTCGCAGCGAAAACATCACTATGCGCATGCGTCTGCCGAATCGATAACGGCCGACGTACTCTGTCCTGCGCCCTATTAGACCCTCCGGGTCCATCGCCCGCAACATTCGAGATCTCAAGGGGACCGGCTTTCCATAATCCCCTTTCCAGGCTCTTGTTCTTTGTTAAAAGTCATGGGTGCTCGCGCCAATTGGCGCCTACCCGGCAACGTTTGGCCAACATTGCCCCCTTGCCCAGGGCAACAGTACAATTTAGGGAGCGGCCGTCGGGCCGCTTTTTTTTCCAAGCCGGCGGCTTGAATATGAGACAAAATAGGATGAGAAGACGTGCAATGATTTTCAGGAAAATTGCGGCCGTGTTGCCATTAGGAGTCTTGCTTTTGTCTCGGCTCTTCGTGGCACCCGCCATTGCCTCGACTCCGGCGCCGGCTGATCCCCTGACGGTGGTCAAGACCGGCCTCGACCAGGTTATAGCTGTCTTCAATGACCAGCGAATGCCGCTGAATCAGAGGCGCGAGAAATTGCGATCGATGTCTCTACGTTATTTCGATTTCGACAGCATGGCGAAGTCGACGCTCGGTTACCATTGGCGCGTCTTGACTCCTGCCGAGCGGGAACAATTCGTGCCGCTCTTCACCGAATTCATCCAGGATGCCTACCTGAGCAAGATGGAGCAGGCCACCGTTGAGAAAGTTCGCGAGGAGGCAAAGACGGCCGATGTCCGCTTCCTCAAACAAACCTACTTCAGCCCCGATTATGCCGAGGTGTTTACTACCGTAGCCCTGAAGGACCAGAAGGATCCCCTCCCCGTCAACTACCTGATGCATCAGAATGATGGACAGTGGCGTGTCTACGACGTGACAGTCGACGCAATCAGCCTCATTGCAAATTACCGCAACCAGTTTAACCGGGTAATTAATAACGAAGGCTATCCTAAGCTGGTCAGCGATCTGCAGGCCAAGCGTGAGCAGTTGCGCGAGTATATCAGTCAGGAAGCGCGCAATGCAGGCTCTCACTAGGTGTATCTTTTGACCAGCAGGTTGACCGAACCTTTCACCGGAGCCCACTGATGTCACCCGTCCATGTTGGTCTGCTCGGTCTGGTCGTGCTCTTCCTGATCGCGATGCTTGAGGTCGGCATCATTGAGTCCGCCTACCACAAGCTTGGGATGTCGCACCGCGCCATCACGCTGCTACTGCTTCTGAGCATCTTTGGCAGCTATATCAAT
>JAMXLL010000030.1 GCA_024281015.1 Candidatus Binataceae bacterium
ATTTGGATTCTGGATTCGGTCACCGGACCAAGAATATTTCTGAATGGAGCTACGCGTTTACATTTCGCGGCCAGACCAGAACGCGCTTGGCCTCTCATGCATATGTCGCCCTGAAATAACACTAGAATAAATGTCGAAAAGTACAAACTGGTTGCCATTGTCGGAGTTACCCACACTTTAGTTGACATAGATAGCGTCCGCCTAATAGAACATCTCTTTCCAAAAACGGTTGCCCGACGGTCAGCTTGGATTGTTCGGCTTCGGAACCCGCACTGGAGAGTTTACGAGCCCTGCGTGACCCCTCCAGCGAGGAACCGTGTTCGTCGTGATGCAGTTCTCTCAGCCGTATCAGCAATTGTATAAAGAAGTAATCGCACCCACGGCTTGGGAGAATGACTACTCGCGCACCACATTGGTGATGTTTTGTCCCTGGAATCATTCTTCAGTATATCGTCTCCGGATTGTGTGACGGCGAAGATCGTGAGTGCGGAAATAACACCACTAAACCCAAATGCATTTTACGGAACTCGTTATGACACGCCCTATAAAAACAAACGATCCCTATCGCCGATAGAGATAAATTGGACTCACGCCATTTGTCTTGTTCGCCTTAAACACCGGCTGCCGCCGAGGGGAAACACTGAGTTTAACGCGAAGATCTATCGACTGGACCCAGCGCACAGCGAGCGTGGCTAGTACCAAAAATGGCGATGCGAAGGTCGTCTTTTTGAACGATACCGCGGTAGCTGCTTTACGGCGCTTGCCGGTTCCAATCAACGATACGGCACCGCTGTTTCCGCTCGCTGATCCCGCAGCCATAAGCCGTAGCTTCCGCCGAGCCTGCCGTCGAGCCCAGATCCGAAATTTCAAGTGCCATGACCTTCGCCACCATTTCGCGAGCGCGCAGGCAATGGCCGGGACCCCGATCCGAGCGCTTCAAGGACTGCTCGGACATCGAGATCCGCGAATGACGGTACGCTATTCACATATCTCCGACACGTTCCTGCGCGCTGCCGTGAACGCCGTGAACATTGACGTCGGAAGTGTGTTGCCAGAGAGCGCGAAGCGTGGATAGGAAGCTCAGACTTGGCGCCTATTTGGCACCGGCACTAACAGACCCACATTCAATATTCGGAAAACCCCTTGATTTTTTTGGTGGGCGGTGCTGGTTTCGAACCAGCGACCCCCGGCTTGTAAGGCCGATGCTCTACCGCTGAGCTAACCGCCCATTAGACCTGCCGGCCCCGCAGGAGAACCCGCCCAAGAGGCCGCCCCTGCTGCGATGGGCCGGTCAAGGCACCGGTCCGACGGAACACAACTTGACAGGACGAGGATGGCTGCCGCAGACCTGGCTGGATGATCCGGCAGCCTTACTCCGATGGTGTCGGAGAACTGGGTTGGGGTGTCGATTCCTCGTCGTTGAGCGAATCCTTCAATTGCTTGCCGGGTTTGAACTTGGCCGATCGGCTCGCCGAAATGGCGATCGACTCGCCGGTCTTGGGATTCCGTCCGGTGCGCGCCTGGCGGGCAGAGACCGAGAATGTGCCGAAGCCGGAGATGTTGACGCGTTCACCCTGCTTAAGCGCGTGAATAATATCGTCGAGCATGATGTTGACCGCCCGCTCCGCTTCTCCCTTGCCCATGCCCAGCTTATTGGACAGCCCATCAATTAAATCGGCTTTGGTCATAAAGTCGCTTCGGAGCCTCCCCCTTGGTAGTAAATGACGCGAAGGGCGGGCCGTCAAGATGACGGCCCGCCCTTGCTGTGGAAATCCGTGACTAGCTTCTCACGAGAGATTGGTCCGCGACACCCGAGCCGCCTCATCATCATCGTCGACGATTATCGGTTTATCGTCGTCCGACGTAAACAGCGGCGCATCATCAGCCCTTCTTGGTTTCAGGAAAGAGTCGGGGTCGTCAAGCACCAAAGCCTGCTTGAGCACTTCGTCCATGTGCCCGACCTTGGTCAGGGTAATTCCCTTGAGGATCTGGGCGGGAATTTCTTCGATGTCCTTCTCGTTGTCCTTGGGCAGCAGCACCGACTTAATGCCGCCACGATGTGCAGCGAGTACCTTTTCCTTCAGCCCGCCTATCGGCAGCACGCGTCCACGCAAGGTTATCTCGCCGGTCATGGCAAGATCGTTCTTCACCCGCTTGCGGCAGAGCGCTGAAACCAAGGCCGTGGCGAGCGTAATCCCCGCCGACGGGCCGTCCTTGGGAATGGCGCCCTCCGGTATATGAATATGGATGTCGATCTTCTGGTAAAAGTCGGGGGTCAGCCCCAGTTGCTCCGATCGCGAGCGTACATACGACAACGCGGCATGTGCGCTTTCCTGCATGACCTCGCCGAGCTGGCCGGTAATTGTCAGCTTACCGCGTCCGGGGACGATGGTTACCTCGACCCCCAGCAGCTCGCCACCCAACTCCGTCCATGCCAGCCCGGTGGCCACACCCACCTGCGGTTCCGTCTCCGCGATTCCGTAACGGAATTTGGGCGGGCCGAGGTATTTCGCCAAGCTCGACGCCGAGACCCGGATATGGGCGTTGCGGTCGGTCTTGACTACCTCCACGGCAACTTTCCGGCAGATAGAAGCGATCTCGCGTTCGACATTACGCACGCCGGCTTCGCGAGTGTAGTGCCGGATAACTGCAAGAATCGCCTTGTCGGAAAATTCGATATTCTCCTCTTTTAGCCCGTTCGCTTCGCGCTGCTTGCGAATGAGGTATTTCTTGGCAATTTGCAGCTTCTCGGTTTCGGTGTAGCCCGGGATCCGGATGATTTCCATCCGGTCCTGCAATGGGCGCGGGATCCGTTCGAGGGTATTGGCAGTCGTAATGAACATCACCTTCGACAGATCATAATCGCAATCCAGGTAGTGATCGTTGAACGTGCAATTCTGCTCAGGATCCAGCACTTCAAGCAGTGCCGAGGAGGGATCGCCGCGGAAATCGGTCGACATCTTGTCGACTTCGTCGAACAACATCACGGGATTGCCCGAACCTGCCTTGCGCATGCTCTGAATCACCTTACCAGGCAGAGCACCGATATAGGTCCGGCGATGACCGCGGATTTCAGCCTCGTCGCGCACACCGCCCAAAGACACCCGCACGAATTTGCGCCCGGTAGCGCGGGCCACTGATTTGCCGAGCGACGTCTTACCGACGCCCGGTGGCCCGACCAGGCAAAGGATGGGGCCTTTGAGCTGTCCGACGAGGGTCTGGACGGCAAGATACTCAAGGATGCGCTGCTTGACCTTTTCCAGGCCGTAATGGTCTTCCTCGAGGATCCGCTCGGCTTCCTGGATATCGAGCTTGTCTTCGGTATATTCGAACCACGGAAGGGCCAGAAACCAATCCAGGTAGTTACGGACGACGGTTGCCTCGGCCGACATGGGCGACATCATCTTTAGTTTCTTGATTTCGCGCTCGCATTTTTCGCGAGCTTCGGCCGGCATCTTCTTCTGCCTGAGCTTGTCTTCCAATTCCTGGATCTCGTTCTTGAATTCGTCTTTTTCGCCCAGTTCTTTCTGGATCGCCCGCATCTGCTCGTTGAGGTAATACTCCTTCTGGGTCTTCTCCATCTGTTTTTTGACCCTGGAGCGGATGCGTTTTTCAACTTCGAGGATTTCCAGCTCCGACCGCATGTAGCCGAGAATGCGCTCGAGCCGTTCGGCCGGATTGGTGCATTCGAGCAGTGACTGCTTATCTTCGAGCTTGATGCCGAGATGCCCGACCAGTTTGTCGGATAAGTACGCCGGGTCGTCGACCGCAGCTATTGAGGTCACCATCTCGGGCGGGATTTTTTTGTTCAGGCGGACGTAATTATCGAAGGTGGTGTTTACCGAACGCATCAGCGCTTCGACCTCGGTAGTACGTTCACACCCTTCTTCGATTTCTTCCGCCTCGATCTGGAAGTAATCGTCCTGGCTCACATAGCGGGCGATGCGCGCGCGCTTCTTGCCTTCGAGCAGGGCCTTAACGGTACCATCAGGCAGGCGCAGCAGCTGCACTACTACGCCGAGAGTGCCGACATTATAAATGTCGTCAGGTCCGGGGTCCGAGATGCGGGCATCTTTCTGGGCAGCGAGCAGGATAGGTTTTTTGCTGGTTTCGGCAGCCTCCAATGCCTTTATCGACTTTTGCCGTCCGACAAAGATCGGATAGACCTCGTGCGGAAAAACGATTAGCTCACGCAAGGGCAAAAGTGGAACAGCTTCGTGTGAGGTGTCGCGATTGTCTTTCTTATCGTTGCGGAAAAGCATTTCCGTGAATCCGGTCTCCTGCTGCCTAAGCGGTTTCAGCGGTCTTCTGATAGACCAACAGGGGTTGCTCCTTCTGGGTCACAACCTCTTCTGAGATCATTACCTCCTTGATATTGGGCTGCGATGGAATCTCATACATCAGGTCCACCATGATGCTTTCCATTATAGCACGCAGCCCGCGCGCGCCGGACTTGCGTTTGAGCGCCTCCCGCGCGATGGCGCGCAGCGCGCCCGGGGTGAACTTCAGGTGGACATTCTCCATATCGAACAGTTTCTGATACTGGCGTACCAGAGCATTTTTGGGCTCCGTCAGAATTCGGACCAGCGCCTCTTCATCCAGCTCGCCGAGGGTGGCGATGACCGGCAGCCGGCCCACAAACTCTGGAATCAGTCCGAATTTGAGCAAATCTTCCGGCTGAACTTCGTTGAGCAGCTCGGAAACTGTGCGCGGGTCGCGATGGGCCAGGTCAGCTCGAAAACCCATCGTTTTGCCTGCGATTCGCCGCCGCACCAGCTCTTCCAACCCGACGAAAGCGCCACCGCAAATGAACAAGATGTTAGTGGTGTCAACCTGCAGAAATTCCTGCTGGGGATGTTTCCGGCCACCTTTAGGCGGCACACTCGCCATCGTTCCTTCGACGATTTTCAGGAGCGCCTGCTGCACGCCTTCGCCGGAGACATCGCGCGTGATCGAAGGATTGTCACCCTTGCGCGCGATCTTGTCGATTTCGTCGATATAAACAATGCCGCGCTGGCAGCGCTCGATATCGTAATCGGCGTTCTGCAGCAGTGACAGGATGATGTTCTCCACGTCCTCGCCGACGTAACCCGCTTCGGTCAATGAGGTCGCGTCGGCAATCGTGAAGGGTACCTGGAGGAACCGCGCGAGGGTTTGCGCCAGCAGCGTCTTGCCAACCCCAGTCGGTCCTATAAGGAGGATGTTGGACTTTTGCAGTTCGACATCCCCGGTCACCATCTGCGAATCAATGCGTTTGTAATGGTTGTGAACGGCCACCGACAGGATTTTTTTGGCGCGTTCCTGACCGATCACATACTGGTCGAGGACCCGCTTTATCTCCGCCGGCTTGGGCACCGCCGAAGTCTGGCTGAAAGCTTCCTCGTTGTCGTTTTCCTCGGCGATTATATCGTTACACAGGTCGATGCATTCATCGCAGATGTAAACGGTTGGGCCGGCTATCAGCTTCCGTACCTCGTCCTGGCTCTTGCCGCAGAACGAGCATACCAAGTTACCTGCACGGTCATCATGCTTGGCCATTTACTGCCTCCCACTGTTCACCTGGAGGGGCCTCCGACTTACGATTACCTCATCGATCACGCCGTATTCAACCGCTTGATTGGCGGTCATGAAGAGGTCGCGGTCAGTATCTTTTTCCACGCGGCGCGAGTTCTGCCCGGTGTGGCGCACTACGATATCATTGATGAGCTCCCGCATTCGCAGAATTTCGCGTGCCTGGATATCCAGATCGATGGCCTGGCCCTGCATGCCGCCCAATGGCTGATGCATCATGATGCGGGAATTGGGTAGGCCGTATCGCCGCCCCTTGGCGCCCGCCAATAACAGGATGGCTGCCATGCTGGCTGCCTGACCCAGACATAGGGTCGAGACCGGCGGTTTGATGAATTGCATCGTGTCGTAGATCGCCAGTCCTGCGGTCACCGAACCGCCGGGTGAATTGATGTAAAAATTAATCTCTTTTTCCGGATCCTCGGACTCCAGGAACAGAAATTGTGCGGTAACCAGATTGGCTACATCGTCAGAAACCGGGTAACCGAGGAAAATGATCCGATCCTTGAGCAGCCGGGAGTAAATGTCATAGGAGCGCTCACCACGGCCTGTCTGCTCGACAACGATCGGCACCAGATTACTCATAAGCCCCCACGGCCGCGCGCGCCCGCTCGCCGATGATCCGCTTACACATTAGTTTAACCTGTTTGCAACCGGCGTGGAACTCTGTTCGCATCGAAAGCCCAGCAAGTCGACCACGCCAGTCCGTTCGCTGCTGCTTCTCTAATCTTACGCAGAAATTTACAGTTATCGCGCGCGTCGGCGCGCATAAACCCATCACCCGGGCCACGGCTCTCAGGCATGTCACTCTTCAGCCTTCGCGTCCGCGGACTGTTGTTCTTGACCAGTGGGTTCCCCACCGGCCGACTCCACGCCGCCGCCGGATGTCTCGTCAGCCGTTTGGGCACGGCTTAACAAACCGGCCATTGTCTTCTCGCGCCGCATCACCTGCGTGAGGGCATCGCGATTTTCCTGGCGCGCATAAAAATCGGCTAAGCGCTCACGCTGGTGCCCACTGGCCTGCGTCACCAGAGTTGCGATGCGTTCCGCGACTTCGTCCTCACTGACTTCGACATTTTCCTGGGCCGCGATCGCATCGACTATCAGCGCACTGCGTGCGCGCTTGTCAGCCTTTGACTTCAGCTCGTCTGGTTCTTGCCGCGCCCGCTCCAGTGCCGCTTCGCGCGCCATTCCCAGTGCTTCCAGTGTTGCGGCAGTTTCCAGCTCGAGATTGCGCTCCTCGCGGGCAACCAGGGATTCGGGGACTTCCACCGGGTTCCGCTCAATTATCAGGTCCAACAATCCTTGACGGGCCCGCGCGTCGGCCTCTTCACCGGCTCGCCGTTCAAGTTCGCGCCGCATCGCGGCACGCAGTTGTGCCAGGGTTTCATATTCGCCCTGGTCCTTGGCGAATTCGTCGTCCAGATCGGGAAGAACGCGTTCGTAAATGTCGCTGCCCTTAATGTGCCATTCGACAGTCTTTCCCGCCAGGTCGGACTCGTAGTAATCGGGCGGATAGGAGCGGTTCTTGCGCACCTCCGTGCCAAGTTCGACACCGGTAAGCAGTTCGTCGAGACCGTGGCGTAGCTCGTCACTGGAGACGCGGACAATCCTCTCCTCGAACTTACTATTGGGGATTGGCTTGTTGTCCTCGAAAGCTTCAAACGAGGCCAACACGAAATCGCCCGGCTGAATCACCCGCCGCTCGACCTTGCGCAAACTCCCGCTTCGCTCGCGCAAGCGTTCGAGGGCCTGGTCGACTTGCTCTTCAGGAACCTCGACCGTCGCCCGAGGTACTTTCAGGTCGCGATAATCCTTGATTTCAATCTGCGGTTTAAGATCGAATGTGGCGGTGAAGCGCACCTGCGGTTTTTTCAGGTCGCTTTCTTCAGTGACCACCTCAGGTTCAACCACCGGCTGCAGGTCGTTTTCCTCGAGCGCCTTATCCGTATATTCCTTCTGAAGTTTCTGGAGGACATCGCCGCGCACCTGGTCGCCGAAGAAACGTTCGAGCAGATTGCGGGGCGCCCGCCCCGGACGAAAGCCTTTGAGCTGAACCGAGCGTTTTAATTGATTGTAAGCGCGATCCAATTCACGTTTGATCTCGTCCGGCTCAAGTTCGATAGTAACTTTGCGCCGCAGCGCGGATGGAGTCTCGATGTTCACGTTCATGGCTGGTCACTCAAATAAACATAAGCACTGCGGGGCAAGCAACCAGTTTACTTGATAAACTCCACGCACCGGTCCGCGGTGATCGAACCGATTATGCGGCCGCTATCACCAGACAGCCGGATGGTATGGGGCGCCTGGGCATCAGCCGCGTCACTGATCGCTGGAACTGGACATGGTTCAAGCGAAAACTTAAACTGCGGCCCAGAGTCCGATTCCTGTAGATGAATCGTTCCTGGCTAAGGAATCACGCGGAGCGGGCGCGCTCCCGCTAACGTGTAATTGCCAGCAGCCAATCGCATGGAGATAGAAACTTAGATGAGCGAAGCAAAAATCGTTCTGCCGCCTCTGACCAGTCTGCAGCAGGTCATCCTCTGGGCGGTGCTCGCATCAGCGCTGATTTCATTAATTTTCGGTCTGTGGCTGGTGCGAGTCGTGCTCAAGGCCGATCCCGGCCCAAAATCGATGACTGATGTAGCCGACGCCGTGTTCGACGGCTCAATGGCTTATCTGCGGCGTCAGGTCAAGACGATGGTCTTCTTTGTTATCGCCATCGCAATTGCGCTCTTCCTGATGTATCGCAGCGTCTATCCCGGTCAGCTTGAGCTCTCGGTCGGCATCGCACTCGCCTTCATACTGGGTGTCAGCGCGTCATATGGCGCCGGCTTTGTCGGCATGTGGCTGGCCGTCAAGGGCAACGTACGGAGCGCTAATGCGGCATTAAGCAGCTTCAAGGATGCGATGGAACTGGCGTTCAAGGCCGGGGGTGTATCAGGCATGTTCACGGTTGGCCTCGGACTGCTTGGTGCTACCATCATCTTCCTGATTTTTCAGCAAGACGCGATGAAGGTGCTGGTCGGCTTTGGCTTTGGCGGATCGCTCGCCGCCTTGTTCATGCGCGTTGGTGGAGGAATCTACACCAAAGCGGCCGATGTCGGTGGTGACCTGGTGGGCAAGGTTGAAGCGGGCATTCCGGAGGACGATCCGCGCAATGCCGCGACTATTGCCGACAACGTCGGCGACAACGTCGGCGATTGCGCCGGGATGGCGGCCGACGTGTTCGAGTCCTATGAAGTCACACTGGTTGCCGCAATTATCCTCGCGGCCTACGCAGTCGGCGAGAAAGATTTTCGAGCGCTATACGGCGCGATGTCGGGCGCCTTCGCGATGAAGCTAATCATTTTCGCGCTGATACTGCGCGCGGTGGGCGTGTTCTCGTCGATTATCGGCATCCTGGCGGTGCGATTGCCGGCCGGTACCGGCGCACGGGATCCGATGCAGCCGATTAACATCGGCTATCTGACTTCCGCGGTGGCCTCGGTCATTGGCTTTTTCATCGTGAATTATTTCTACATGACCGATCCGGTAACTAATCAACCAGACTGGCGATTTGCTATCACTGCCACGCTCGGCATTTTGCTGGCGGTTGTAACCCTGTGGCTGACCAACTATTTCACCCATCCGGACCGAGGACCTGTCACTGAGACGGCGCATTCCGCTCGAACCGGCCCGGCAACCCTGATTCTCTCCGGGTTAGGTGAGGGTTTGGAATCGTCGGTTTGGGCCCTGGTGGTGATTGCTGCGGCGATCATCGGCGCGATGCTCATCTTCCATGAATCCGAGGCCCTGCAATTTTACGGAATAGCCCTCACCGGTCTCGGCCTGTTGACTACTACCGGCTTCATTCTCGCGATGGACACTTATGGCCCCATCACTGACAATGCGCACGGTATTTTCGAAATGGGAGGGATACATCAGGAGGAGGCATCCAGGACGCTGTCATGGATGGATGCCATCGGCAACACCACCAAGGCGCTGACCAAGGGGTTGGCGATCGCGACTGCGGTCATTGCCGCGGTATCATTGTTCCGGTCCTTTATCGATGAGGCTCACCTGGGCACTCTGGGCGTGCAGGTTAATGCTCCGACTGTTTTCGTCGGGCTCATGATTGGGGGCGCCGTGCCGTTTTTGTTCAGCTCTTTCGCAATTAAGGCGGTCGGCAGGGCAGCATACCAGGTAGTCTTCGAAGTGCGCCGGCAATTCCGAGAGCACCCCGGAATAATGGAGGGGAAAGAACTACCCGACTACGGTACTTGTGTTGACATCGTTACCGCCACTGCGCAGAAGGAACTGCTCAGTCCCGCGATCCTGGCTGTTTTCGCACCGTTGCTGGTTGGTTTTGGTCTTGGCGCAGGAGCCCTGGGAGGCTTCCTGGGCGGCACGATTCTGACTGGCCAACTGCTCGCGGTGTTTATGGCCAACTCGGGGGCAAACTGGGATAACGCCAAGAAGAAGGTGGAAGACGGCTATTTGGGCGGCAAAGGTACCGAAGTACACAAGGCTACGGTAGTCGGCGACACCGTCGGGGATCCCTTCAAAGACACTGCTGGTCCGGCGCTTAACCCGATGATCAAGGTGATGAACCTGGTCGGTATTCTCGCCGCGCCCTTTACGACCGTATCGATGAATGGCTTCTCACCGACCCGGCTCTGGGTAGTAGTCCTGGCAATTGTGTTGCTCGCAATAGCGGTTGCATTGTCAAAGCGAGGCTCGATTGCCGAGGAGCATCCGGCGGCCGGGGCGGCAAAAGCCGCCGCCTGACTTATGGCGAGGAGGCTCGCGCCGATGGGGCGAGCCTCCTGCTCTCCGAGCCACACTGAATAGGCAAGCGTGGTTCATCCTGTTCCCTCGCCGGCGGCGGACCCTTCGGAAGAAGTCATACCGCTGCATCCTTCCAGGTGACCCGCTAATCACTTCGAACTATTGCCCGTCCCATGCTCGACGCGGAAAATCGAGCGTAAGTCCGGTATTCCGGAGGTGCCCTCGATGCCTATTTATGAATACGAATGCATCAAGTGCCGGCGCAAAAGCAGTATTCTTACGATGCGCGTGAGTGAAAAAGTCGAGCCCGTCTGCAGCCATTGTGGCGGCACCGAATTGAATCGCCTCATGTCCCGCTTCGCCATGCCACGCAGCGAGGAATCGCGCCTGGATTCCCTGGCCGACCCGTCCAAGCTCAGCGATTTCGACGAAAACGATCCAAAGAGCCTTGCTAAAATGATGCGCCGGATGGGCAGCGAGATGGGCGATGAGTTCGCCGGGCCTGAGTTCGACGAAGCGGTCGATGAGTTGGAAAGCGGTGGCGATCTCGGCGGCGACGAGGAAGCCGGCGGCGGTGCTGATGACGACTTCTAAATGCGCTCGGAGCACCGCCTCGCTTTCAGACAGGCGTTTGAGGCAGGGACCATCTGATCAGCTGCATCGATAATTAATGTGCCCGACCAGAGCCCATTGCGCGATACAGTTGCGGAACTCACTCGCAACGCAGTAGAGGTCATTTCCGCCGCTGAATTGACGGCAAAGCTTGATGAAGGGCGTCCGCTCAGAATCAAGCTCGGGATGGATCCGACTGCACCTGACCTGCATCTGGGTCACACCATCACACTCAAGAAGCTGCGCCAATTCCAACAGCACGGTCATACGGTCATCTTCCTGGTAGGCGACTTTACCGCAACGATTGGCGATCCCACCGGTCGCTCAGAAACCCGCAAGCCTCTTTCCCCCGAACAAATAAGGCTCAACGCTCAAACCTACCAGCAGCAGGTTGCAAAAATCCTGGACCTGTCGCGGACTGAAATTCGCTTCAATAGTGAATGGATGAACCGGGTCGATACGCGCAAATTGATTGAGATAGCGGCCAAGCTCAGTGTCGCGCGGATGCTCGAGCGCGACGATTTCGAGAAGCGGCTGGCCCAGCAGGAACCGCTTTTCCTCCATGAACTGCTTTATCCGCTCGTGCAAGGATACGATTCAGTCGCTCTCCACGCCGATGTGGAACTGGGTGGCACCGATCAGAAATTCAACATGCTGGTCGCGCGCGATCTGCAGCGGGCATACGGACAGGCCCCTCAAGTAGTGATGACAATGCCGTTGCTGGAAGGTTTGGACGGTGTGCGCAAAATGTCCAAGTCATACGGCAATTACGTCGGGGTGACGGACCAGGCGGAAGACATGTTCGGCAAGATCATGTCGATTCCGGACAAGCTGATGCCGCGCTACTACGATTTGCTGACCGATGCCGCCCCAGGCGCCGCGCCGGGTTCTGGCGCGATTCATCCGATGGAAGCCAAAAAAAACCTGGCCCGCCTGATCGTTAGCGAATATCACGGTCCTGTGGGCGCTGACGCCGCAGCGCGTTATTTCGAAAGCAAATTCCAGCGGCGCGAAGTGCCGGACGACGTCCCGGTCTTTAAACTCGCCGGAACCCTGTGGGTCTGCGAACTGATGAAGCAGTTGCATTTCGCTTCATCGACGAGCGAGGCGCGGCGGCTGTTAGGCCAGGGGGCGGTACGTGTCGATGGGAGTACCGTGACAGACGTGAATTTCCGTTTCGTTCCCGGGCAACACAAAATCCTGGAAGTCGGTAAGCGCCGGATCGCTCGCATCGGGAATTAGGGCCAATA
>JAMXLL010000031.1 GCA_024281015.1 Candidatus Binataceae bacterium
GAATCCCGAATCCGGCGTCTGGGCTGGCTAAGAGACCGGGATTCCTCGCGTGGCAGCCACACGCGGGAATGACAGCAATCGCTATCCTATAAATGGAATCCTTGTAACTACCTTTTGCAATCTTCAATAGAGCACGGCGTAACCGTGTTTGTAGCCACGACTTTTTCAGAATCCAAGCTATTCGAGTGAAACTTCACCGCGTGACCGACGACCATGGGCACATTCATTCATGATTCTCGATGACCACTGTGTAACCTTACCGCGTGCCAGCTCTACGGCGCCGACGATATCGGAGATTCTCCAACCGGCCGCTTTGTACTCGATGATCGCTTGGGCCTTGGCTTCTGGAACGCAGCTGCACTTGCTTCCTACTGGTCGCCCGAACCTGACGCTATGGCGGTCGGCTGCTGCGGTACCCGCCATATGGCTCTCTGAGCGAATGTGGATTTTTACCCGGCAACGCCGGTCAGGACTTTGGTCATCAATCGGCCTGCTGGCTTGGATAGGTCGAGCCCATCGCGCCAGGAGACCAGGTACCTCGCGCTGGAGCAAATCATCGAACAATGCCGTCACCGTCTCGCAGTACGGCTAGGCGGTCGAGACGCCACACAGGCGAGCGTGGGTACATTAACGGCGGTGATCTGTTTTTCGACTGATCAAAGCCGGGCCGGTCGATCCTTACCGGTGAACTTGTCCCGATACTGTTTCGCCGGCTCGGCCTGGATCTCTCCAAGGAAGGCCGAGATCGTCGAGCACCGATAACTCACCGCTACAAATGATAAATAAAACTCATGTCAGGCTAAAATTGGCCGAAAAAATTCATCGGTGTTATTTATTATTGCATATAGCACAAAAGAGATGAATACTTCCAACGTATGAAACTACAGCAGTAGAATAGGGATATTGCACGTTTAAGCCAATCTATTCATGGATCGGCTAGTGTCAGCCTAGTTTAGCCGCCGGGAAATCTGATCGGCCGTGTTCATTCGTTACACAAATGCAATACGCCTCCGTGCTCCGCCTTTCGGGCAACAAACGGGGAGACGGTCGGCTGGCAAGGGTTGTGGGACCCTTGTTCGTGGGCCACCGGCTCCCCTGCCCGGCTCGCACGAGCGCCCTGGTAAACGCTTTATCGCCGAACACCGAGCTTCCTGAATTATATCGAACCGTCGATGGAGGCGCGAAGGCGATGAAATTGTGAATACGAATCTGGCAAACCCCCTATTGGAGGGGGGAACCTATGAGGCACACTAGTCAATTCAATCGCCTGGAGAGATTTTGTCCAATATTAGTTATCGCCACTGCGGTGGCGCTGTCGGCTCACACTCCCCCAGCCTTAGCCCAAACTCTTTGCTTGCAGAATCAATATGCGGCCAGCGGCTTCAGCCAGTCGCTTAACTGCACCGCCAATGATGTCAGGGTGGCCAAGGCGATCAACACCAGGGACCCGGTGACCGGCGCCACAGTGAGCACTTGCCAAGCTGGACAAAAATTCAGCTTTCTCGCGGATTTTCTCGTTCAGACAAGCTCCACATCATCGCGCTCGAACATAGGGCTCTATATGAACCTGAACGCCACGAGCGCATTGACTGGGGCCAATGGTACCTGCGAGGACAACATTATTTCGCCACAACACCCCACGCCGTGTGGCGGAGCCGGTCAGCCAATCTGTCTGGGATCGAACCACTATGACGAGCTGGATCCGGCCCCAGATAATTGCGGTGACAGTACCAGCCAGGATCCAACCGTTTGCCTGGATGCCAATAACAACGTTGTGGCTTGCGGTTCTGGAAGCGCCACTCAAACCTTTACGGCCACGCAGATTGTCACCGTAGAGATCGACAATTTCACATGCCCTGCCGCTGGAACGACGGCGCAGCTGCCGAACTGTACGAGCTGGCAGGTCCCCGGCAAGACCCTTCTGTGTGACAGCCCCAGCCCGAGCTTTCCGTTTGAGCGTAACGCGGTTCCGGGCTCTCCATCTAAGTGCAACTGCGGAACCGTCTCTCTGCCGATTATATCGCAGTCGCCGCAGGTATCGGTGGCAAAGACGTGTAACACTGCAATCACTACCGGCGCGCCGACATTCTTCCCCACCGCCTCTCCGACGTCTTGCAATGCTGGCGCAGAGGGTGGTTTGGTCACCTACAGTGTTGGAATTAAGAACACCTCGAATTTCGGCGACATCATCGTTGACCAGATATGCGATAGCGTATACGGCACAGTCTTTAGGGCCAGTAGTTTTACCGGTGCTGCTTGCTCAACGCCCGGCAGCATACCAAGCGGCAACACTACCTGCTCCGCGCTAGACATTGCATCAGGCAGTGTCGGATCGTGTACTTTCACTGCAAGCCAGGGTGAGAATCTGACGGTCAGTGACACGATTCGCGTGGTAGGGCACGGTGCGTCTAGTGGTAGTACATTCGGGCCATCGGGTTCGAACAGCGTCCAGGTCGTATCGCAAGATGCTGCGAGTACGGCAACCGTAACCAAGAGCCTGGTCGACACGACTAATGGTTGCGCTACGGTGAGGTACAATGTTGACGTGGCGAACACGAGCGCAGCGGATGAGGTTTTGTCACTATCGACCTTGACCGACACTGCTTATGGCGACATCACGAAATCGGGGGCAGGGTCAAACCCACTCGTCCTCGGGACTACCTGTGGTGTTGCTTCTGGTTCGCCGGGGCTTGGGAGCTTATCCGGGTCAACTGGAGCGGGCAGCCTGCCAGCGACACTGGACGTAAGTGGCACTGCCAGTCATTACACCTGCCAGTTCGACGCACAGTTCTGCGGCGCCCTCGGGTCGATCACCAAGCCTGACGGTACTTCCTGCACCGGTATTCAGCACACGAACAAGGTGACAGGGACGCTGACCGGAGATGAGGGCGAGACCGTCACCCAGGCTGCCAATACCTTCACCGTGGACGAATGTTTCACCACGTTCACTTCCTCGACTACGCCGTAGTAAAGTGGGCCGGGGTCGCCGGGAGCCGAGCGACCCCGCCTACGATTACGGCTAAGACGAATTGAAAACTAGCCCGGAGGGTATGCGGAGAACGCCTTCCGGGCATTTTTAAGTGCAGCCAGAGAACGAGCCGCTGCTTGGATTGCATGATGTCCGGTCGGAGCCGCCAATTGCAAGTTATCGCGGAGACCCGTTAGCGCCACCTTGTCCATGTCGTCCATACGCAATAGCGCATACTTGAACGGGCGGTCCGAGACCGTTACAGCGCCCTGATAAGGATGCGCCAGCTCAAGAATCGCAACGATGGTTAGACCCAGCAAACTCGCGAAGATCGCGCACATCAGGGCCTGTGATGGAAATGTTTCGAGCCCGAAAAAGTAGCTGAACCCAATCGTGATGAGCAGCCCAGCATAGATCACCATCCAGACGACGGAAGGCAAATTTTCTCTGCTATACAGGTATCGGAGGCTGAACGCGGTGCTAAGCTCGGTCAGCTGATCAAAACTCTTGTCAAGCAGCAGACTTTGGCGAGAATCATTGTTCGCGGGCTTATAGTTGGCGACGATCTGCCAGAGCACCAAAGGCCCCATCGACTGTTCAAAGCTTTCGAACCGATAATTGGCCATATCTGGCCAGTCTTTATCGATGAGCTTGTGCGTGTACGTTCGAATCGTAGCTTGCATTTGGGTCGCAACAGGAGAGGGGAAGCCCTTAGATAGCCGATATAGGGACATCAGCGAGACCGCTTCGTCGTGAACTTCCGCCTGCGCTCGGTCGAATCGCTCCCAGGCCGCCACAATCACAAATGCCAACAGTAAGCCGTAGAATGCCCCGATGACACCGAAGGTGAATCCGGCAACTTCGTGGTTTCGTTTCAGTCGCTCCAGTGGTACCAGGACACGCACCAGGTAGAGACCCAATACACTTACCGATGAAAACGTTACCAGGATGAAAATGATCTGCTGCAAAGTGGTCCAATAGAGGAGAAAATCCATCTCAGTCCCTCCCTCCTGCTCCAGCGGCCCTTTTTTTCGGGCAGTCCGGCGTGGCTCTTTACCAATAACTCACCGACTGCGGGTAGTCTTCGCCCGACGTTTAATGCTAGAAACAGCCGGTTCAGAAGCGCTCGTTTTCGAGGAGCCGTATGCGGTGCTCGTATTGCGGGAGTGAAAACCCTTCCGATTCGTCCTTTTGCGAGCAATGCGGGCAAAAGCTCGAACCGCTTTGTCCTTCCTGCAAATCCCCGCTCAGCGTCGGCGCGCGTTTCTGCAGGAGGTGCGGAACCAACATAGACACCACCTCCACCCACTGCGATATACCGACTAGCGTCTCGGGAGATGGGGAGCGGCGTCATCTGACGGTACTCTTTTGTGATCTCGTGGGTTCGACCGGCCTCGCGGCTCAACTCGATCCCGAGGAATGGCGCGAGTTATTGGCCAGTTATCATCGCGCGGCGACCGAATCGATAACCCGATACGGCGGTCAGGTTGCCAAGTATCTGGGCGACGGCTTGATGGCTTATTTCGGCTGGCCCGAGGCTCACGAGAATAATGCTGAACGTGCCGCCCGCGCCGGCCTCACGATCCTCGAAGCGGTCTCGAAACTGAACGAGCAGTCAACGAAGCCGCAAATCTCGGTTAGGGTCGGTATCGATTCAGGTGCGGTAGTGATAGGTGCCGGTGCCGGCAAGGACACTGACGTCTTTGGAGAAACTCCTAACATTGCCGCACGGGTGCAAACCGCAGCAGCTCCCAACACCGTATTAATAACGGCGGCGACCCACAGGCTTGTCTCCGGCTTGTTCGTGGTCGAAGAGTCGGGCGCGCAGCAATTGAAAGGTCTGCCGTCGCCCATTGAGCTTTACAGGGTAGTGCGGCCAGCGGGCGTGCGGAGCCGGCTGGGAATGCGTGGCCTGACGTCTTTTGTTGGGCGTGAAGAGGAGTTGCGACTTTTGCTGCGCCGGTGGGAGCGCGCGCGCGAGGGCGAAGGCCAGACGGCACTTATCGTCGGTGAGGCAGGAATAGGCAAGTCTCGCCTGGTGGCCGAGTTTCATGAGCGGATTCGCGACAGACCGCACATTTGGATGGAAAGCGCCGCCGAGCAGCTGTTCGAGAACACCCCCTTCCATGCTATCAGGCAGATGCTGTTACGATGGCTCGAACTGCAGGGTGCCTCGAGTCCCGACGAGCAGGCTGCCCGTCTGGAGCGGGCGCTCGTGTTGTCGGGTGTTAATTCGAATGACTCTGCACCGCTCATCGCAGATCTGATGCAGCTCCCGATGGGTGAACGCAACGAGGGCTACCGCTTAACACCCGAACAAAAACGCACTCGCCTGCTCGCAGTGCTGACGCAATGGACGGTGGGAGCTGCACGGACTCAGCCAATGGCTATGGTCATCGAAGACCTCCACTGGGTCGATCCATCGACCCTGGAACTCGTTCAATTGCTGACCGAGCAGGGTGTAATGGTGCCACTGCTGCTGATCTGCACGGCTCGCCGCGAGTTTCACCCGCAATGGCCGATGCGCTCGCATCATACTCAAATCACACTCAACTGCTTGAGCGAGCGCAACGTGCGCGAAATGGTGCTCCAGGTGGTCGCGCGAAATGGCTTCAATAAACAAAGTATCGAGGCAGTCATCCAACGCACCGGCGGCAATCCGCTGTTTGTCGAAGAACTGACTCGCGCGGTGCTGGAAAGTGGCGATGCCGGGATTACCGAACGCGAGATTCCTGCGACGCTTCATGATTCGCTAATGGCCCGCTTAGATCGGATGGGGCCCGCCAGAGAGGTTCTCCAGATTGGCTCGGTGATTGGCAGCGAGTTTACCTATGGTCTTCTGCGTGCGGTCCACAATCGGATCTCCGAGAACGAACTACAAGGCGCACTCCGCAACGCGACCGACGCAGAATTGATTTATGAACGCGGTATTCCGCCCGACGCCGCCTATCAGTTTAAGCATGCGCTTATCCGTGATGCCGCCTACGGAGCGTTGCTCCGAGCTCGGCGCAAAGAACTTCATTCGCGAATCGCAGAAGTCCTGGTCGAGCAATTTCGGGAAACCGTGACGTCAGCACCTGAAATTCTTGCGCATCACTACACCGAAGCAGACATTGCCGAACAAGCGATTGCCTATTGGCAACGAGCAGGACAAAGAGCACTCGAACGCTCCGCCAACCGAGAAGTCATTAGCCACTTTACTAAAGGCTTAGAGCTACTGAAGTCCACGGCCGACAGCCCTCAGCGCAACAATCAGGAACTGACGTTGCAAACGGCACTGGGCGCCTCGCTAATTGCGGTCAAGGGTTATGCTGCACCGGAAGTAGAGCCAGTCTACGCACGGGCCCGTGAGCTGTGTGACAGGGTGGGGGAAACCCCTCTGCTTTTCCGGGTGCTGGGCGGGCTCAGTGCCTTTTATTTGGTGCGTGGGGATTTCCATACATCACGTGAGCTGGGAGAACAGCTTCTGCATCTGGCTCAAAACATGGGGAATCCATCCCTCCTGGTAAGGGCCCATTCTGCTCTGGGACCGACCTTGTTCTACCTGGGCGAATTTGCCCCATCCCGAGAGCATCTCGAGCAGGGGATTACCCTCTATCAGGCCCAGCGGCACCACTCTCATGCTGCCTTCCTCCAAGACCCGGGCGTGAGCTGCTTATGCTATTTAGCCTGGGATCTGTGGTTTCTTGGCTATCCGGACCAAGCCTTGAAAAGAACCGACGAAGCCATCATCCTCGCGCAAAGCTTATCTCACCCGTACAGCCGAGCTTATAGCCATGCATTTGCAGCCATGATCCATAATCTCCGCGGTGAGAGCGAAGAAGCTCAAGAGCAGGCAGAGGCAGCGATTGCTCTCTCCGCCGACCAGGGCTTTATGATTTGGTTGGCGCAGGCAACTGTTTCGCTAGGTTGGGCCAGGGCTCACCAGGGACAAAAAGAGGGGGTTGCACAGGTAAGGCAGGGCTTAGCCGCCTGGCGGGCCACCGGTGCTGAGGTGTGCTCGTCGTACAATCTCGGTGTCCTTGCCGAAGCGTATGGGAAATGGCGACGGGCCGAAGAAGGACTTGGCGTTCTGAGCGACGCTCTTGCTCTCATGGCGAGCAAAACTGGAGATCTCTTTTACGAGGCAGAGCTGTATCGGCTCAAGGGAGAGCTGATGCTGCAACAGGCTGGCGTGCAGGAAATAGCGTCTGCCGTCGAAAACGAAGCAGAGCGATGTTTTCTCAGGGCCATCGATATTGCCCGGCACCAGCAAGCGAAGTCGTTAGAACTGCGTGCCGTCAGAAACCTCGCACGGCTGCTTGCACGGCAGGGCCGCGGTGATATCGCGCATGCGATGCTCGCCGAAATCTACAACTGGTTCACTGAAGGCTTCAATACCGCCGATCTGAAAGACGCTAAAGAATTGCTCGACGAGTTGAGCAAGTGAATTAATCCGATGGACTGCCAGAGTTGCAATGCGAATAAGCAGCCGGCAGCGAAATGGTAAAGCGGTCCGGGCAGACCCCATCTGACAGGTCCTGCCGACTTTCGACTAAATAGGCCGTGCTTTAGTCACCACCTCTATAGAGTGCCATAGTAGTGATGCACCTTAAGTGAGGAGAAGTGGATGTTCACGGCGATCGATCATCTGGTGATCGTAGTCCCGGAACTGGAAGCGGCGATTCGAGACTACGCGGCGGCCGGCTTTAATGTGGTTCGTGGAGGCCGGCACAATATTGGAACGCACAATGCGCTCATCGCTTTTGCGGACGACTCCTACCTCGAACTGATCGCATTCCAGAATCCTGTCGCCGGGCATCCCTGGTACAGGGCTCTCGAAAAAGGTGGCGGCATCGTCGATTTCTGCATGCAAACCGACGATCTTGAAGCTGATGTTGAAGCGATGCGCCAAGCCGGTGTCGCGATGGGTGTGCCGAGCCGGATGACGCGCGAACGCCCCGACGGCTATCGCTTGAGTTGGGTCCTGGCAATTACCGGGTCCCCGTTTAACGGCCTCATCCCGTTTCTCATCAGAGACGAGACCCCGCGCGCGGAGCGCGTGCCGCGCGAGCGATCTCATCGCAATGGCATAACAGGAATAAGGAGCCTTACCATCGCCGTCGAAGATCCCTGGGCGACCAGTGCACCTTATATGCGCGTGCTGGGCCGGTCAGCTGCGCCGATTCAAAGGTCGGAACTCGACGGCGCCGGGGCGCGCATGATGATAGGACCCCATGCGGTGGACCTCATAGCGCCCAACACCGCCGAGGGACCTCTGGTCGATTGGATCAGAGTGCGTGGACAATCACCCTACGGGGCGACGCTGGCCGGACGTGCCAATGCACACCTCGACGCGGCCCTGCTGTGGCATGCTCGATTATTAGTCAGTGAAAGCAGGGAGGCTCGATCATGGAAGGCCGAATGAGCTGCTTCAAAGCTTCGGTGACGCCCAGGCTTCGGTGCACTACGCATTAGACCTGCTCGTCCTCGGGGCAAATACGTGAGAAAGTGGCCCCTCGTCGAATCGCCGCGAGCAGCTTCACGAGCCTCTCGCTACCCTGCGACACACGATTGCTAGTCGGATACCTTCAACGTGCTTTCAGAACTGATGCGGGCGAAGACACGAGATGGCTCGAAGGCATCCGCAGCCTCGTTGGCTTCAGGACCAGTCGTCGTCGTTCAAGTGAATCGTCGTCTGTCTCACGTCGCATAAAAGAGAATCCTTAGATTGAACCACGTGGTGAGCTGAAGCTACCATCCCGGTGATGAAATCTTGCACAAACTCGGTAGCACTCCTTTTTCTGCTAACGATGCTTTCCGGCTGTGCTTCAACCAACGTTACGCAACAAACACCCATGACAGCAGCGGCGCTCCCACGTCCAAATCAGATCTGGGTCTATGACTTCGTGGCAGCGCCCTCAGATATGCCGGCCGACTCTTCGTTGGCCGGACAGGTTGGAGCACCGAGTGAGCCGCCCACGCCTGAAGAAATTGAAACTGCCCGCAAATACGGTGCACTGATCGCCCAGCGTCTGGTCGAGGACATCCAAGGTATGGGGATGCCCGCGACTGAAGCTGGTCCCGGGTCGTCACCGCAGGTTGGCGATGGTGTAATCCGTGGATATATCGTTTCAACGGGGGGTGGTGGCGCCGGCGGCTTCGCCAAACGCATGGTCATTGGCTTTGGCGCTGGAACGGCGGAGATGGAGACGGTAGTCGAGGGATATGCGGTGACGCCTCAGGGCTGGCGCAAGCTTGGTTCGGGGACCCTTACCTCGTCGGGAAACAAAACTCCTGGTCTAATAGTGCCCGCCGCAGTGGCAATAGCTGCCGCTAATCCGGTTGGCCTCATCGTAGTTGGTGGTGTCAAGGTCGTCGGAGCAGCGACCGGTAGATCGGGGCTCGAAGGTCGTGCGAAGGCGACCGCCGACGAGATCGCGGCTCAACTCAAAATCAGGTTCCAGGACCGGGGCTGGATTGCTCAAAGTTGATCGGCAGTTATATTCCGGTTGTGATCGCCCGCATCCCTGGCGAGACATCAGACCGGGCGCAGAAGCCGCGTAGCCCGGAGCCCCGCGAGTCATCATCTCCCACCTGGAGGACCTGCGGATTTCACGATGTCTTTCGCCAAATCTCCGGGATCGTGGTGAAGGACGACAACCAAGAACGGTAAAACCTAAGGAATCATGTGGGATTCGAGGTTGGGCGAGCCGTGCATGCTGAACCCGAACTCCAGCATTCGCGCGAGCGCCTGTCGCGCGCCCCAGGATTCCCGGCTGGCGAGTTCCGGATCATGTTGCAGCCATTCTTGCGCCAGCTCACCGGCCTGTTCGATTAAGGCCAGGTCATGAATGAAGCCGGCGAAGCGCAAGGGGAGGGCGCCGGTCTGGCGTGTACCAAACAGATCGCCCGGTCCCCGCGTGAGCAGGTCCATCCGCGCAACTTCTTCTCCATTTTTACATTGTGCCAACCGTTCAAGACGTGCTCGGGCCGGCGCGCTCGCCTGATGAGAAAGAACCAGCCAACATTGCGAGCTATCGCCGCCGCGGCCGACGCGTCCGCGCAGTTGGTGCAGTTGGGCCATTCCGTACCGCTCGGCGGCAACGATGACGATGATGGTTGCCTCAGGCACGTCGATTCCTACCTCGACCACGGTGGTGGAAACCAGCAACTGGACCGCTCCATCGCGGAACTGGCGCATGACCTCGTCTTTTTCTGCCGGCCGCATCCGTCCGTGCAAGACCCCGACAGCAAAGCCCTTGAGTGACGTGCTGCGAAGCCTTTTAGCGGTTGCTGCCACCGAGTCCGGGTCGTCCTGGCCTTCGATTAGGGGCAATACGTAATAAGCACGCCGGCCCAGCTCCAGCTCGGCTCGAACCTTCGCGTCTACCGAATTCAGCATTGCTTCGTCGACGACCTCAGTCTTGACAGGGATTCGTCCGGGCGGCATCTCGTCGAGCGAGGAGACATGGAGGCTCCGAAACAACGTTCTTGCGAGACTTCGCGGTATCGGCGTCGCCGTCATCATCAGAACATTAGCTTGCGAACCGAGCGCCATCAGCCGCGCACGATCAAAAACTCCGAAACGGTGCTGCTCATCGATGATTGCGATTCCGAGCCGGCTCATCGCCACCCCTTCCTGGATGAGGGCCTGGGTGCCGAAGGCCACCTGGATGTCTCCTCGCCGCAGCGCGCGCAAAAGCCGGCCGCGTTCGGCGGGCCTGATTTTTCCCGTCAGTAAGACCGCGTTTATCCCGAGCGGCGAGCATAGGCGGCTGAAAGTGGCGAAATGCTGTTCAGCGAGCAACTCAGTGGGTGCCATGATCGCCGCCTGCCAGCCCGATTCAACCGCGCGCAGGGCTGCATAAAACGCGATCATGGTTTTGCCGCTGCCTACGTCGCCGATGAGAATCCGGTTCATTTGCGATGACCCGGCGAGCTCGGCCGAAATTTCGTTGATCGAGCGAACTTGTGATGGCGTCAGCGAAAATGGCAGCGATGCTCTCAAGGCATTGGTCAAATCTGCTGGGCCGTTGAGTACAGCACCGTTCCTGGCTTGCAACCGCGCCCGTTCACGCGCGAGCGCAAGCTGGAAGGTAAACATCTCGTCCAGCGCCAGCGCGCGATGAGCCTCGGTTGCCCCGGTCTGCAAACGTTCGAGACTCGCGTCAACAGGTGGCTGATGAAGGTACTGGAATGCATCAAGAATGTCGCACAGGTTATTGCGCTTTTGGAGCTGCAGTGGAATGGCGCCGAGTCGTTCGCCTCGATTTTGCTTAAACGCGTGCGAGACAATTTCCCCAAACAAACGCTGCGATACTTCAGCCGGTAAGCTGTAAATTGGGCGGAGGGCGGGGGGAGAGGCAGCTCGTAACCTATAGATCTCGGGATGAACCAGTTCCGGTAACTTATTTGGTCCGCTGTTCACACGCCCGGCCAGGAGCAGCGGTTCACCACTGGGCAGTCCCCCGCTGCGTAGATTGAACCAGACTACACGGATGCTCTTGCCGGATGGTTGCTTTAATAAGCCGCTCACCATCCGCCGCGACCAGCGGCCCGCCATCGGCCGGTCCACGACGTTTTGCAGGACGCCTTCCAACACCGCAGTGGTGCCGGGCTGTAACGCAGCGATATCGTCGCGCCGCCGGAGGTCCTCATATCGATACGGTACATGGGCCAGAGCGTCCCCCAAGGTAGTAATGTGACGCGCAAACAAAGCGGCGCTACGCCGGGGACCTACGCCGGCCACGGTTGCGATATTTGCCGTCAGTGCCTTCTGTGCACCCGGCGACGATTGATGATCGAGAGATGAGGGGTGGTCGGAGCTGTCGGGGTGAGACCCAGGAGAAGCCGGGCGTGTCATCAGCGGCGATGGTAATCCTGTAAAGCGCGAGCCCCTGGAGAATTTAGCCGCAGGGCTGCTATCGCTTCCACCGCGGCTTGAGCGCCTGCCATCGTGGTAAAGAATGGCACCCTCAACTCCAGCGCTGTTCGCCGGATTAAGAAAGAGTCAGCCGTTCCCTCTGCGTCGGGGGTGTTGATCACTGCCGCGATACGTCCTTCGCGCATCAGGTCGAGCACGTTTGGGTTGCCGCCGGCAAGCTTATTCACGGCAGTGCATTCGACCCCTAAGCGCTGTATATCACGCGCTGTGCCCCCGGTTGCGACCAGGCTGAAGCCCATGTTCGCGAGCGGGCACACCAGCGGTTCGAGCGAGGGCTTGTCCGAATCGCGCACGCTGATGAATATCAGTCCGCTCAGAGGCAGGTCCGTGGCGGCGGCTAATTCTGCCTTCGCGAAAGCCATCGCAAACGATTGATCGATGCCCATCACTTCGCCTGTTGATTTCATCTCAGGCCCGAGAAGAGTGTCAACGCCGGCGAAACGCATAAACGGGAACACGGATTCCTTTACGGCTACGTGCGGCGGTATCCGCTCCGCGATGAAATTCAGCTCGCGTAGCGACTTGCCACCCATAACGCGGGCCGCCATCTTCGCCAAGGGCACCCCGATGGCCTTGCTGACAAAGGGAACGGTGCGCGACGCGCGCGGGTTGACTTCCAGGATGTACACTTCACCCTGATAAATCGCATATTGGACGTTGATCAGCCCGATGACCCCCAGCTCGCGGGCGAGCAGCCGGGTCTGCGCGGCAAGTTCGCGCTGTATATGATCGCTGAGCGAGCGAGGCGGCAGCGCACAGGCGCTATCGCCGGAATGAATTCCGGCATGCTCAACGTGTTCCATGATGCCGCCGATTACCACGCGCTCGCCATCAGCAATCGCATCGACGTCCACCTCGATAGCGCCGTCGAGATAACGATCCACCAGTAGTGGCCGCGTTTCGGAAGCCTGCAGCGCCTGTTCGAGATAGCTTTTCAGATGACTCTCGTCGATTATGATCTCCATCGCCCGGCCGCCGAGCACATACGAAGGCCGGATCAAGACGGGATAGCCAATCCTGGCGGCGCCGCGAATGGCCTCCTCGGCACTGCGAGCTAGTGTTCCGGGCGGCTGGCGGAGTCCCAATTTTTCTACCAGTTGGTTAAAGCGCTCGCGGTCCTCAGCCCGGTCAATCGCGTCGGGAGGAGTGCCAAGAACTTTCACCCCCGCCCGCTCCAACGGCACAGCCAATTTGAGTGGCGTTTGGCCTCCGAATTGAACAATCACGCCGTCGGGCCGCTCGCGCTCGACGATTGCGATGACGTCTTCAAACGTAAGCGGTTCGAAATAGAGCCGGTCGGAGATGTCATAGTCAGTAGAGACGGTTTCCGGGTTGCAGTTGACCATGACAGTCTC
>JAMXLL010000032.1 GCA_024281015.1 Candidatus Binataceae bacterium
AGGCCGCTCGGCCCGCTCATAACGCAGCATGTTGCTGACATCGCAGAGAATCGAACCGGCAAACGCAAATTCCCAGTCAAGGATCGCAGCCACGGTCCAGCGTCCGTCGACTCGATGTACGAAGATGTTCGGTGAGTTGAAGTCACCATGTACGAGCGTAGCGGCTCCGGTGGCGGGTGAAGCGATTCGGTTGCACGAAGAAAGCTGTCCAATCGGGCGCGCAGTTTTTCGTCCACGCGCTGTCGGAACAGCGACTTGCTTGCGAATTGGTCTACGACCTCGCGAGCGATGCGTCTGTCTGTCGGTGACGTGGAGGTTCGGGTCGAGCAACCCGCTGCGATCGAATCGATGACGCATGAGCGATGGAAGCAGGCGGCCAGCTTCGTCGCGATTGGCGGTGCGGCCGGCGCAGCCGTGGGAGCACTAATTGCTGGGGCTGCATGCTGATACTTAGCCATCTTTAACCCGGAGAAGAGATTTGCGACCATCAACCGAGAGATGGAAGGAGTTGCAAGCAGAAGGCAAGCGAAACTACGTGAGGCGCAGGCTCAAATGGGGCGCCGGGGTAGGGGCATTCACTGGCGTCGTCCTAGCAACCATACTGACCGTGGTGGGCACGAAACGAATGCCCCTCGTGATAGCCATTCCGACCGCTATCGTCGCCTCTGTTTCAGTGATGTCGCTTGCCCTGCTCCTGTGGTATCTCCTGGTCTGGGAGTTACTGCGCCGCCAGTACTCACGAAGCTGATTCTCCGAAGGACATACTTGGCAGCCCCAACGCACTAGCGCTGGGGCTGTTGCATTTTCCGCGTTCAATATGTCGCTCTTCAGAAGCGGTGCGAGCTACGCAGCGGGATGGCTCGTAATCGAATCGGTGCCGGCACTCGCGTCGGCGGGGCGTTCCTTTTTTCCACCCATCGAATAGCGAGCGAGAACGCGAGACACACGCCCGGAGTACTGTGGAATGCCAGCTGCGTTAGCTGGCCGACGTTCGAATAGCCTAACGACAAGCGTTGCTTGAGCTCCGCCCGTAACTCCGCTCCGATCTAGGACATGGACGACATCTGTTCCGCTCTACAGCGCAACGGTGACCAAGCAGCGATATGCTGGTCACCGTGGTGGTCACCGTTGGGGGCAGCAAAAAAGGCCTGCCGAGATCGGCAGGCCCGTTCAGTAAGTGCTGATTTGACTCGTTAACAGAGCGGGCGATGGGACTCGAACCCACGACGTCCAGCTTGGGAAGCGGCACGAAAACAAGGCCTCTGTTGCGTAATGCGCTAAGAATCAACGGTATACGTCCAGCCTACTTCAGTACGCGCCAAGTTGTTAGCGCATATTCGAGCCGCAACGATAACCAACGGTAACCAGCCCCCGTGGCGGGGCAAATACAGGAATCGTCGTTTGATCACGACGATACCTAACGGCCGACGGCGGTCGTTCGTCCCACGTCGCGTCGCGCCAGAGAGCCCGACGCGAGCCGGTTTATGTTAGCGCCCGTCTGATTTTGCTCAGAAACACCGACCAAAATTTCACACGTTGGGAACATCCGTTCAACAGTGCTCGTGGAAGCGCTGTTAGGCGCGCAGATCGCCTTGCGCAACAGTAGCCCGGCCGCAAGCGGCGATGCGCTCCTCGCGCTTGCCGGTCGTGAAGACGCCGACCGAGTTTGATTTCTCGTTTTGGCCGTCGATCAAATGCGAGCAGATCGACAGCTTGCACACTCTCGGCTTTGTCGAGCGCAAAGAGAACGTGATCTTTCTCGGGCCTCCGGGCGTCGGCAAAACGCACTTGGCGATCAGTCTCGCCATTGCGGCCGCGGAGAGTGGGCGGCGCGTGTACTACGGCACGCTGGCCGATCTCATTGCCTCCCTTGAGGAGGCGCAGCAGGCGGGCCATCTGGGCACCGCCTGAAGACGCTCGTCTTCCCGTCGCTCCTAGTCATTGATGAAATCGGCTATCTGCCGATCACGCGCACCGGCGTCCAGCTGTTCTTCCAACTGTCGCGGCACTATGAACGGGCAGCGGCGGCGGTGCTCACGTGGAACAAGGGCTTCGAGGAGTGGGGCGAGATCCTCGGCGATGACGTGATGGCCGCGGCGCGCCTGCTTCACGGCACACCAGTCCTTTGACCGCTCCACCAGCGGACCTCTGATACTCGTATTGGTCGATCGGAGCTGAGCTCGACAGCGGTGTACTGCGCCGTTCTGGGCGGCAAATCCCCAACTGTTGACGTCGCGCCACTGTGTATGGAATGCGGGAGGGTGGGAATTCCAAGACCGTGATCCCACAGACAGAGCGTCATGGCGTCCCGCCTGAGTAGCTGCGCATCAAGCGTATCGGGAACCCCGCGCACTGTAAGCAATACGACATGAATCGGCGACTGCCGTTTCCGCGTACCCTCGAATGCCTTCTCGATTGAGTCTACATCTTCCTGTGACATCCTCAAACACAGCTCGCGTGTCGGGCCCGAACTCTTTCCACCATCCATCGCGATTCGGACCGGTGTTTTCCCCAGCTTGATGGGCTTGTTCGCTATAACGCGCGTGCGCTGGCACGACGGAAGCGCTACCGCGAGAAAGAAGGACCAGAATCGGCGTTTATTCATCAGAACTCCCGGCAAGCTATGTGTATGTGAATGATGGCGCATTAGGAGTGCGATAGAGGGAGCATCGGACGACGCTCGATTCGGTGCTCCCTCCGATCCCAAAAGTCGTCGCTACATTTTTCGACACGGCTTGTTAGGAGCAGTCACATTGTTGCCCGGGGTCCAACCCCACGCGGCCTTCTGTTCTGGTGACGGAGTGAAGCCAGCGTATGAGAACACCAACCCCACGAAAGTGTTAGAATCGCCCAAAGCATAGTCGCAGTTAGTAAAATCCTGAATTACCCATCCGATATCCTGGACCCATCTCCAGATATCGTTCTCGGGTGCTACTTGCAGCCAAGGCGCATAGTCAGAAAAGCTCCCATAATGGGGTGTACGACCACCATTGTTGAAGCAGTCTGGCGTTAGGTGGTTGCACTCGATCCAGCCGAATAACTCAAATACTCGTGCACCGTTCGCGTCTTGCACTGCGATGGCTAGATGATGCGCCCCGAGGAGTGGAAGGCCTCCTATGGTTCTGATTCTCCACGAGCCGACGTAAACACCGTTCTCGTCGAACGGAAATTGTGCGCCAGCTCCATTACCATAGAGAAAATCCAAGTAGCTCGCAATCATCGCGTTTGAGAGTTCAAATGCCTCAAGACTAGACATGTCGCCGGGGCACCGATCGAGCATAAAGCTGCAAATTCCTCGGTCATCGGCCGCGAATGTGCCACTCGGATCGGAGCTGTTCACGGGGTCGTTGGCGGCGAACGTGTACAGGTTTATTCCGCCAGAGATCCCCGCTGGGTCTTCCGATAGGAATCGGTGAATCTGGGGATCATACCAGCGCGCACGTGCGTAATACATCGAGTTCTCGACTATCAAGCCCTTGAACTCAAGCCGATTCGTATCCCCTGGCGTAAGAACTCCGAGTACCCAGTCGCCGTGGCTCCAGGGATCCTCCCTACGCATGTAGTTCGTAAGCGTGCCATCATCCTTGACCAGCGCGTACGCGTTATCCAAGGCATCCTGCTGGTAATGATACGTGTTCGTGATACTCGTTGCTCCCGTCATCAGAACCGCTGGTTGATCGACGCCGGGATAATACGCGTACTCGCTGACTCGCTTGGTGAGGGTCGAATCCAGTTGGGCAATGAGCTGGCCGCCGTCCCACCAGAAGTGGCGAGAGACCACGCCATTGCCCTTGCGCTTGCGCACTAACTGGCCGGCTGCATCGTAGTCGTAATAAGTGGTGTCTGAAGCGTTGACTACACGCGTAAGCAACCCATCCGCACTCCATGTATAATCCGTATTGGCTCCGGAGCTGGTATTGTGCTTGCGGGTGACATTCCCCGCTGAATCGTTCGTGAACGTGAAGCCGGGCCAGCTGGCGATGCGGTTTCCGGTAGCATACGTCGCGGCGCCATTTCCTGCCGAGCCAAAGCTCGAAGTGATATTGCCCACGGCGTCGTACACTAGAGTGTCCCGGCCGTCAAAACCGGCAGTGTAGCCGGCACACAACCGACCACCATAGTTAGGATCGGGCGTGCCGGTACATTGATTCTGGTACGCGAGCACCGAGTCCGTCCGCTCAACGAGTCGCCCTAACAGGTCGTAACGGTACGTCATCTTGCGCTTGTCGGTATCGCCTTCCGGCTCGTATGACTCCTTGATGCGTCCTAGGCTATCGAGATAAACGCTCCGCCAGAGATCGTTGTTGATCGAGGAATTGCTGTAACTGCGCTGGTAAAGGTAGTGGGCCGTTGTCACCGCATCAGTGCGCGTTAAGCCGCTGGCGTAGGTCGCGCTGGATCGTATGAGCTCTGAATTGTAGCCCTGATTCACCTGGCTGCC
>JAMXLL010000033.1 GCA_024281015.1 Candidatus Binataceae bacterium
GGCTGTCGTCACCACCGCAATTCTGGTCGTCTCAGGCAGGACCAGGGTCCGGGGCATGGCCGTGGTGGTGTCACTGATAGCTGTCGGCTGGATCTGCTATGGAGCGTCGAGTTTCTGGTCCGGACACATTGGCATGATGATCGGCGGCCTGGGCAACGTCGGCGGCAACGTAGGCTCCGGGGTGACACAACGTGTGTCAGGCAACGCCGCCCACGAGCTCGTCGTCGACGGTCGCTTGGTCATATCTGTGCTTGTCTGGGGCCTCGCCATGCTCGGTGCGATCGTCTGGCGACCCAGGAACGGGAACCGGGCGGCCGTCGTGCTCCTGTTCCTCGCTGCCTTCAGCACGATCGCCGGAGGCGACTATGGCGGTGAGGGAGTGCTGCGAGTTTACCTGTTCAGTTTGCCCGGTGCTGCATGTCTTATCGCGGCCCTCATCTCCACGCTCCCCCGGTTCTGGCACGGCCAAGTGGCGCTTACCTGCACGCTGTTGCTGCTCACTCCTCTCTTCCTCGTCGCGCGCTGGGGTAACGAACTCTACGAGATGGAGTTGCCTGGCGAACTGGCTGCTACCAACATGCTCTACCGGATAGCGCCTCCGGGAAGCACTCTCGTCAGCGAGAACTCATTCATTACGTGGCGATACACCCAGCTAGTCAACTTCCAGTACGAAACAGTTGGAATTGACACGATCGGGCCCCAGACGTTGACTCAGATAACAACGGCAGTCGCCGGAAATCCCAAGGGCGGCTTTGTTATCTTCACTGCGGATCAGGCAGCGTACGGCTGGCTGGTCAACGGATTGCCCGAGAACTGGAGTGCGACGGTAGAGGGCATGCTCGCGCATTCGGCGGACTACAAGCTTCGGTACGCCAACCCTGATGCCGAGATCTTCCAGTACATCCCGCACCCAGAGGCTAAGAAGTCGTCGGCTTCGAAGACTGGACAATCCAAGAAGGCGCTCAGGTGAACAGCAACCGCACAGAAATAACGATCATCGGCGCCTCAGCTGTGCTGGCCATTCTCGCAATTGCGATGCCCGTAATCAACGTCGGGCAGCCTATTCAGTTCATCGCGGCGCTCGGCGGAATACTCCTTGGGCCGGGTTGCCTGGCCTATCGTCTAGCAACGGGATCAAGATGGGGTGAATGCTTGATGGTCGGGCTTGCGGTCAACGTTGCCGCATTGATGATGCTGGCTCTCGTGAGCGTTTCTCTCCATCTATGGCATCCCAAGGTTGAGTTGGCGATTCCAGCGACCACGTGCGTGCTAGCGATTATTCTATACCGTCAACGCAATCAGAATCGTTACCAGACGAACAACTCCCGACAGCAAATGCGATGATGGTTAGGCGGGCACTACAAGTGGGTATTGTAAATGTCTTGGGTAGCAATCCAGTCCTTGGCGGCCTGATCACGGCTTTGGCGGCAATCGCCTTTCTGGCATGGGAATACATGCGCTTGGAGCCGAGCGGCCGATGGCTTGGATACGCGCGAACATTCCAGGTTTTCGCTGTCACGCTGACAGTGATATCGGTGGTTCTTATCGGGAGCCGCTTTGTTGCCGTAGTTCAGGCCCAATTAAGTCATCAGCTTGCCGCTCCTGGCCGACCCGGCGCTAGGTTAACGGTGGATTAGCGGGGAACCATCCCGTGCGACTAGTATTTTCTCGTAGCGGTACAGCTCGATTGGAAAGTCGGCGACAGCGTTGTAGAACGCCCGAGTGCAGCCTGCCTTAAATCTGTCATGCAGTTCTACCGACATTGCCTCCACTCGGTCTATCCAGGGGCCTGAAGCAGAAAGCACTTCCTTCTCGCTACCTTCGATGTCCAGCTTGAGGAGATCGATTCGGCCGATCCCGTGGTCCCGCATTATGTCAGCTACCGTGAGGGCTGACACGGTAGAGCCGGTCGAGACCGTCGATCTGGATTCGTCATCTTCATCTTCGCCGTTGACCGTCTTCGGCTCGCTCACCGTGAGGCCCCACGCGCCTCGGTCAGGATCTGTCACCTCAAGCGAACCGCTCTTCCACCACAGCGCGGCGTTGACTGCCTCAATGTTCTTGAATGTCGAGACGTTCTTAACCAATAGCTCGAAGTTCTCCTTGCTTGACTCAACAGCGATCACGCGAGCCCCGGGAAAGGTGATCGCGAAATAAACGGGCGAAAACCCCGTGTACGCACCGCAGTCCAGGATTACCTGTGGCTCCTTGGCGAATCCCCACTCATGTTCCTTCCGATGGAAGGTATCTACAAAGACCGCCACATCGGAAGTGTCCAGCCGCACCCATAGCTTAACCTCGGTGCCTGGGACTTTGGCTAGCACTGTCTTCTTATCAGACCTACCTCGGAATTTCTTGGAGAGAAAGAGCAGGCAGCCGCGGCGAAGGCCGAAACAGAGAATGTAATTGCCCATGTCATCGAGCAACAGATCGAAATTGTGTCGTATGCCGCTAGGAAGTTTAGCCATGTTCAGACTCTACCCTACTTGCCACACCGCGACCCTGTCTCCTGGAACTTTCGCACTCACGAGCCATGATCCGAGGCGGTTGCGGCGTCCTCGTTGCCGTTTTTGTGACCGACAGCTTGCCCGATGAATTCGTCGAGAGCATCGAGGATGTTTGGATCCACGTCCATATCGAATTTTCTGGCAAAATACTGCGGCGCAGCGGCGAGAACGGAAAAATCCTCCGCTTGAAAAATATCGGGATGCGATATCGTCGAATTCGCCCAACGGGTATAGGTCACCTCGCCGTTGGCTACCCGCAGGTTGGGCGCATTATTTATGATGGTAGCCAGAATTGATTCATCAGGAACCAGGGTGCCGCGGTAATAGTTCGCAAGTTCCGGATGATCAACCATATAGTCCAGCGCATAATTGAGCGCTCTTCGTGACAGCGCAAACCACTGCGAGCCGTACCAGCAGGGCCAGCTGCGGTCGAACGGCGTATTGCTTGCTCGCCAACCGATTCGGTAAGAGCTACCGTCCAGGCGGTATATCTTAATCAAAGGCTGCAGGTTATTCAGTGCCAGTATCGAAACCCTGGTAATTCGATGAAGAACGTCTTGTATTCTGCGAGGGAACCATTTCGGCTGAGCCGCGGGCGTAAGCCGGTACCGATACAGATAACGGCGGCGCAGCTGCATTCGCTTGAACAGCGGAAGTTGGCTGATTGGAGCCGTCCCGATTACCGCCTCCGTACCATTTTTAGCAAGATCATCCGCCAGGTTGGCGAGCGGCTTTATAGGGTAGTCCTGGGCAGACAGTAGCACGATCCAATCGAATTCGATGTTCTCGCGCATCCACCGTAGCGACCAGGAGCAGACATCGACCAGGCTGAAATCGCCCCAGGTGACTCGGTTTTCGCTTGTCAGCAGGTGCACGTTATCAATAGATTCGATCAGCGCGCGAGAGACTTCGTTGTTGTTAAATACATCATGGTGCACTACGATCGGTGAATCTTGAAGTTGCGATCGCAGTGTGGTCAGCAGCCGAACGAGCTGCGCGGGCCCTCGATGGTTAAGTATGAGAAACGCAATCTTCACAGATCTATCCTTCTGTCCGAGCATGGGCCGTCTATCGGCGGAGCTTGTGTCGGCCTTTGAAATATAGCCTGGGTCCGGATAGCATTCCCCTCACGTCCCGTATCATCAGCCCAGAGGGAAGAGTGGAATTATGTCTTACTCTATTACGCAAGGTGAATATATGCATTACGCCGCTTGCGGCCTTGAACGGCACCTCACGTCTGGCCCGGGAATTTTTCATCAGTATTGCCGTTATTGCCGCCGTGCAGCCCGACCCATATCCCGTCATCTGCTTCTCAAGCTCACGCACGTCGGAACGATGATAGTGTGACACAAGCGCAGAAGGCTCGTGAACAAGCCGGTTACCATTGAGGATCACGCTTATAAAAATCTCGAGATCCTCTCCTCCTCCGGAAGGGGTACCAGCGCCAAGAGCCTCGTCGAAACCGCCCAGTTCATTGAGAACCTTGCCGTATATAGCAAAATTAGCCCCCGTTCCGAACATCCCGGGCGCGTAAGGATACAGTGGAGATTTGTCGCGATGCTCGGTTAGGTCAAAGATCTTTCGCTCAAGAAGATTTCCCCAGCCTGCACGCAGGTCGAAATAGAGCTGTGCAGCGTTCTCGATCTCGGCGGTTGCGACAAGGCCCGTGACGCAGGCAACATCGGGTGCGGCCCTGAAGCCCCTCATGATGCCGTCGAGCCACCAAGGGTCAACCTTCACGTCATCGTCAGTGAAGGCTATGATGTCGCCAACGGCCTCCTTTACTCCGCGATTGCGCGCGCACGAAAGCCCTGGCCGAGGCTCGCATATGTATCGAACTCTAGAATCGCTGCCGAACTCTCGCAGGACGGCTTCCTTGGTCGCATTAGAACTAGGTGCATTATCGACCACCACGACTTCGAACAAAGGGTATTGCATGGAGGTCAGCCCACGCAGCGTCGATACGACGCTGTCAGGGCGCTCCCTCGTGCACAGCACAACGGTCACCAAAGGGCAGTCGGTTGCTTTACAAGCCAGACTCTCTTCTGTCTTGATGCCGTCGATGGGTAGGGTGTCGAGAGCTGCCAGTCCGGCCTGCGAGCGAAGCCTGTTGATATCTTTTGCCAGTTCTGCCCATACCTGCTGCGAAATCCCATTTGGATCAAGGGAATCAGGCGGAACCAAAACGTACCCTACGGGCAGATGCTGCATCCTAACGAGCAATCGGGCGCCGTTGTAGTCTGGCCCCTCTTCACGCGCCGGCAACGTGATTCCCATGATCGGCTCGGTAAGCTCAAGCTCGCTGATAAAGATCGGGGCTTCCATAAGTTCAACTCCTTTCGAAGCGCTAGCTAAAGAGGTACGCCCCGTGGTAGGGCCGGCTCCTACTGCAAGAAATTGTTCACCAGCGTACACCACTTCACCGATAGACAGGATCAAAGATGCGGGCAAACGCTGCCGGTTAGAACTTGGCGGCGTGCGTTGCTATCGCGATAAGAGCTGCTATGCCGGCCTCCTGCTGGGCATGAAAAGTCGCCTCATCTGGGCCTAGCTCCCACTTCGTTTCGCGGATCACCGGCTTGGCTTCTGTCAGGGGAACGGCAGAAGCACGCCGGGGCTTACGATGGGCGCCCACCATCGGCTGTGGTCGGGTCAGGGCCAACCGAGTGAGATCAGCCCTGGTATCCGCAAGGGGCGAAGGCGCCGTCACTCGAGTCGCGATTGCGAGGAGCGCGGCGACTCCCGCTTGCTGCTGGAGTTGTAGTCCCATCTGGTCGGCGAGTTCACCAGGCGGCGATAGCTCCCCGCCTAC
>JAMXLL010000034.1 GCA_024281015.1 Candidatus Binataceae bacterium
AAATCCCAATGGCCGGCGTGAGGCGCCGCAACTTGCCCCATTTTGCGTGCCTGGAGCTACTTAGTTGGTAAACTTTCGATCGAAGACTGAACTTCGCCTGTCGAGCGCGACTGGCACAATCCGGTAAGCGGGGTCTGAACTAGACCATCTGATGCTACAAGTGATTGTTTGGTAAGGACATCACAGGCTAAAGCCTGTGCCACGTCAGAGATGCCCGAGTCCAGTTAAGGGGGAATGCGCTTTTCGAAATGTGGCAACGATAATCGCGAGGGCCGAAAGTTCTGCGCGAAGTTCGAAGCTGACGCGCTAGAGTCGCGGAGACATAATAGGAAGGCAGGACCATGTCATTACAGGATGAGAATAAAGCCCTAGTGCGCCGATTTGTCGACTACATAAACAATGACCCGTTCGCGCCCATCGATGAGTTCTTTGCGGCCAGTTACACGTATCACAATTCCTCGATGCCCCACGTGAACGGTCTCGCAAACAACACGGCGGCCTACAGCGCCTTTCCTGATATCCGCTTCACGATAGAGGACATGGTCGCGGAGGGAGATAAGGTTGTTTACCGAGCCTCTGCCCGCGGGACTCACAAGCGCGAATTCATGGGTATCGCTCCAACTGGTAAGCAGGTCACGTTCACTTCGATTGTTATTTTCCCGCATTGCTAATGGCAAATTTCAGGAGGACTGGGAAAGCATGGATGGAATGTATGTATTGCAACAGCTTGGCGGAGTCGCCACGAGCTAGCTATCGGACAGCCACCCCGCGACAGGTCACGGCACCCCTTTGCCTTCTCTCACAAAACAATCCGGTTTGTCGGCCGATCATTCAGGATCTTTTCAAACTGCAGTGGGTGCAGGCAGAATAAGGGCGGTGCACGAAAGCAAGATTTCAACCGCCCATCGGACCAAGATTCGCAACCGGCCATGGATAAAGCTGCTGCCGTATTTCGGGACCCTGCTCATATTCGGGCTGATTTTCTGGCGGATCCCGATAGCCAGGGTCGCAGGCGCGCTCCAGCAGGCGCCGGCTCTTAAATTTGTCGGGGTATTTCTGCCCTATTCGGCGATTTTCTGGCTAATCGATTCCGCTTGCCTGACCTGGGTAATCAGGCGCTTCAACAAACCGCTGCGCTTTCGAGAGATCCTGCCGATCCGCGCCAGCATGTATGTGCTGTCGCTGATCAACACCAATCTTGGACAAGGCGGAGTAGCATGGTACCTGCATCGCAAGGCTCAGGTGCCATTCCTGGAGATACTAAGTTCGATTTTGCTGATAGCGTTGATGGAAATCTATCAACTCTTCCTCTTTTCGACCGCAGGCGTTCTTCTATATCGGCCCGCCTCGGCTCAGCAGGCGGCCCTGGTTCATGTGCTTCGAATCGCGTACGCGGTGGCCTGGGGTGTGCTGGCCATGATGATGGCTCTGTTTGCGGAGGCGCGCCGTAACGGGAGGGTCCGTGCTTGGATCAATAATACCCGGGTGGGCTCGATAAGCCGCAGTTTTGTCATGGCACGCCCTCTCGATTACGGGATTGTATTGGCAATCAAGGCGCCGTCCTTTGCGTTGGCGTTGCTGGCACAGCATTTCGCCCTGGCCTTGTACGGCATTGCGATTCCCTTCGTGAAACTGGTTTTGTTCCTGCCTTTGGTGTTCCTGGCGGCTGCACTGCCCATCTCGGTCGCACATCTGGGTACAAGCCAGGCAGCCTGGTTGCTATTTTTCTCGGCCAATGCTGCCGAGCCAAAAATCCTGGCGTATAGTCTGGCAGCGCATTTTACGTTTATGTTTTGCAACGGATTGATCGGATTGCTCTTTCTGCCTTACGCAAGCCGCGAGCTGACGATGCTCGAAACAGCGGCCGGGCAAGCTGCCTACGCCGAAGGGCTCTGAGGCAAGGATTTACCCGGCAATGCTGATGTCGGCGATGGACGACAACCAGGAATTTCAGTTTTCGCACAGCGAACTCGAATCATTGATCCGGGCTCGCGTTATTTATGTAGCTACGGTTCGGAACGACGGCACACAGAGCACTGCTGCGCCGCTCTGGTTCACAATCTCGTCGCGTCACAAAATTTTGATGCAGAGTGGGCCGGGTAGCTGGCACGTGCGGCGGATTCGGCGCGGCAGCCCGGTACTGGTCTGGATCGGCAGCCGGCGCGGCATTGCCTTCATCGGAGCGGCGGAATTCAGCGATGATCCCATGACCGTTCAGGAGATCGTCGAGAACTTTCCCAAAAAGTACCTGATGGCCTGGCTCGGTCTGCACCGTCCTACCCGATCGAGTTTCGCGTCAGGAGGAAGAGTAGCCATCGAGATTACCCCCCTTCGCTTGCTGCCTCACGGTTTCAGGTCGCAACCGGGAGCTCCGGCGCCAAGCCTCACCGGCCTGCGGTCGAGCTCGATCGAGTCGAAGTAATAGTGACTGTGGCGAACCAACCGCCAGTTCACACCCCGAGCCCGCATCGGTTTCGGGCGCAGAGCGCAAACCTGGTGAGCGCCTCGCGATTGGTGTTAGCGGCGGTCTGGATCGTGGTGTTCTTCCACAGCCGCTCTGAGTCCCACGCGTTGGGCGCAATTGCCGTGTGTTGTGCAGCGTCGGACATCCTCGATGGCTATATCGCGCGTCGCATGCGTTCCACCAGCCATTTCGGGCGCTGGGTGGATAACACGGCAGACATTGTATTCATTTTGGCTGCACTAGCGTGCGAAGCATACGCGGGAGCAATTCCGGCGTATCTGCCTGCCTTGGTCGCTGTATCATTTGCCCAATATGCGCTGGATTCTGTCCTGGTGCGCCATTCCGCCGTTCCAGTCAAAAGCCGGCTTGGCCACTGGGCTGGGATTTTCAACTATATATTAGTCATTGTACTTGCCTGGGCACCGCCACTGCGGCTGCCGGTAAGAATAGCCAGTGTTCTTCCACCGCTGGTTGGGGTGTTTTATCTAGCCGCGATCTGCGAGCGCGCGCTATTCTACCGAATGCGCAGTCTTGCTGCCCGGAAATTGTCATACCAGCAGCCGGTGAGTAGGTGCAGTTAACTCGGCTATCCTCACGCCATGGGGACAGGCCGTGGCACAGGGTTTCGAGCTGCAGCTCAGACAGGCGGCAGCGTTACGCTCGAGTATGGCGTACTCGGCACGCGCCATTCGCGCATCCCCATAATCAACCGCATACATCCGTGTTCGCATTACATCGGCGATTGCGACTCCGGAGGGACAGGAGTCTTCGCATGCATTGCAGGCGTGCCTGCAATAGGAAGCACCATTGAGGCTTGCGTACTGCTGGAGCAGAGGCAGGTCTTCGGCATGAAGACTGTGCGAACCGGAAGCGCCCAGGAACTCATTAATGGCTTCCCGAGTGGCCATCGAAACGATCAGGCCGTTGACATCAGGATTGGACAGTACCCAGCGAAAGGCCGCCTGAGAATAGGTGGCGCCGCCGCGTTCATACGGGCGCATATCGTTGAGCCTCGCGCCCATCAGCGTCTTCATGACGATCACGCCGACACCGCGATGGCGGGCTTTGGTGAGAATACGCGGCAGGTCCGGCTGGCGTGCGACCATATCGAATCCGCCGAGAAATCGCTGATAAAAGCGCGGATCCTGCCCGAAGTTGTAGGCGCACAGGATTACGTCGAATCTGCCTCCCTCGATTGCATAGTTGAGGCATTCTTGCAGATGTCCGGCATGACCCGACATGCCGCTGAAGCGAATCTTGCCCTGCTGCCTGGCGGAATCTACGAATGCATACCATTCGGGATTCTTAAGCCGCTCGAGATCGTTCACCGCGTGATTGAAATACACATCCACGTAGTCGGTTTGCAGCCGGCGCAGACTTCCCTCCAGGGCCTGCATCATCGTCTGCCGGCTTGTGTCGCGCCAGGCGAGGGTTTTTGATGCCAGAAATATGCGATGGCGTTTGCCCTGCAGTGCACGACCGAGCGTGGATTCGGAATCACCATCCCGGTAGGTTTCGGCCGTATCGAAATAATTGATCCCGGAATCAAAGGCGTGGCGGACGAGGTCCTCCTGACCGCTCGAGAGGCGATCGGCGCCAAAGGAGATATCAGAAATCCGCATCCCGGTGCGTCCCAATAGTTGATATCGAAGGACCCGCGGGTTGTTCGGTATAGACGCTGCGGCGACGCTGCCGAGTGCGCTCAATCCGAAACCAAGTCCTGCCAAGGCGCCGGTCCTGATAAATTCACGCCGCCCAATCTCTTTCATTAGTGAACCTCCGCCAAAGCTTCACACAACTCGAATGGTTCGGTCCTCATTCGCCGCGGGTAGCTTGATAGAGAGTACCCGCTTGCGTTGGTCCCAAAACCAACTTGCCGGCACCTCGCCTAGAGCTGCGGCCGTCTGAACTGCGGGAATAGCAGTGCCATCGCAGCTTACAGCGGTGGCCGGCGCCGGTTGATGAATGTTCAGAATAATGGAGCGTGCGGAGATGAAACCTGCGAATTTCCCGATCGTCTGTCCCACATGACAGGTAACTGCGTTATCGTTGTGGCTGACTTCGAATCTCGTGTGGACATGCTCGCCGTTCTGATGCGCTGTGCTTGAACCATCGTCCTCATATAGCGTCAGCGAGTTATCGCGGCCGGGATAGATCTGCAGGGTCAGAGGGTCCAGCGCATACTGTGAGGAATACTGCATATGCGGTCCCGTCGGGATGATAGCACCCTGGCGAACAAATAGGGGAATTGTGTCGAGTTGGGCTTGGCTGGTAATGAATCGCTGCCCTGGATGGATTTCTTCAGACCAATAGTCAATCCAGGTACCCTCGGGAAGATAGACAGTACGCTCCAGTGCTCCTTGATCCAGAACCGGTGCGACCAGAATATCCGGCCCAAACAGGTATTCATCGGCCATGTTCAGGACCTGAGGATCGGTTGGATATTGCAGGACCAGCGGGCGCATGATGGGAATTCCGGTGGTGCAGGCCTCATGCAGCGCATTATATATATACGGTAAGAGTTGATAGCGAATTTGCAGATACTTGCGGCAGATCGCTTCGACTTCGGTGCCGAACTGCCACGGTTCGCGCAACTCCTGCTGATCTCCATGCGGCCGGAAAATTGGGCAGAAGGCGCTAAACTCGAACCACCGGGCATATAATTCGCTGGTGCACTCGCCGACGAACCCGAATCCGCCAATGTCGCTGCCCCATAGCGGTATTCCGGTCAAGCCCACACTCAGGCCGACTGCGACTTGCTTACGCAGCGAGGCAAAAGTCTTATCTACGTCACCGGACCACAGCGCCGCTCCGTAGCGCTGGGAACCAGGAAATGCAGACCGGCTCAGAATGAATACTCGTTCTTCCGTAGCGTACTGCTGATGCGCATCATACACCGCTTGCTGCATCCAGAGGCCGGTCAAGTTGTGAACCGCGGCTGCCGGTCCGGCATGCTGCGCCATGTCCTGAAAATGCTTGGCCGGCTCATTGAGGTCAGTCCACCAGCCGTCGATGCCCAATTCGAGCAGTGGCCGGTGTCTTTCGGTCCACCATGCGCGTGCCGCCGGATTTGAGAAATCGAACAGGCCACATTCGCCCGGCCAAAAATCGAACATATACGGGGAACCGTCATAACGCCGGGCGAGATAACCACGTGAAAAGGCTTCGGGGTAGTTTCGGCTCTGGCGAGTCAAATACGGCTCCTCTATGACAATCGTACGGAAGCCCTGCTGCTTGAGCCGCGCGATCATTTCGCGTGGGTCCGGCCATTTCTGTGCATCGAATGACAGGTCTCCCATCTCACGAAACCAGAATACGTCCAAAATCAGCGCGTCGCAGGGCAACTCTCGCTCGCGAAATGAGCGCGCGATACTCTCCAACTCCTGCCGGTTCCGGTAGCCATAGCGCGACTGCAGCAAGCCCAACGCCCAACGCGGTGGCAGTGGTGGATAGCCGGTCAGCTCCAGCATCGTTTGCAACAGACGCGGCATACCGGGGCCGAGGACGACATAATACTGCAGGCCGCCGCCGCGCGCCCGGTAAGAAAAAGTATGCTGGTCGGTGTGGCCTAAATCCCAGCTGGCGCGACACGGATTATCGACCAGCAACGCATAGCCACGCAGGCTTAATACGTAGGGGAAAATCGTGACCGCAGGGGGGGAATGTTGATTCCACACATCGCGCAGGTATCCACGATGATCCAATTCGACTGAGCCGGAGAGCTGGTCGGCCTGCCCCATGCCGTAGAAATGGTCATCGGGCGACAGCACATAACGGAGCGAGTAGTCCCAATAAGACCACGATAATCCGCCCTGCTCGATTTCTTCGAGCAAGGGACGGCCATCAGCGGTGCAATAGCGCAGGTGAAATGGATCACGAGTGGCTTCGATCAGAAAATCTCCTGCCTCTACGTAAATCTTGCCGGACGCTTCTCTCAGTCTTGGTGGACGTTGTGCTGGCCAGAAACGGCGCACGGCCGCGTGCGCCTCCCTCACCGGCTCAGTATAGAGACGCCAATGAGTTGGAACCCAGGTGTGACGAATGACATTCGGCAACGGTGTACTCAAAACGAGATCGGAACTTTCGAATGAAAACACCAGGTCTGCACCCCGCTGGCTGACATTCTGTAATCGGCCGAGACTTCCCACGGTTATAGTCATACGCGGCTCTCGCTATTCAGGTTTGGGCAATTCCGGTCATCGCCCATATATCAGTAGTGCGTATCCAGCCGGCGCGCGCTACTGTTTAGTAGAGGGCCATGCGATTAAGTCGCAGGCGCGGCCTTCAGTAACCCGCCACACGTCGATGCGATGCATAAGTGGAGGGCTGAAAGCTGCGGTCTTATCTTAACCTGGTCCCAGGAGCAGCCGAATTCATGAGCAGCGAGCTTTTACCCGCCTCCCATGCTATCTCGCAGTCAACGCCGAGCGCTCTCAAAGCTATCAGCGAGCATTTCCGCACCAGAGGTTTTCTGCCCGAAACCGACCCGCTTACCGCATTTCCGCCACAATCCGAATTTGCTGCTCTCGATGAGATCGGTCGAGACCTGCCAAGTCTCTTACAAGACCGCGGTTTCAGACGATATGCGCGGTCCCTTAGCATTCCACTATGGCCGAATGAGGGCACGCGTCCAGAGGACCTGGGGGCGTTGAGACTTTATTATGTTCGGGTCGGATTTCTCGCTTCAGCGTACGTCAATCAGGTGGGTGAATCGCCCGCGAAAACGTTGCCGGCAAATCTGGCCGCGCCACTTTATCGTGCTTGCCAGTTGCTGCGCCGCCCGCCGATCCTGAGTTATGACGGTTACGCGCTGTGCAACTGGAAACGCTTTCGGAAGGATTGCCCGATTGCGCTTGGTAACATCGACACCATCCAGAACTTCGTCCATCTTTACGACGAGCACTGGTTCATCCTGGTCCATGTGGAAATAGAGGCCATCGCCGCGCGAATTCTTGACGCGATAGCTCGTGTGCAAATCGCATTGATGCACAACGAGGAGGCCCCGATTGATGCGAGCCTATGGGAAATCGCCGAGGCCGTTCGACAGCAGGCCGGAGTGTTGCGGCGGATCCCTGAGCACATGGATTCTACCCTCTATTATCGGACCTTCCGGCCCTACATTCGCTTTTTCGAGAACGTTTCTTATGAAGGGATCGGAGCGGAAGCTGGAATGATGAATTTTCGTGGCGAAACCGGTGCACAAAGTAGCGTTATGCCGGCGCTGGTGGCGTTTATGAAAGTTCCCCACAAGCCCTCCATGCTCACCAATCACCTGGCTGACATGAGAAACTACATGCCTGCTGAACATCGAAGCCTACTCCAGCAGATCGAGGCGATGCCGGCCATCCGGCCGCTGGCCAGCAAGGAGCCATTCAACGCGCTGCTCGATGCTATTGCCGAATTCCGCTCCATCCATTACGGATGGGCTCAAGAATACATCAACCGATGGACTGTCGATCCGCGCGGTACCGGCGGCACCCCCTACATGCAGTGGCTTGACCAGCTAATCGAGGAGACCCGCTTATTCAAAATCGAATGAGAGGCGCTGTCTCCGCGGCACACCCACAAGTGTCTACAGTGATCTTTAATGGCGGTGGATGCTCACTGTTCCGGCCATTGCTGGGCGCCATGCAGTACCCTAAGGACCTCTATGGTCTCGGCCCTCACGCGGTAGGGGAGGATGTAAGGCGTTCCCGAGACTACAAGCTCACGGGTATTTGGCACGCGACCTGCGCGCCCGGCCGCAGGATAGTCGCTGAGCATTTTCACGGCATCGCTGACGCGTTGTGCGATATCGGCTGCTGCAGAAGGATTATGGCCTGCGATATAACCTCTTACGGCTTTGAGGTCTTCGATCGCTTGGTCGAGCCAGCGGACTCTCACAGCGGTGGTTTGCGTTCTTTCCGGGTACCCCAAGTAGCAAGCCAGGCATCAACGTCTTCATGGCTTACGAAGCGTGCGTCACTCCCGTTTGCCCTGTTTACCGCGTCGCGAATTGCTTTAGTCTGCCATTCGTTGAGGGCGATATAGGTTTTGACCGCTTCAGCCGCAAGCCAAGCCTTAGAGCGGTCTGTGGCCGCGGCAAGTTCATCGAGCCGTGCAACCGTGTCCGCGTCGAGCCGAAGCGTCATCGTCTTCGAGTTGCCACCGCTATGTGGTTTCATGTGCTTAGATTAACACAATAAGGCACAACCGGCATCGGAATCGCCCTCGACCACTCTCTCTGCGATCCCGAACATTCGCCTGCCAAGTCGATCCCACCCCACTCTCTCCTTTGCCTTCGTCATGGAGCCGTATCCGGTAACTGCGTCTTGCTCAAGAATCTCTATTGCAGCTCGGGCGCTTGGGCCGGCCGTCACAAGATCCTGCCGGTAACCGAGCGGGGGTCGCGCAACTGCCAACGGCCGCTTTCTACCTGGTGAAAAAACTGATCAACAAACTGGTTAAACAGCGCAGGCTCCTCCAGGTTAAGAGCGTGGCCGCTGCGAGGTAACATCACCAGGGCGGCAGACTGAATACTGCGTTTCATGAGGATCGACGCTTCAATACATGGATCATCCTCGTCGCCGGTGACAATGAGGGTCGGAAGGCGCATTTGGCTCATCTGCTCAGCTAGATCGAATAAGGACGGCCGGCGCTTTTGCACGCCCCGCAGCGTCAACGCGGAACCACGGGCCGAGTGCTCGCTGAGCATCCGGCGAAATTCCGCCCATCCGCGCGGGTCCTTGTTCTGCAATTGAACGCGGGTTCCGCCGAGCGCATACGACTCGGCTGCTGCCGCGATACCGAGTTTCTCGAAACGGTCAGCAGCGGCTTCCGCTTCGTCCTGGAACTGATTACGCTTGTCGGGCTCTGCACCATAACCACAGCCGCCCAATACCAGTGAAAGGGCCCGATCCGGGTAAACCATACCAAAATGCAAGGTGGCAAAGCCGCCCATCGAAATGCCGACGATATGGGCCTTGCCGATTCTCAAACCATCCAGCACGGCTCGAATGTCGTCGCGCGCGCGGTCTTGCGAATACGCCTGCTCGTCGTTGGGAACGTCCGAAGGTGGGTAGCCGCGGGCGTTGTAAGCAATGCATCTATAGGCGCGGGCGAAATAGCGCATTTGCGGTTCATAGCTACGGAAGTCACCGCCAAATTCATGGACAAACACGATGGGGAATCCCTGGCCAGCTTCTTCATAGTAAAGTTTGATGCCATCATCAGCGGTCACGTAAGCCATAATTTCTCTCCGGGTTGCTGCGTTGAAACCACCAGCCGGGTGATCTCGTCACGGCTGGCCAAAATCCTTGCATTTTTGGTATTTCACTGCATAAAACGACCGTTCACGTGAAAAGGGAATCCGGGGGTGGCCTTATGTTTAAAAAAGCGATCGTATCAGCAACCGCGATGATGTCTTTCTTCATCATAGGCGTATTTTGGCTGCATTATGCTGATGCCCAGAGCGAGGCAGCGAAAGCGCGCCGACCTGCGCAGGTCGATGCAGCGCGGCTGATTGCCGCCGACAGTGATCCCGGCAATTGGATGAGCTACAGCCGAACCTACAGCGAACAGCGCTTCAGCCCGCTCGACCAGATAAACGCATCGAACGTCGGCGGTTTGAAATTGGCCTGGTATCACGACCTCGATACCACGCGCGGGCAGGAGGCCACGCCGCTGGTGGTTGACGGCGTAATGTACGTTTCGACGGCGTGGAGCATCGTGAAGGCTCTCGATGCTAAGACCGGGCGGCTGCTTTGGTCGTACGATCCTCAGGTTCCGCGTGAGATCCTGATCAAAATCTGCTGTGACGCGGTTAATCGTGGCGTGGCGGTATGGAAGGGAAAAGTCTTTGTCGGCACTCTCGACGGCCGCTTGATTGCACTCGATGCCACGACCGGTAAGCCGGTGTGGAGCGTGCAGACGTTCGACAAGACCAAGCCATATACGATTACCTCGGCTCCACGTGCCATTCACGACCGCGTCATAATCGGCAGCAGTGGTTCCGAATACGGTGTACGCGGGTTTGTTTCGGCATACGACACGAACAGCGGCAAACTCGTCTGGCGCTTCTACACGGTTCCGGGGGACCCCTCGAGACCCTTTGAAGACCCGATCCTCAGCAAGGCTGCCAATACCTGGCACGGGCAATGGTGGAAGGCGGGAGGAGGTGGAACAGTATGGGGCGCAATTGCGTATGATCCGGACCTCGACCTCATCTATTTCGGGACTGCCAATGGCGTTGAGTGGGTCCGGAAGTACCGGAGCCCCGGCGGCGGCGATAACTGGTTCCTGGCCTCAATTCTCGCCGTCAACGCTACGACCGGGAGATACGCCTGGCATTATCAAGTGGTGCCGGGCGACGTTTGGGATTACGACACCACCCAGGATATGGTGCTGGCGGATTTAACAATGGATGGCCGCGTCCGCAAAGTATTAATGCACGCGTCCAAAGACGGCTTTTTCTACGTGCTTGACCGCAAAACCGGCGAGTTGCTCTCGGCCAAGCCTTTTGTTCCGGTTACCTGGGCTGACGGGATCGACCCGAAAACCGGTCGCCCGATCGAACATCGTGGCGCCCGCTACGACGTGTCTGGTAAGCCCGCCGATATAAGCCCGCACCCAAATGGAGCACATAACTGGCAACCGATGGCGTTTAATCCGCGGACGGGCTTAGTGTACATACCGGCCCAGGAGGAGAGTCTCACTTACGCTGTCGATACCACATACAAGCGCTCTCCAATCGGTCCCAATCTCGGCATCAGCCTGAGTTCCGCGGCGCCGCTGACCGAACCCGCCGCAAAGCAGGCAGCGTGGAATCGTGAGAAAGGATACCTGCTGGCGTGGGACCCGGTTCACCAACGGGCGGTCTGGCGCGCTGAACACGCGGCACCCTGGAATGGCGGAGTTTTGACAACGGCCGGGAACCTGGTTGCCCAAGGTGACACTTTAGGCAACTTCAACATCTATAGAGCTGACAACGGTGAAAAGCTGTGGTCGATGCCGGTTCGGACATCAATCATGGCTGGGCCGATGACCTATGAAGTCGATGGCCAGCAATACATTGCCGTTCTTGCAGGATGGGGCGGCGGTTATGCAATCCTCGGCGGCGACCTGTCAAAGAAATCAGGTGATCATCGTTACAACACCGGCCGAATCCTCGCTTTCAAGGTGGGAGGCACGGCACGATTGCCGGCGGTCCCGCTAGAACAGGCCCAGGTTCTCGCTCCACCTGCCCAGACCGCCGACGCTGCGACAATCGATGCCGGGAGAAAGCTCTATGGACGTTACTGTGTAATCTGTCATGGCGCCGATGTTGTAAGCGGCGGGGTCAATCCTGACCTGCGCTATAGCGGCTTCCTGGGTAACAACGGTTGGTTTCAAATCGTGCTGGATGGTGCGCTGAAGAAGCAGGGAATGGTGTCCTTCCGGCAGGTGCTGGATCATCAAAAGGCTGCAGCAATTCGCTCTTACGTAATCCAGCGCGCCATCGAGACCAAAACCTCGGGCGAAAATTATGCGGGCCTGACATCAGGACGCTGACAGTGCACGCGATGACAGGCCGAGCCTAGTACTGAACTCTGGTCAAGTCGCAGCGGGGTTTATCCGTACAGCCGGCCTTTGTTTACCATCTTGATCCCTAGTCCTCGTAGAAAAGCGGTTGGCAACTCGGCTCCGATCATCGCGAAAATGAAATCGTTATCGAGCTCGATAAAAGTTCCGGACGCCGGTTCTGCATCGTACTGGTGTCCGGCCCCCTTCACTGGCTGGAGCACGACGCTATGGGGCCGGATTTCAGCTAGCGCCGTCGCCGGGTAGATCGTGATAGCTTTGGCCTTTTGCAGTGCGACGATCGCGTCAGCATTTTCAGGAGTGACGTTGGCCAGGACGGGCGAACGAAACGAATAGCTGACCGTATTGCCGAGCTGCGCGCCGGCCAGTACCTGTGCGGTCTCGGCGCCGGCATTTCCGCCTCCTACCACTAAAATCTTGCGGCCCTTAAACTCATCGGGCTCAATCAGGCTGTAAAAAACCCGTCCCGCTATTTCGCCACGGAGATTCAGATGCCGCGGATTGCCGCGCACGCCAATTGCCAGAACCACGGTTCGTGAGGGGTAGGAGTTGCCGCGAGCGGTTTTTACCACCAGATAATCCTGCTCGCGATTAATACCCACCACTTCTTCCCGATCATTAATCACCAGCCCCAGTTTCGAGATGATCTTCTCCCATTCGCTGATCAACTGTTCCCGTGAATTATCACCCTCCAGAAAAAACGAGCCGTACTCGGCAATATCTATAGGGGTCGCCTGCACGAATTTAGCGCGAGGATACGACCGTAGCGTGCTTGCGGGAGTTAGCTTTTCCAGCGTTACATACTTCAAACCCAAAACTCTCGCCGTTGCGGTTGCTCCTAAACCTGCCGGGCCGCAGCCGATAATTACGACATCATACGACCCGGGCCGCACCGGGGGCGCGGAATGCTGCAGTTCACTCGCGATCGCTTCTATGACCTGGCGACCTGAACGCATCGCCAGGTTAATCGAAGCTGTGCCCGCTGCTTCACCCACGATGTATAAATGGCGGACGCTCGTCTGATAAGTATCATCAAGCGCCGGCACTTCCTTCGGGCGTTGCGGTGCCACGTCCGGCGCAGCTTCATGCGATAATTGCCTTTGAGGCAACTCCCGGACGTATGCGGCAAACCGATAAGCGACGAAGCCGATAGCCAACACCCCCATCCACCATGGCGAAAAACTGATCGACCGCAATGCGATGGGTCCGGGTTGCTTATCCCGGTGCATATGCGTCCAATACGGGACGTAGACAGTTAACTCGAAGTGACGTACCTGGTTGGGCGGATACTTGGGTGCGGGATTGGGAAAATCCAGGATCGGAACAACCCCGAATGCATGAAACCGATGACAACTGTTGCATTCAATGACTGTCCGGTCTTTACGAACTGCGGAACCGCCGGTCTCCTTAGCAACGGGTGCGGCGGCAAAGGCATCAGCATGGGATGCTATTGCTCTTTCCAGGAAAGTGAGGGTTTTCCTTTGTGGGCCCGATGCGGGCTGATGGGCATGGCAATTGAAACAGCGAGTCAGCACCAGCGAAGCACCGTCGTCCGGATCTCTGCTTACTGCAACTTTGAAATGGCATTGTTCGCAGGCGCTCTCCAGATGCCCGGCTGAATGCACGAAGACGGCCCTGATATGGCGAACGGGTACCGCACTGGAGTACGGAATGCTAGTGGGCGAAAGGCCTAGCGACTTCGGCAATTCCAAAAAGCTCTCTTGCGGAACGAGATGGCAGCCTGCTCCGGCGCATCCCGTCCACTTGAAACTCATTTCCTCGTGAGCCCCGGGCAGCGTCGGCGGCACCTCGTGGCAAAAAGTGCAACTGGAGCCAGCCGGAATCGGCGGATAATGCGACTTGATCAGCAATTCATGCTCATAATGGTTGAAGCGCTGTTTGAATAAGTGCCGCACGAAGAATTGGCGGTGCATCACAGGCACCTGGTGTTCCGCGACCCGTTGGATTGCGGGGTGCTTGTGACACCAGGTACAGGCGAAAGCCGCGCTAACACTCACATTCGGTGCCACCCCGCGATGCTCATTGTGGCAACTTAGGCATTCGAGATCGTGAGAGAGGCTTACTCGCAGACTGCGGCCGGCCAGCAGTCCAGTGTCTTGCTGGGTGACATCGAAGCCGCTATGCGGATTATTTTCGTTCAGATCGCCGTGGCAATTAACGCAGCCGTCGTTGACCGGCCCCCGCCACGGACGATGGCATGCGGTGCAAGTGGTATTGAGCTGCTGATGAGCGCTTAGCAGGGCGCCCGGCTGGTAGCTGGAACGGGGCGCCAGCACCAACAAGGCAGTCGCGGCGCCGACAATTGCCACGGCGAGCGGAGCGAGCCGAACGTTCATACTCCCGCGAAATACAAGACGCCGGTCACGTGAAAAATTATCAATATCAGAACACTAACCGCGATACTCCGGTGGAGTCGCAGCCACTCGTTACTCAGCCTTAAGTTGAATTGATTATGATCCAGGCCAACTTTGCGCTCGGCGATATCGACCAGCTCATCGAACACTGACGCCTCAGAACCGAACCCAACGGCAACAATACGGGCGCGTTTACACACGGCGGGCGCGGGGTTTTTGCCGGTAAGAGTGGCCCACAAAAGTGTGCGCGATGGCTGATTGCCGGTCAGCAGCGGCCGCACAAAAAGAAGATAAGCGTGTACCAGTGCTTCCGAGTGGCCGAGCACCATTTCCTCGGCCTGTACGTATAGGGCGTGTGAGGCCGCTTCGACGTCCGCCATCCTCACTTCAGGATTAGCCAATTGCAGCATTCGCACTGGCAGAAAATCTTCGATTATCGTGCCCAGGAAGCCGCTCAGCACCAGCATCAGCACAAGTATTTCAAGCGCCAGTTCGAGCAGGCTCCGGCGGCCGGATTCCGTATGCCACCAGAATGGCAACACCGCAAACACGCCTAGCGTGACATGCACCACGCGCCACGTTTCGAGCCGATCGAGTAATAACAGTCGCACACCCCACACTCGCGGCAACCGGGACGCCAGGCGTATGTAGCGCAGCGAGAACCACAACGTATATTTGCGTATGGGATAGAGGGCGGTGAGCAAAAACACGGTCACCGTCAGGATCCCCGTGCGATAGGGACCTGCGCGTGCAGCCCAGCCTGCTAATAGTTTGTGAAGGGCGACGACCGCGGAGGCGCACAACCCGCCCCACAACATCATCGATGCGATTGGAGCCGTATGCCGCCTGCCGACGGCCTCACCGATTTGTGCCCTCGCCCTTTTCGGCGCGGCACGTTGCTCTACCTGGCCCTGATGGGCCTCATCAGAGGTCCGCTCGATGCCGAGCTGAGGAGTGTCTTCGGTCGGCACCGGCGTTCTGCCAGAAGAGGTCACGCGCCCGCACCATTATCTCAGTCGCTGCCGCCGCGTGCTTTACGGACCCGCGAGCCGACGCTCACCGCTCCGGTTTGCTCCAGCAGGGTAGCCGGATCGATCCGGATAGCCGCCCCGGTCGGGCAGCTGTGTACGCACCCCATAAATGGCAAGCCATCACAAAGGTCGCATTTAATCGGAAAAGCAACGGGAACATGGCCCGGCGCACTGCCTGCCCGGATTTGGGCCGGCTTGCGCTTGCTCTGCCCACGGCCAAAGAGGCGGCTAAACCAGCCCTCATCCGCGATATCGTGCGAAGCGACCGGATATGGCCGGAAAAAATCGGGATCATTCATGATCCGTGACTTACGCGCCTGCGCCCGGTCGAAGGTGGGTGTATCGATCATTGCAATGTTGTCGTAGGGGCAGGCGATTGCGCAGTTGCCGCATCCAATGCACATGTCGTACTGGAAGTAGATTTCCCCTTCGGGTCGCCGCTTCAAGGCACCGGTGGGACATGCGTTCATACACTTCGGGTCATCGCAATGCCGGCAGGCGCTGGGCACCAGGTATTTGCCGAGTTGAATGCCATTGCGAATCAGTCGGCTCTGACCATGAAGGGATTCACAGGCGCGCACGCAGTTATCACACTTGATGCAGAGGTCGAGGTCCATCACCAGCAGCGCGTCGGCCTGTATCACGCCGAGTTGCCCCATGTTGCGGAGCAACTCCGATAATTCAGGGGTAATGG
>JAMXLL010000035.1 GCA_024281015.1 Candidatus Binataceae bacterium
ACGCACCTCAAGCCGCGTGATTCAGGAGAATGGATTATGCACCGCGATATCTTCACCGAAGAGCATGAGATGTTCCGCAACCAGGTCCGCCGTTTCGCGGAAGCCGAACTCGTACAGAAGATTCCCGAATGGAACCGGGTCGGGATGAGCGACCGTGAGAGCTGGCGAAAGATGGGAGCAGCCGGTTTCCTCGGCCCGAATGCGCCAGCCGAATTCGGCGGCGGCGGTGCGGATTTTTTGTATGATGCCATTGTCATTGAGGAGCTGGCACGCATCCGCGCCCATGGCCTCATGATGGGGCTGCATTCGGACATCTGCCTGCCCTACATCACAGCCTATGGGACCACGGCCCAGAAACAACGTTACATTCCCGGCGCAGTCAGCGGTGAGATAATTCTCGCAATCGCAATGACAGAGCCTGGCACTGGTTCCGATCTCGCAGCGGTCCAGACTACTGCCCGCCGTGACGGCGACCATTACGTGCTCAATGGTTCGAAGATGTTCATTTCGAATGGCCAAATAGCGGACCTGGTAATCGTTGTAGCGAAAACCAATACCCAGGCCCGCCCGCCTCATCGCGGGATCAGCTTAATCCTTGTCGAGCGCGACGCTCCAGGATTTGTCCGCGGCCGTAAACTCGACAAACTCGGGTTACGCGGCCAGGATACCAGCGAGTTGCTATTCGAGGATTGCCGCGTGAGTGTTTCCAATCTGCTTGGCGCAGAGGGCCAGGGCTTTAAAATGCTGATGGAAAAACTACAGCAGGAGCGCCTGGTCTGCGCTATCGGAGCGTTGGCCAGCGCCAGGCGATGCCTCGACGACACCGTAGAATATGCGAAACAGCGGAAGGCCTTTGGACAGCCAATAGCGGCTTTTCAGAATACCCAATTCAAGCTTGTCGAGATGGCTACTGAGATCGAAGTGGGCCAGGCCTTCGTCGATCGCTGCATGGCGGCTCATGTGCGTGGAGACGAGATTGTCAGCGAAGTTAGTATGGCGAAATGGTGGATTACAGATCTGCTGAAGCGGGTTACCAGTCAATGCTTGCAGTTGCACGGCGGCTACGGTTTTATGCTTGAGTTTCCGGTTGCTACTGACTATGCCGATGCGGCAGTACAATCGATCTATGCCGGAACTAATGAGATTATGAAAGTAATTATCGCACGCCGAATGGGACTCGACAGTAGAACCCCATGAGAAATACTAGTGCAAGCAGCAATCGTGGATGCTGACGATTTGTGGTTTTAGCGGACCAGGTGTTCTGTAGCCGAAGCCGCCGGCACTATTGAAGGTGGCGGCGAGCCCGGCTGCGAGATGAAGCCGTTCTGGAGATCTCGCGCCGGAACAATCTTGATCGCGAGCTGTTCGCCACTTTCAAATTCGGCTCGCGACGGACCCATTCCAAACAGCCGACTTTGCAAATACTTGTTCCGGAAATCCGCCAGGATCTTAGTTTGAACCGCGGGGTCGCGGGTAATCTCTGCCTTGCCGATAAATGCCGGCCCGTCCGGCTTGCCAATCCACACCAGCACCGGACTGCCGCGTGCTATTCGTTTCGCCTTCCAGGTAGTGTGCTCGGTCTGGATTAGAATTGACTTGTTATCAGCGCCAATAGTGAACCATACCGGAGCGGCTCTACTCTGTCTGCCATTCTTACGGACGGTCGCGATGAATACGAGATCGGCCTTCGCCAGCGCTTGCTGGTCACGCTGTGAGATTTGAGCGCTGACGCCATGATACCACGAAACGATTATGGCCGCTGCCGTAAGGACGACCACGATCAACGTTTTAGGAGCAGACTTAATCATGCTCGGTGAATAAGTTCGTCTCTCTCCGCAATGGCTGCGGCCGTATCATCAGGGCGACGACGATTAGCCCGGCGAACCAACCGATCTTCATTGCTCCATCCTCTTTTTTCCAGTGCCAATCACCCTCGGGCTATGATGAGCGATTAGCTCATAACCCCGGCCGTAACTATCGCATTCTCGGAGGAGCTTCAAACGTGCTATAGCATCCTTGAGGACTTTGGCCTTCAAGTCCTCAATTGGAATCGGAGGCGGGCGCGTCATGGCCGAGTTCGACATTTACATCAAGGGAGGCACTGTCGTCGACGGTACCCGAGTGCCTCGTTATCGCGCTGACTTGTGGATAAAAGACGGCCGTGTCGTCCAGATCGGGGGACGCGCGGGCGGTTCGGCTCGTACCACGATTGATGCGGCGAATCTGATCGTCGCTCCGGGTTTTGTCGACCTGCATACCCATTATGACGCGCAAATCCGATGGGACCCGTGGTGTACTTTTTCGGGCTGGCACGGGGTTACTTCAGTCGTGCTGGGCAACTGTGGGTTCGGTTTCGCCCCGGTCAAGCCCGATTTTCGCGAGCGCTCGATGCTGACAATGACCCGCAATGAGGCAATCCCGCTCGAGACGATGCGTGCCGGGATGAATTGGGACTGGGAGACCATTCCCGAGTATCTCGATTCGCTGGAACGCGCTCCCAAGGGTGTCAATTGCATTCAGTATCTGCCGACCGCTTCTCTGATGGTTTACGTGATGGGGCTCGAAGCCGCAAAATCGCGGCCGGCCACCGAAGCTGAAAGAACCGAGATGCGGCGGCTATTCCATGAAGGTATGGATGCGGGTCTGTGCGGCTTCTCGATTCAACGCCTGGGACCCCATTCGCCGCAACCGGACTACGACGGCAGCCCGATGGTGACCGACACCATGTGCGACGACGACATCCTCAATCTGGCCCGCGTACTGCGCGAACGTGACGAGGGGATCATCCAGATCACGCAGGTCATCAACCCCAAGGAGGATCTCGCCTTTCAAGAGCGACTAGCCGAAGCGGCCCAGCGGCCGGTGCTCTACAATGTGATCGCCGCCGACACCAAGAATCCGCGCATTCACCGCCGCAGCATGGAATGGATTGAGAAATGCCGCGCCAGGGGTCTCCAGATGTTTGGTCAGACCTTTACCATGCGAAGCGGTTTTTCTTTCTCGCTGGAAGGATGGAATTTCTACGACGGCATCCCGTCGTGGAACGCAGTAATGTTTGGCTCCCCGGATGAACGCATAGCGCGCATGAAGGATCCAGCGTGGCGCGAACGGGTGATCCGCGAATCGGAAGAGCATCGAATCAAGGAAGTCTACAAAGCCAACGGCGGCGCCCTCCATGCATTGATTGTCCAATGGGTTAATGACAAACCGCAGCTCGAAAAATATGTCGGACGGACTCTGGGCGAGATCTCGCGCGAGGAAGCCAAGCAGCCGGTTGAAGTAATGATTGATCTGTCAATCGCGGGGGACCTCAAAACCGAATTTCGCGGCCCGGTCCCGTGTACCAATTCCGAGCATATGGCCGAGTTGATAACCGGCTCCCCCTACACGATTCCCGGCGTCTCGGACGGTGGCGCCCACATGAAATACTTTATGGGGGGTGCCTATACCACCGATTTTCTGCAATGGCTGGTCCGCGACGAACGGCGCATTACGCTCGAGGAAGCCCACTATCGGCTATCGGCGTTACCTGCGCATGCTGCAGGCTTCCGCGACCGCGGCATCTTGCGCGAAGGCGGTTGGGCCGACGTCGTCATCTATGATCTTAACCAGCTCGGCGTCGAGGGCGAACTCGCGGGCGAGATCGTTTACGATTTGCCGGGCGGCGAATGGCGGCGGGTCCAACGGGCCCGGGGCTATCGGGCAATAATCGTCAACGGCCAAATTACCTTCGATCAGGGCAAGCCTACCGGCGCCGTACCGGGCAAGCTGTTGCGCCACGGCAGTGCGTGAGAGTCTGACCGGCTTCGTCCGTAGCGGAACCCCCGACGAACGGAACGCATGATGGTCGCGATGAGATCAGGCCGGCGTAACAGCCTTACAGCAACGGAGCTGTACACAAAAACGCGCAAGCTAAATGGAAGCGTAAGAGCAGGATCTTTCGAGGCGAGCTGATTACGATGAAAACCACACCCGAAGGGGATGCGGTCGTTGACGCAGTGAGGGCCCTCACCCCGGAGATCCGTGCGGCCAGCGCGGAAATCGAGGCGAGCCGCAGTCTGCCGGTCTCCATTGTAGAGGCGATAAAGCGGGCCGGCGCCATCCGCATGACGATGCCGCGCGAATGGGGCGGGCCTGAACTCGATCCGCTCACCCAAATTCGAGTGATCGAGGCCCTGTCATACGCGGACGGGTCGGTCGGCTGGTGCGCGATGATCAACAGCGACGGCGGCTATTTCACGGCCTACCTGGACCCGCGCGTGGGGCGTGACATGTATCGCGATCTCGACGCACCCACGGGCGGCAGCTTACTGTTTACCGGGCGTGCAGAGCCGGTCGACGGTGGTTACCGCATCAACGGACGATGGCCTTTTGTCAGCGGCTGTAAGCATTGCGACTGGCTGATTTTCAGTTGTAACGTCATCGAGCACGGCGCGCCACGAATGGCCAACGGATTACCGGAGCGGCGGTTCTGCTTTGTTCCAGCGGCTGAGACCGAGGTGCTGGACACGTGGTACACGACCGGCTTGCGCGGCAGTGGCAGCCACGACGTCGCACTCAAGGACGCTTTTGTGCCCGCGGAACGGACCTACCGCTTTCCGTCACCGCCGCGCCGCAAGGGTGCTTTGTACGTCTATCCATTGATGTTCGCGTATAACCTGCCGGGCGTTACGCTCGGCATCGCACGCGCCGCAATCGACAGTTTCATCGAGATCGCGCCGCGCAAACAGGTCACGATGAGCATGTTGACCGGTAAACCGGTAATGCTCCGCGACGAGGGCTATGCGCAAACCGCGATCGCGCGGGCTGAGGCTTTGGTAGGCTCGGCACGTGATTATGTCTTCGCTCGACTCGAGGAGATTTGGCAGACTTTGCTGGCCGGTGATCAACCAACTCCGAGGCAGCGCGCGCTCTATCGCCTCGCGATCGCGCATGCTCATGCGGTCTGCATCGAAGCGATCGAGGGATTATTCAAGTCTTACGGGGGTGGCGCCGTGTACGCTTCTAGTCCATTCGACCGTTGTTTGCGCGATTTACTCACCATCAACCAACATACCATGAACTCATTGAAAATTTACGAAACCGCCGGACGCGTGTTGCTGGGCTTTGAGCTCCGCGATCCGATGCTCTGAAGCGGACGCACCGCAGCACAACACGCGGGCTGGTCGCGCCCGGCACGATGCCTCCTCTCGGGCTGCCTGCACAAATCTGAGTGGTATTGGTCCATTGAGATGGTTTTCAATGCTGGATCTGCGGTCTTTCCCGGGTGACTATGTTGCGATTGGATCTAAATCGTTAATCGTTCTGAATTTTTCGCGAGGATGTTATGGCCGGAAAATATTTTGAAGAATTTCATGTCGGCGATGTGTTTCGCCATCAACCCAGCCGCACTGTTACCGAAACCGATAACCTGCTCTTCACCGCGCTAACCATGAACCCACAACCGCTTCATCTCGATGCCGAATTCTCCAAGAATGCGGAATTTGGACAGCGATTGGTTAATAGTATCTTCACCCTGGGCCTGGTGGTGGGGCTTTCAGTCGGCGAGTTGACACTAGGTACTACGGTTGGCAACCTCGGCTTCGAAAAAACCGAATTTCCCAGGCCGGTATTCATCGGCGATACGATTACTGCCGAGACCGAAATAATTGAAGTACGGGAATCGAAATCCCGCCCGCAGTGGGGTGTGGTGATGTTTGAACATCGCGGCGTTAATCAGCGCGGGGAGGTCGTGGTTAAAGCGCGACGCGCCGGCATGATGCGGCGCAAACCAGCGTAGCGCTCAAGAGCTCCACCAATTACTGACAGGCGAAACTTGAGCCGACGATGATCCGCATTTACCGCGCGCGATCACGCTGCCTCCCCTTGGGCTTCCACTCCGGGAAAATACGAACCAAAAGGCTGCCCAGGGAAAGGGTTCTGCGCGAAAACCATTCAACTAAACGCCGGCCTATGGATTGGTCACGTTTCTCTTCACGAATTAGCATACAGCGGAGCAAGTCATACTCGGTGGCCATTCAGCATCCCTCCGCATCGAAGTCCTCACTTTCAACTTAACGCGGAGGAAAGGTTACTCAACAGACGAAGGCGCACCGCTGTATCGGTATTCACGGTGGCTCCGGCCAAAATCAGGCCATTTGTCTCGTCTGAGTAGTCGCGCATCTCGATTCAGAACGGCGACAACGTCAGATCGGTCGACGGCAGCATCCGGAAGTTGCCCCCGGACTTACGTACCTCTCTCCGTATTGAGTAGCAGGTATATCACTGCCTTCTTGCACTTTT
>JAMXLL010000036.1 GCA_024281015.1 Candidatus Binataceae bacterium
TGCTCCCATTCCTGCCGGCTGCGAGTCAAGGCAGCGCAACCGCCGGCATTCATCAGCGCCTCTTCGAGCGCGGGTCCGTCCCATTGCCCGACCGCTGCAGCCAGATCATCTTTGGACCCCGAGCTCACACCCAGGACGGCAAGTGCCGATTCGCGATGGTTAGGGAAATTGCAATGGAGATAGATCCAGCGCCCTCCGGCGCTGGAATAGAAGCCGGTCAGGCGATCTATCGGATCCGGCTGTGCCGGACCTTTCAGTTTCATATATCTCGAACTGCGCAATGCCGCGGCGGCGGCGCGCACACTGACCTGCACGGACTGGAGCCGGCCGGTCCGCAACTGCCAAAGGCGCGCCGCCCCGGCCCCGGTAGCAGCGATTGCTGCGGCCCCGGCGGCACCAATCCGATAGGGCGTGGGAAAAACCGGGTCGTCGCCAATCAAATGCACCTGCGGCGCGGCGCCGGGCGCCAAGCCTGCCGCGGAAAGAATTTCATTCAGAGCAGTTGCCGGAGATGAATTCATGAGCAACGTCCTCGGGCCGGTTCGGCGGGGTGGCAGCTTGCCAGGACCCGACGTGAGCAGCATCGCATCAGTCCGCGAGAGCAACTTGGATGGTTCGTCTCGCTTGGCTGGATAACAACCACCTGATGTGTTCAACATATATACAGTCATGTACAGATAAATCAAGTCGTCGTCCATGTGGCGGCTGATACCGCTCCCGGCTAAGCAAGTACTAAAGACCAAGACAGATTGGTGCTGCGGGCTCGGCTGAAAATGGATGCACAAGCCCGCTCACAAATCAGCGGGCCACGATTGACGCGTAGAGACGCAAGAACAGGACGGCCCCGGGATTCAACCGGGCTGGCGATGGGTGGGATTGTGGGGGCGACGCTCCGCACCCCGGGTTTGGAACTTATCAGAACTCGATTGGGTGCGGCTTCAACTGGCCCGTCGCGTATAATTCCGGCAGCTTGGCGTCGCCATTCTCCCAAACCAGCAGCATCGAACGTTTTGGTGAAAATCCCTGGTGGCGGATGTCGGCCGGCATCGCGCAAACATCTCCGGGCTTCATTACCGCGCGGGCCCGCGGTACTCCCGTATCGCGGTCGGCAATCTCCCAGTGAATTTCGTCGCTCAATTGAACAAACCATTCAACCCGATCATTGCCGTGAATCACCGGGAGTGCGAATTCTTCGGTGGTGGGACACAGCATCGCATCCTTTACCACTGCACATACCGACGGGTTCCAAGTCACGTCCGAACGCGAGAGATAGGCGAAGAAATTGAAGGCATGCACCTCGTCTTCAAAGCCCGGTTCAGCATGGACCTGGGGCTCGTCCTGGGCAACGTCCGCGAACTGTCGATTGACTGTATACCCGTTAGCGTCGGTCCGCACCGGCGTATCGTCCTTAAGTCCGACCATCCGCTGAGCGACGACGCGCTTGCGCGTCACTGCGCGCTGATTGTTACCACGCTTGGGCCCGAAAGGAAGGCCGGTCTCTTCCGGCGCGGCGAACGGGTCAAAGCCCTCGATCGTCCAATCCTCGAGCATCTGGCTGAAGGTTGCGCGGGCAAGTTCGCCGTCGAGATTCTCAACGAAGTGCTTGTTCTGGCTGCGGTAACCAGCGTTGAACAATCCAGCAAAGACGTCCACCGTGCCGTAATGGTTTACCGTGCCAAAAACTTCGTCGAAATTAACAATGCCGTAGAAAAAATTCCAGGCGACGTCCCGCATCAGCGCTCGCAGAAAACGGTCAACAGGCATCAAGTGCGAACCACCCGGCCAGCGGATGTGGGCAAAATACTCATCGCGCGAAAATGAGTATCTGCCGAGCGTCAAAACCTTGTAACCATGCTCGTTGAGCTTAATGCTCTGCGCCTTGGATGCCATGTGCTTTCCCCGTGCGACTCCGGAGCAAGGAATTGCGGCCGCGGGTCTGTTTTTAGCGGCTAACACGGCCGCCTCGTGGAAGTCAACGTAGTCGTGATCTCGAAATGGTCAATTCTCACGCCAACAATCCGCCGTCAGCGGCGAGCACCTGCCCGGTCACGTAATCGGAATCGCTACTGGCGAAGAAGAGGAACGCCGGTGCGACTGATTGAGGTGGTGCGAGACTTCCAAGTCTCGCAGCGGCTTCGGCATTCGACATGCCGGCATAGTATTCCGCCAGTGCATCGGTCATCCGCGTGCGCGCTACCGGCAGCACGGCGTTGACCTGGATGTTGAGGGGCAGCAATTCCCGGGCGGCGTTTCGCGTAAAGGCAATGATACCGGCCTTGGCGGCAGCGTAGTCGGCGACACCATAGGAGCCTCGCACCGCAGATGGCGCCGTGACGTTGATTACTTTCCCGCATCGCTTCGGCTTGAGGAAGCGCCGGACCATCTCGACGGTGCAATAAAAAGTGCCATTGAGATGAGTACTGACCGTCTTCTCCCATTGTTCCGGCGTTATGTCCAGCAGCGCTGTCGGGGCGATGATACCGGCGTTGTTTACCACGATGTCGAGTGCCCCGAAACGATCAGCGATGGCATCTGCCAGCAGCCTCACCTGGTCGCAGTTGCCGATATTGAACAAGCCACCATCGGCATCGGCGCCGGCCCGTTTGAGGTCGCCCAGTGTCTCCTGAAGGCTGGATTCGTCAACATGCCCGGCGATAAAGAGGCGCGCCCCCTCACGCCCGAACAGTTCAGCAACGCTCCTACCGATGCCCCGCGTTGCGCCCGTAACCAGGGCGATTCTATTCTGTAGTCTGCCCACCGGATTTATGAAGCGAAAGGATTGCGCCGTAACTGGTCAGTAGGCGGAGAGGCCGCCGTCGGCCGGTATGATGGCTCCGGTAATCATGCGTGCCTCGTCGGAAGCCAGGAAAAGCGCAATCCGAGCGATATCTTCGGGTTCTCCAACGGAAAATGGATATCGCTGAAACTGGTGTTTCATTGCCTGTGCCTGCGGCGTGCCGGAATTCGGATCGCCGGGGTCGCCAAACCGCTGAAGTACGCGGTCGGTTTTGACTAATCCCGGACAAATCGCATTCGCCCGTATTCCGTTCTTTGCATACTGGCCGGCCAGCGCCCGCGTAAATGAAATAATGCCGCCTTTGGCGGCCACATATACGTGGGCCGGAAAGCCGCGCAGGGCTGCCACCGACGACATGTTCACGATGGCGCCGCCGCCCGCCTTCGTCAATTCCGGAATGCCGTGACGGCAACAGTTGAAGGTACCGAGCAGATCCAGCGACATCGTGTGATGCCATACAAACATATCGACCTCGGTCACCGGTGCATCCTGCACGATCGAGCCGCCAGCGCAGTTATACAGAATATCAAGCTTGCCGAACCGCTTGACAGTTTCCTGAATCGAATTCCTGACGCTCTCCTCCTTGGTTACATCCGTCTCAATGAAGCCTGCCTCGCCGCCGCAGTCGCGAACTGCCTGTTCACTCATGCGGCCCAATTCGGGCTTCAATTCGGCGATAGCCACATGGGCGCCTTCCTGGGCAAAAAGCCTGGCCGCAGCGCGAGCAATACCTGAACCTGCGCCGGTGATGAAGGCGACCTTACCCTCTAGCCTTGCCATCTTTAAGTCTCCTGCCTTGCTGAACAGTTGATTTTCGAGCGTGGCCCGAGTTGCCGAACGACAACCTCGGCACCTGTCTTGGGTTGCTATAGTGCCGCGATGGCCGTCTGCGGGCTTATTGGTCTAGGGCGCCGCACGGCGCACATCGTGGCAGAGAATGTACGGCGGTCAGTTTGCGCTGCGCAAGCTCTCGGCACTTGCGCTTGATGAGTTACAGGAGCGGCTATGCAAAGCAGACGACTGTCAGACGCTGCTTGCACCGGCTGGTTCTGGCCGAGGTAGCAGCACGGCATCCACCGGCCAATCGCTTCAACGTAGCAGCCGGGCCGTCAAGATCTCGGGAAGAGATGGCAAATTAGGTACGAGCGCCAGGATTTTGGAGAGCGTTTATGAAGGCGAATTTCGTAAGCCTTGCGCCCAAGAATTGGCGTTCTGAACAGCCCTTGTTCGCCCTCCGGAACGAGAGAAGAGCGCCCCCCGCCGCCGCTCTCACTCCCGTCCGAAGACCCCCGCCAAAATTCCCCCCCTGAGCTCGTCCCCCCGCGTTGATCGATGAGCCACGGGTGCATGACTCGTGCCCGCAAAAACGTCCGCTTTCCCGGCTGTCAAAGTCCACTTCGGACGCAAACCTCGCGGATACACTGTTGCGGAAGGAGACAATTACCTTGAGTGTGAATTAAAATCTGGACCGAAGGCTTCGTGGAGGCACTCTAATCAGAAATCTGCGAGCGCCAAAATGCCGGAAATTGGCGTAGGTTCTGCGACACATCAATGGCGCTCGTTTTAGCGAGCCGGACTATAACGACTAACTACAGGGGGACGAAGAATGTCCGTTTCCTCAGAACTTGCAATCACGGTCGCTCTTATCGGTACCGGAGAGATGGGCAGCGCTGTCGGCCGCCGTTTGCGCCAAACGGGCGTGCGGGTGCTGACGGAACTTAAAGGACGCAGCGAGCAAAGTGCCCAGCGCGCCGCCGACGCCGGGCTTGAGATTATTGATGATGACCAATATCTCGTCGACGAGGCCAGTTTCATTCTCTCTATCGTACCTCCCGGTGTTGCGTGCATCGTGGCTGAACGGTTTCGTGCACCGCTGGTTAGCTCGTTGCACAAACCAGTTTTCGTAGACTGCAATGCAATCGCGCCATCGACCGTGCGCCGTGTCGAGACAATTCTGAGCGACACCGGATGCCGTTTCGTTGATGCCGGGATTATCGGAGGCCCTCCGTCAGCTGATGATTTAACCAAAGGTCCACGTTTTTACGCCTCCGGGCCTAACGCGCAGATGTTTGCGAGCCTTGCTCACCGCGGTCTGGATATTGCCGTGCTTCAAGCTCCCGTTGGTGCAGCCTCGGCCCTCAAGCTTTCCTACGCTGGACTAACCAAGGGCTTTACCGCGTTGGGCGCAGCGATGATCGCGGCGGCAGCGCGCGACCACCTCGACAGCGCATTGCGAGCTGAGTTGGCACGTTCGCAACCGGATATGCTGATGCGCCTGGAGCGCTTTATACCGGCGATGTTCCCCAAGGCGTACAGATGGGTAGCTGAAATGGAAGAGATCGCAAAGTTCACCGGCGAGGAGAGTAGGGGAGCCGCGATTTATCTGGGAGCCGCTCGTCTCTATGAAGGAATCGCCGATGAATTCGAAAATCATACAAGCCCCGAATGGACAACGGCACTCGACGCTTTTTGCCAGTTACGCCATAAGTGAGGGCGGCACGTCTTCCGTATGAAATCAAAAACGATGGAAAAACGGCGGCTCGGGCGGACTGGGATAGAGGTAAGCGTCCTCGGCTATGGCGCTTCTGAGCTGGGCCAGAACCGAATAGCGTTGAAGTCGGTCGGCTCCATTCTGGAAAGCGCTCTTGATGCCGGCCTCAATCTGATCGATACAGCCGCTTGTTATGGTAATAGCGAAGAACTGATCGGGCGCGCCGTGGGCCACCGCCGCAAAGATTTTTACCTATTGACCAAGTGCGGTCACGGATCGGGACTGCCGTATGCCGATTGGACGCCGGCTCTTGTCGAAGCCAGCATCGACCGCAGCCTAAAACGTCTGCGTACCGACTACCTGGACGTCGTGCAACTGCATTCCTGTAGCGAGGGCTTGCTCCGTCAGGGGGAACTTATCAGCGCGCTTCAACGGGGCCGGGATAAAGGCAAGCTGCGCTATCTCGGTTATAGCGGTGACGGAGACGCGGCTTTATACGCGGTTCAGTGTGGGGCCTTCGATACTCTGCAGATTTCAGTGAGCATCGCAGACCAGGAGGCGATTGAGTTAGTGCTGCCATTGGCGCGTGCTCGCGATGTCGGGGTGATCGCCAAGCGACCCATTGCCAACGCGGCGTGGCTTGGCGAAAGCTGGTGGTCGCTCGGTTCGTATTCCCGGCCGTACCGAATGCGGCTACGGAAATTAAATTACGACTTTCTCCGCAGCGAGCCGGATAAAGCCGTAGAAACGGCTCTCCGCTTTACCTTGAGCGTGCCGGGTGTGCTGACAGCGATTGTCGGCACTACCAAGCCTGGGCGTTGGGAGCACAATGCGGCGCTGCTGGCCGCGGGTCCGCTATCAGATTCGAGCTTTGAGGCCATTCGGGCGCAATGGCGTTCGGTCTCCGAGTCTGACTGGGTCGGACTGGAATAGTTCAATGGCCGGGCCAGGGCGGAAGGCGCGATCAGGTGGAGAGGATCGCAAATCGCAGCAGGCTCGCGCGGCTCGGCTTTCGGCTGCGCTGGCCCAGCTTTACCCGGAGGCGCGCATTAGCCTGGATTTCACTACACCATGGCAATGCCTGGTTGCCACTATCCTTTCGGCGCAGTGCACCGATGAGCGGGTCAATCGCACGACACCCGAATTGTTCAGGCGGCTTCCTGATGTCGGTGCAATGGCCCAGGCTCCGCTCGAAGAGATTCAGCGGCTCATACAGTCGACGGGTTTCTTCCGGCGGAAGTCGCAGGCCTTGAAGGCAGCGGCCGGTGCAATTTTGGAGCGCTACGGCGGTGAGGTGCCGGCTCGGATGGAGGAGCTGCTGACGTTGCCTGGGGTCGGGCGCAAGACTGCCAATGTGCTGCTCGGCCACGTGTTCAATCAGCCGGGTCTGGTGGTGGATACGCATGTGCGGCGCGTGTCATTGCGACTTGGATTGACATGCGAACATGATGCGGACGAGGTGGAAGGCGATTTGCAAAAGCTGCTGCCGCCCGGCGACTGGACGCCCTTTTCCATGCGGATGATATTGCATGGCCGGCGCATCTGCCATGCACGCGCTCCCCGCTGCCCGGAATGCTTGCTCTATTCCGATTGTCGGCGCGTAGGGGTGGCCGGTGGCAAGGTCCATGTTTGACCCCGGTTGAGGTCGTGGCATAATTAAATGCTGCGTTCTTGCCTCGATACAGGTGTGTCCCGTGAAGCTCCGCATTGATGATATAAGCGCCGAGGGTCGGGAAATTTCATTTGCTGAGTCGGAGCAGGAGATCAACCGGATACTGGGTCGCGGCACGTTGCCGGAGTATTTTGTCAAAGGGCCGCTGCAAGTTTCTCTTTCATACTATCGGGCGGGAACCGAAGTTTTTATCAGCGGTACACTTGACGCAGCGACAACGGCTGCGTGCTCGCGGTGTGCGGAAGAATTCGACCTGCAGAGCCGTCGAAGCTTTCGCTACGTCCTGGCACCGAAGGTAACTGCCAACGACGAAGATTTCGCGCTCAGGGCCGAGGACCTTGAATTTTCCTACTATCAAGGCGAAGAAGTCGATCTGACGCCGCTAGTCCGCGAGCAGGTTCTGCTCGCCCTGGCCGAACGCCCGCTGTGCCGGGAAGAATGCCGGGGGCTGTGCCCGCACTGCGGCGCGAATCTTAACCAAGGCGACTGCGGATGTAAGGTTGGAAGCGCCGACCCGCGTCTGGCGGTGTTGCGGACGTTGAAAATCGCCCGCTGACGAGATTATCCGCTGCTTAAAAGCGAATTCGCAGGAAATCCACTATGCAAGCACCCAAGCGCCGCACATCGAGTTCAAAGCGCAATAAGCGCCGCTCCCATGATGCATTACGGCCCGTGAATCCGGCGGCGTGCCAGAACTGTGGCGAACCTACTCTGCCTCATCGCGTTTGCCGACATTGCGGAACCTACCGCGGTCGCGAGCTGACCACGCCCGCGGAAGCTTGAGGGGCAATCTTTCATCGGACTGCCGAGGAGTTATTCTTGAGAATCGCGCTCGATGCGATGGGTGGCGACCTCGCGCCGAAGGCCACCCTCGAAGGCGCCGTGGAAGCGGCGCGCGATTTTAGAATCGAAGTGGTACTGGTTGGCGATCGCGAGGTAATCGTCCGCGGACTGGGCGATCACGACCTGCGCGGCCTGCCGATCACCATCGAGCACGCGCCTGAAATCGTCGCCATGGACGACTCGCCACTCGAATCAGTGGTGGCGAAACCGGAATCATCAATTCATGTCGGCCTCGAACTGGTCAAAAGAGGCATGGTCGATGGTTTTGTCAGCGCCGGGAATTCCGGTGCAGTTATGGCGACGGCGATGGCGATTCTCGGTAACCTGCCCGGAGTCGACCGCCCGGCAATTGCCTCGATGGTGCCAACCATTGCCGGATTAAGTTTGCTGATTGACGCCGGTGCTAACACTGAGGTTAAGCCTCTTAACCTGGCGCAGTTTGCCATTATGGGCAGCGTGTATTGGCGCCAGGTGTACAAGGTCGCGCATCCCCGGGTCGGCATCCTTTCCAACGGTGAGGAAGCTTCGAAGGGCACCGAACTAACCCGTGCCGCGGCCAGTGCGCTACTGCAAATGGCCCTGCACGTGAATTATATCGGCTACGTCGAAGGCGGGGACATCAATCGCGCCAAAGCCGATGTGGTAGTGACTGACGGTTTTACCGGCAATGTCACGCTGAAAACCATGGAAGGGTTCGCTTCGTTTCTGCTCAGCAACCTGCGCGAGGTCTTTGCCGACGGGCTGCTGCGGCGGCTGCTCTACTTCTTGTTTTTCCGCCGCCGAATTAACTCCATTCGCCAGCGCCTTGACCCGGCCGAGTATGGCGGCGCCCCGCTGCTGGGCGTAAATGGCGTCGCGGTGGTTGCTCACGGGTCGTCTAGTGCACGCGCGATCCGCAATGCCATGCGAGCTGCTGCCAACGAATCACTGGTGCGTCACGTTAATTCGGAAATTGTCGATGTGCTCAACGCGACGCCTCTCAATCTCATTGCTCAGCCCCGCGCCGGTCGCGGCATTCGAGGAATGCTGGACCGAATGCGTGATCGCCTCCATCCTACTCGGGATGCGCATCAGCCAAGGCGTCCGGAAGCGCATCCGGAACTGACTGCCCAGCGGGAGAATGCACGACGCGAAGCTCAACCGCCATCGCCTGCAAGCTCCGAAAGCGGGGTGCCAACCGCTGAGCTGCCTCATTCGGATACCCCCAACAGCCGCAAGCCGGCGATGGAAAAAGCCGCGCTGCTAAACGGATTGCCCTCAGCCGCAGAACCCGACCGGGCGGAAGCTGAGGAGCCGGCGGACAACGATAGCCGACCGATGAAACCTGCCTAGTGAGAAGCGGCCGGGCCGCCACGTTGGCGTCCGCCGATTGCTGCTATTATTGCTGCCAAGCTCCCGCCTCGCTCATGTGTGAATGCGGCGAGCCCGTTTGGTTGCGGTGAAACAAATGAAAATCGCTCTTCTATTTCCCGGGCAAGGTGCGCAAAAGGTAGGGATGGGAGCCGCTCTCGCGCGGGAGTTCGAGCCCGCCCGCCGGGTTTTCGATGAGGCAGACGAGGTGCTCGGGTTTGCACTCTCCTCCTTGTGTTTCGAAGGTCCCGAAGACGAGCTGAGACTTACCGCGAATACTCAACCCGCCACGCTGGCGACCTCGATTGCGGCTCTTCGTGCATTCGAAGCCGAATGCGGGGCCGTTCCCGAGCTTGCCGCCGGCCACAGTCTGGGTGAATACAGTGCGCTCGTTGCGGCTGGCGCAATCACCTTCACTGACGCAATCAGGGCAGTTCGCGAGCGAGGGCGGCTGATGCAGGAGGCTTGTCCGGCTGGCGAGGGGACGATGGCAGCCCTTTTGGGTCTGGATCCGGGAGTGGTTGATGCGCTCTGTGCCGAAGTTACCAGCGATACTGAAGTGGCAGTTCCGGCCAACCTCAATGCGCCCGGCCAAGTGGTGATTTCGGGCCATACCGCAGCGGTGCGGCGTGCGTTGGAACTTGCCAAGAGCCGGGGTGGCAGCGCTTCGATGGAACTAAAGGTGAGCGCTCCATTTCATTGCCCGCTCATGCGTCCGGCGCGCGACGGGATGGTCGCGGTGCTCGAACCAATCAAGATTAGCCCGCTGCGCTTCGGCGTAATCGCGAATGTGACAGCTGAAATAAACTGCACCGCCGAGCGAGTCAAGCCTCTGCTGCTTGAACAAATAACCTCGCCCGTGCGATGGGAGGAGTCGATGGCGCTTGTTGCACAAGCGGGAATCACCGCCGCGATTGAATTGGGTGAAGGCCGGGTTCTTGCCGGGCTGATGCGCCGGATCAATCGAAAAGTAAACGTGCGAGGAACCGAGGACCCCAAGACCCTCCGCGCCACAATAGAAGCGCTGTCAGGGGCCGGCTAACCTCACAAAGGAGGAAACCGTAATGGCTGACCAGGTTCCATATCACCTCAAGGGGTTTTCGATAGGCGCGTGTAGTTGCGACTGGGGATGTCCTTGCAATTTTGAAGCGCCGCCCACCAAGGGCTTCTGCGAAGGCGGTGGCGTATGGCAAATCGACGAAGGTCACTACGGTGGCGTTAAGCTGGATGGCCTTCGCATTGGTCTGGCCGCGCATAGCCCGGCTGCATTGCATCTGGGAAATGTGACATTGGTTATGCTCATCGATGAACGGGCGGAGCCTCAGCAGCGCCAGGCGCTTGAAGCTATGATTCCTGCCGTCACGCCTTTCAGCATATTCTACGGCCTGGCCAGCAAATTTCTCGGCTTCCATTACGTGCCGATTTCGATGCAGGTCCAGGGGATCCGTAGCCGGGCCAGTGTTCCCGGCACCCTCGAACTCGCCTTGGCCCCCATGATCAATCCAGTGACGGGCGAAGAGGAACCCGCGACATTAATGAAGCCCAAGGGATTCACTGCCCAGGTTCAGGAACTCTGCGCCACCGCAGTGATGTGGTTCAGCCGGGCGGGGCTTACTTACGACCATAGCGGAAAATACGGTGAGTTCTGCCCGTTCGAGTACAAATCGCCCTGAATAGCACGCCCATGCGCGACCATGTGTTAGCCATCGATCAGGGCACCACTGGCACTACGGTGCTGCTACTCGATGCGCGTGGCCGGATTCGGGGGCGCGGCTATCGGGAAATTCGCCAGTTTTATCCCCGGCCGGGTTGGGTCGAGCATGACGCTGACGAGATTTATAGATCGGTGGTCGGGCTGAGCCGCCAGGTGATTGGCGACGCCAAGCTGAATGCGGGCGTAATTGCGTCAGTTGGGATCGCCAATCAGCGCGAGAGCTTCGTAGTATGGGACCGCAAGACTGCCCGTCCGCTCCATCGCGCAATTGTCTGGCAATGCCGACGCAGCACGGAGATCTGCGACAATATGCGCGCCGCAGAACCGGAGGTCACCGCCCGCACGGGCCTGCTGGTGGATCCATATTTTTCGGGAACCAAGCTGAAATGGCTGCTTGATCAGCAACCCGGCCTGCGCCGCCGGGGCGAGCGGGGAGAAGTTTGTTTTGGCACGATTGAATGCTGGCTTATTTATAAGCTCTCGCGCGGCGCCTCATTTGTCAGCGATTTCACCAATGCCTCGCGCACGCTGTTGCTCAACCTGGAAACTCGCGACTGGGACGAGGTCATGTGTGCAAAGCTCGAAGTACCCCGCGCCATGCTGCCCCGACCCGCGAGCTCACGGGGCCCGCTCTGCGAAGCCGCTCCCGGCACAATTGGGGCACGTGCCATTCCGCTTGGCGCAGCGATTGGCGATCAGCAAGCGGCGCTTTTCGGTCAGCGATGCCTCAGGGCGGGCGATGCCAAGGTTACTTACGGCACGGGTGCATTTCTGTTGATGCACACCGGGGTCGAACGAGTCGACTCAAATAACCGCTTGCTATCCACCCTTGCGCTTGATCCGCATGGCGAGCCAGCCTTCGCACTTGAAGGGTCAGTTTTTATCGCCGGAGCTGCCGTACAATGGCTGCGCGACCAACTTGGTTTGATCGCCAGGTCGTCGGATACACTGGCCTTGGCACGCAGGAGCAAACGCCGCTCCGAACTATATGTGGTACCTGCGTTTGTGGGCCTCGGCGCGCCATATTGGGACAGCCGTGCCCGCGGTGCCATAGTCGGCATTACGCCGGACACGAATAAGGCCGATATTGCGCGGGCGACCCTCGAAAGTATCGGTTACCAGGTCCGCGATGTGGTTGCGGCAATGGAGAGTGATACCGGCCGCCGGATCGAGGAGTTACGGGTCGATGGTGGTGCAAGCTCGAACGACTACCTGATGCAATTTCAGGCGGATCTGTTGCAGTGCCCGGTACGCCGCCCCCGGATGGCAGAGACTACGGCTTTGGGGGCCGCGATGCTAGCAGGGATCAGCGCCGGGATTTGGCGCGGCACTGACGAGCCGATCCTGGCAGCCATGGGCGCTCGGATATTCCAGCCTAGAATGACCACTGAGGAGCGGAACAGACTCGTGGCGGGCTGGCATTCTGCGGTCAATCGCGTTCGCTCCCGGCCCTCGGCCTCGATTAGCCCGCAAACACAGTAGCCGGGGCCACTCGCAGGATGGGCAGCCTGTTCGATTTTGGAGGATTAGGACCGGCCATACGGTTCAGCGAGCCGCTTGGTAGAGTCTGAAAGATCGGAACAGCGCCAAGGCGTAGATAGCCGCGCTATTCGTTAGTGGCCGGCTTGATTTTAGTGACACGCAGCCCCCTGGAAGTCCAGCCGACATCGAAGCCGACTCTATCTCCCTGGTTTAAAAGTTCGATGCCGGGAGAACGCCCGCCAATAGGTGCGCCCACGACGCTGACGAATGGGAACTCGAAGCGAATTTCGCGGCCGCTGTATGAGCGAATCACTCCGCGCCCGCGCACCTGGTCGAGAAATACCAGAACCCCGGGGTAGAAGGCATCAGGGAATCGCTGACGGTCGAACGCTTCATTTTCGTCGTCTGCGCCCTGACCGCGCTTGCCCGTTTTAGAATCATCGTTCGACCGCGAATCACGCGCGAGGGTATTCTGCGAGGTACGATCGGTAGCGGCGCGCTCGGGGTCTTGAGTCATGCCGGTTGAGCCAGCAGCAAATCCAGTTCGCCACTTTGCTCCAGCTCATAGAGTTCGTCGCAACCGCCAATGATTTCGCCGTTTATAAAGATTTCCGGTACCGTTCGCCGGCCCTCGGCCAGTTCAACCATTTTCGCGCGCAACGCGGGATCATCGGTTACGTCAATCTCTTCGAATTCAACTCCCTTGCTTCTAAGCAGAGCTTTAGCGCGCATGCAGTAAGGACAATACCTTGTACTATAGACTTCGACCTTGGCCACTTATCAAACGCCTCGATCCAATCTTCGCTGCTCAAGCGTGTAGTTTCAATCACCCGAACGAAACTTCGGCTGGTTCAGAGTGCGGGTTACTTCATCTTCCGCCATCGCGCCGGGCATTTGGCTATCTTACATCGGCATAATAACGCTGCAGCTTGGCTGGGGCGACTCCGGCCAGAAACAACGATTTGATGAGCCACATCTTCAGCACGGTGCGAACCATTCCGTTTCGGCGCCAGCGCCGGGCCGAGGTAATTACATGTGAGCGCAGACAGGCGAAGGTGCCGGTCCGCTTCAGCCGCCGCACGAAATCCACATCTTCGCACAGATCAATTTCTGCGAAGCCGCCGATGCCCGTGAAGGTTTGGCGGCGAACAAAAATTGCCTGGTCGCCGGTCGCACTGCGCATGACGCGCGATCGTAAGCTGATGAGCTTGCCCAGCGCCCGCCATACCAACGTTGATTCGTCCAATTCGATATCGAATCGTCCTCCCGCCACCCGGGGATCGGCGAGTGCCGAGACGATGTCGGCGGCGAACGTGGGCGGCACAATCGTGTCAGCGTGCACAAACACCAGCGCGTCCGCATGGGAAGCCGCAGCACCCGCATTCATTTGGCGCGCTCGCCCGCGCGACACGGCCAAAACCTGAGCGCCTCGCGTGCGAGCGATTTCCACGCTGTGATCGCTGCTGCCACCGTCAACCACGATTAATTCGGCGCCGGGCGCCCCCAGGTGAATCGCATCGAGCGTCGCCCCGATAGTCCGTTCTTCGTTAAGCATCGGTATGATTGCCGAGAGCATCATCGTAATGGGGGATGGATTAACATCATTTCGTCATCGGTGCTGCCTGCATTGTCCACGAAGACCTTGCGCCCGCGCACGTGCAGCCTTCCCTCCTGGAAAAGCCGTATTGCGTATGGATAAATCCGATGCTCGGCGATTCGAATTCGCGCAGCCAGGCTCTGTTCGTCATCGTCCTGCAGGACCGGAACAACCGCTTGCAGGATTACCGGACCGTCATCTACTCCCTCGGTGACGAAGAATACCGTGCACCCGCTGAACCGCACGCCATAATCAATGGCTGCTCGCTGCGCATCGACCCCGGGAAAGGCGGGGCAAAGGGCCGGGTGAATATTCATGATGCGATTGGGAAATGCGCGTAGCATCACTGGTGACAGCAGTCGCATGAACCCGGCGCATGCGATCAGTTCAACTTCATGGGCTGTCAGCGCAATGAGCAGATTGCGGTCGAACTCTTCGCGCGACTTGAAGCGGCGATGGTCAAGGAACCGGGTAGCAATGCCGGCACGGCGGGCGCGTTCGAGCCCACGCGCGTCGGCTCGGTTGGAGATTACCAGACGGATATCAGCCCGCAGCTCGCCACGTCCGGTTGCATCGATTATAGCCTGCAGATTACTGCCTTCGCCGGAAATAAGTACCCCGAGCTTCACCGGTGGATGCGATTGGGGATCAATGCTCATATCGGCTCACCTGAAGCCCGGGCGCCAATGAAAATTGCTATGGGCGAATGCGCCCGGACCGTGCTCACGCTGCACCAGCCTAGCCTCGGGCTTTGCTGCGAGTCTGCAATGAAGCAGTTAAGCGTGGCGACGTGCGAGCGCGGTTGCTCGCCACGCCCGCTCGCCGGTCCCGTAATCGACGATTCCCTCTCGATAACGAATCAGTTCCATGTCCGACAAGAGGTCGCGAAGCTCGTAATGTCCCAACAGGAACCGAGGATCGCGTGGATGGCCGCCAGCTGCCTGATCAACCAGAAATGTGTCGAACAGGAGTATGCCGCCGACCCGCAGGACCCGCCTTAAGCGCGGAAACAGCGCTCTTTCCAGGAAGCTGATGTTGAGCACAATGTCGAAACTCTGTGGCTGGAACGGGAAGGACTCCTCGAGATCAGCGACGATCGGCTCGATTGCGAGTTGCTCATCACGCGCAACCAGCGCCAACGAACTCAACGCATTACGCGACCAGTCCACGGCTACCATGCGAATACCGGCACGGGCCAGCACCAGGGCATTGCGGCCCTTCCCCGCGGCAACATCGAGCCCGCGTCCACGTGGCAGCAAAGGGAGAAATTCGATGACCGAGGGCTCGGGTGCTCCGGGCTTGCTACTGCAGTGCCGCTCATCCCAAAAAGCTCGAGTATTCCGGTTCATACGGCACGGGCAAGGGTGAGCACGTCAACTCTTCGCGCACCTGCCGCCAGCAGTGTACGCGCGCACTCGTCGAGCGTAGCGCCGGTAGTTATCACGTCATCCACCAGCAGTAGTTTGCGATTAACCACCCGCTTCGGGTGAGCAACGGCAAATGCGCCTCGCACGTTCTGCCGCCGGTGGCTGCTGTCCTGCGAAGTTTGAGGAGGGGTGTCACGGATACGCGCAAGCGCTACGAGATCGAGCGTGCAGCCCATCCTCTGTGCGACCGCAGCACCCAGCAGCGCGGCCTGATTGAAGCCGCGCCATCGCAGCCGCCGGCCATGCAGCGGCACGGGAATTATCCGGTCATAATCATCGCCGTTCAGTGGCAGGCGCGCGCCCAGACATTCCGCCAGCGCCCGAGAGAGGGATTGATCGCGGCCATACTTGTGCCGCCGAATCAGAGAAGGAACGACCTGACCATCTTCGCTGATTCCCGGCCGATAGCGCGCCGCCGCGCGTGCTTCGGTAAAATGAGGCGGCGAGTGGGCGCATGCGTGGCAGCAGTCGGCGCGAGCAGTATCCGCATGCTGAAGCGGAATTCCGCAAATCCGGCAAATCGGCTCAGGAACCCTCTCGATCAGCCCAATGCACGTTTCGCATATCCGTCTGGCAGCATCAATGCCCATTCGAGTGCCGCACGCGGCGCATTGCGGCGGATAAACGAAATTAACCAGATAGCGAAGCATCCGGCGAACATGATTAGCCATCAGCCGACCAAGCGCAATCGGCATTACCAAGGCTTGACGCTGAATAGCTCCCTCCGCCGGTGCGGCACATGCAAATATTACTTCAACCAGCCTTGAGCAAGGCACGAGCTCTACGCTACTCAACGGGAGACCAGGAATTGTGCTATAGGCAAGCTTATGAGCGGAGCACTGGAAGGCATCAGGAT
>JAMXLL010000037.1 GCA_024281015.1 Candidatus Binataceae bacterium
CAACTGGACCGGGCCAGAACGAGCCAGACCCTGCTCCACAGACAGCAAAAGCTGGGGAATTTGGGACCGTCTGGGAGCCAGCTCGGGCTGGCTCGGGTGAGCCCGGGAAAAAAAGCGACGACCCCCCAGTTCAGTTTGTGGGCGCACAGCGCGATGGCCCTTCGCGCTGAATGGATTCGAAGTTTCCGCGTTGATTCCTGCTTGACGGGCGCTTCACTAGTGTACCAACGGCACGAGTATGCCGAGTCCTTATAGTTCATTCCGAGCCGTCCGCGTCGTCAGGCGAGTGCCTGCCGAGGAGCTCGCGGTCCTTTGTGTTGCGCCGTGTTTTGCCTCCTCGTTAAGCAAGAATCCCGGCTTTGCGCAGTTGGTCAACTTTGTCGCTGGTGTACCCGAGCAGCGACTTCATCACTGTCTCGGTGTCGGCGCCGCGAATTGGAGCGGCAGAGCGCACTGCGCAGGGCGTACCCGACATCTTCCATGGGATACCCGCGTGCTTGCGCTTGCCAATTTCCGGATGCTCCGGTTCGATCAGAAATCCCCGTTCAAGCAGATGCGGATCCTCGGCCAGGTCTTTGTTGCTCATTGCCGGGAAGGCGGCGACTCCCGCCGCCTGCAGCGTTCGCGTGATCTCCCAGCGGTCGCGTTGGCTGGTCCACGCCGTTACAATCTCGTCGAGCGCATCCTCATTCTGCTTGCGCAGCTCTGCGGTTTTGAAGCGCTGGTCCTCAGCGAGCGCGGGATGCCCCATCACGCGACAGAGCGCGCGCCATTCTTCTTCGGTGCCGACGGCTATCGACACCCAGTTGTCCTCACCCGCCGCCCGATAGCATTCATGCGGAGCCATTACACAGTCGCGATTCCCCTGTCGCTCAGGTTCACGGCCGGTCATCTCGTACTGCAGGAGACCCTCGGGCATCAGTACCAATGCTGTCTCCCACTGGGATTGATCAATGTATTGCCCCTCACCCGTCAGCGCCCGCTGTGTCAGCGCGGCCATAATGGCGAAAGCCCCGAAGATACCCGCATTTGGATCGGGATAGGAGATTCCAATCTCGCTGGGCCCCATCCCGCGATAACCGGTGGTAAAGAACATTCCAGCGGCGGCCGATGCCGGTGGACCATATCCAATGAAGCCTTTGAAAGGCCCGGTCTGGCCGTAGCCCGACATCGAGATCATGATGACGTCGGGCTTAAAGCGGCGCAGTTTGTCGTAGCCAAGGCCGAGCTTATCCATCACGCCTGCGGCGAAATTATCAGCGACGACATCGCAATGACGGACCATCTCACAGGCGATCTCGATGGCCTCGGGACGTGCCAGGTTCATCAGGATGCTCTTTTTGCCGAGGTTATATTGATTGAAATACCCGGCACGATTCGGACCGGCAATATCGTCGGCAAACGGTGGAATCAGCCGCGTCACACAGGCGGGACGGGCGGTGGTTTCGATCCGGATGACCTCGGCGCCCAGATGCGCCAGTTGCATCGTGCAAAAAGGCCCGGCCCAGGCCCAGGTGAAATCAAGCACGCGAATTCCCGACAGCGGTCCTTCAGGCATGGTTTGCTCTCCTCGGCTTCAAAGATTGCGGCTCCGGCCAACAGACCGGTTCAAATGATCCCAGCTTGATGCAACGAGGCAAGGCGTTCAGGTGTAAGGCCGATTTCGCCACAGAACACTTCTTGATTATGTTGACCCAGACGAGGCGCCGGCCGCCGGATGGCCCACTGCGATTTGCCGTACTGCGAGGGCATACCAGGCAAGCGCAATTTGCCCGCCCCCGGCTGTTCGACCTGGACAAAGAAGTTGCGCTCGCGGAGGTGTTCACTTTCATACAAGCTGCGCATGGTGTTGATCGGCGCAAACGGAATCCGATGCTCCTGGGCGGCACGGTAAAGGTCCTGGACTTTCCATCCCGCTAGCCATTCCGTCATCAAGGCTTTGAGCGCATCCATGTTCTGCGCCCGCGAGAGCCGATCCTTGAACAACTCTTCGCCGGCCCATTCCGGATTACCCATGAACTCGACCAGCCGCCGCCATTGATCCTCCTCGACCGCAAGTACAAAGATTTGGCCATCGGCACAATCGGCAATAAACCATGGGCCGAGGGCACGATTGCCCAGCCGGGAAGTTTCGCGGCCCGCGTAGGTGTAGTGCATGAGGTTCATTTCAAGCATCGCCGCGACGGCCTCCTGTTCGGAAAGCTCGATCACCTGGCCGGCCTGGCCGGATTTACGCCGGTGAAGGTAGGCAGCCATCACCGCGATCGCTGCATGCACGCCGCCCTGGAACTCGCATTGACTGCCAAAACATTTCAGCGGCGGCAGGTCAGGGTAGGGCGACGCGCCCGGGCTGAGAAACGACCATCCGGACGCATTCGCTGCGGTCAATTCGTAGCCGTTATAAAGGGAGTATGGCCCGGCGTCGCCAAAAATGGAGATAGCGGCGATGATCAGGCGCGGATGGCGCACGTGCAGCGCGGCACTATCCAATCCCCAGGTCGGCCGCTGCGCGGGCCTCACATCATGGATCAGCACGTCGGCGTGGTTCAGCAAATCGGCGAGTAATTGCTGACCCTCCTGCCGCGTGAGGTCGATGACGGTGCCGCGTTTGTTGGTATTGAGATAGATGAAGGTGCCGCTTTTTTCGGGATCAACCTGCCCGCGCGGAAACGGCCCGCGACGGCGTGTCAGATCACCTTGGGGCGGCTCGATCTTGATTACGTCGGCGCCCAGATCGGCCAGTAGTTTGGCTCCGAATGAAGCCGCCACGCCCTGCCCGCATTCAACAACTTTGATCACCCCGAAAGGCGAGAATGTGCCGTTTTCCACTCCCCCCACTCCTTATGCTTTCTTTTGCAGCTCGCGATCGCGCAGATCGCGCCGGCGGATTTTTCCTGTAACTGTCATCGGGAATTCGTCGATGAACTCAAATTCACGCGGGTACTCGTGCGCCGCCAGCTTTTGCTTGACGTGCTGCTGAATCTCCGCGATCAACTTCTGCGAGGGCTCCTCGCCCGGCAGCAGCTTAAGGAACGCCTTGATGCTCTGGCCGCGCCGCTCGTCGGGAACGCCGATCACCGCGCATGAGGCAACGGCCGGATGTTCGATAATCTTGGCCTCGACCTCCGCAGGGCCGACGCGGTAGCCCGAGGTCTTGATGACGTCATCATTGCGGCCCTGGAAGTATACGTAACCTTGGTCGTCCATGTGGCCGATATCACCGGTCAGGCACCATTCACCGGCGAATTTGTCGCCCATCGCCGCAGGATTCCGCCAATATTCCTTCATGACTACCGGGCTATCGCGGCGAATGGCGATCTCCCCGGTCTCGCCCGCCCTAACCGGCTGTCCATCGGCCACAATCGCCACTTCGTGACCGGGATAGGCCTTTCCAAGTGGTTCGAGGGTAGGCTTTTCCAGTGCCGAGCAATTGCCAATGAAATAGTTTGCCTCAGTTTGACCGAAGGCCTGGTTGAATTCTACGCGCAACTGCTCATCGACCCAGCGCGCCAACTCGGGACTGACGGGCTCGGCGCCACTAACCACGCATCGCAGCCGCAGCCTCGGGTATTTCTCGCGCGGATTTCTGATCTCACGCAATCCCTTGAGCACGGTTGGCGGATATAGCCCAATTGTTGCACCGTACTTTTGGACAAGTTGAAGCATCACATCAGGATCGAAGCGGGCCTTGCTGCGATAGGCGAGCACCGGAATCCCATAAGGCCAAATCGCCAGCAGGCCATCAAGCAGACCGCCTGCCCATGCCCAATCGGCAGGGCTATAGTAGAGATCGCCATCGCGGAGGAAATTGTACGAATAGTCGATGCCATTATGGCCCAGGACATAGCGTGCCGCGTGCAAAACGCCCTTGGGGTCTCCCGTGGTGCCCGAAGTGTACATCAGTAAGGCCGGATCCTCAGCATTCGTCTGTGACATAGCGAAATTGTCCGATGCCTGGCTGACCAACTCGTCGAAGCCTGTCTGGCTGATGGGCCCGAGGGTGTCGCTGCTCTTGCCGCCGGCAATGACGAGATGCTTCAAATCCGGAAGGCGGTCGCGGATCGGCGCGATCTTCTCGATGCTTTCGGGTTCCAGCATCAGCACCTTGGCCGCGCTGTTGGTAAGGCGATAGAGCAGGGCGTCGGGGCCGAAAAGCCTGGAAATGGGTAACGCAATCGCCCCCAGCCGGTAGCAGGCGATGTGCGCGATGGCAGTCTCGGGCCGTTGCGGTAAGTGAATCGCAACGACATCGCCCCGGCCCACTCCAAGAGCGCCCAGCGCGTTGGCGAATCGGCGGCTAAGGGCACCGACCTGGCCGAAGGTATATTGTTCGGCATGGCCCTCGTCGTCCTCGTAAAAGAGCGCGGGCCGGTCGCGCAAATCGGTATCGAGATGGCGGTCGATGCAATCCACCGCAACGTTGTAATTAGCCGGAATTTGCCATCGATGGCGCGCGCGGGCGTCGGCGATATTCCTGGCGTCCTTCACCGTCTGTTCACGAAGGCCGATCAAAGCCATGGTGGTTCTGCCTCCCGTACCGATTCCGTGGTCTCGCCTGTCATATGACGTTTATCTCAGTGTTCAGGTACTGTTAAGGAAAAGCCAAAGCAGGGGAGCCAAACAGTGGCCAAAATCTGGGTACTACAGCACCACCCGGTGGAAAATCTCGGCCGAATCGCGGAGGCGCTCGAGGAGGCAGCCCTCGCATGGCAATATGTGCGGATTTTCGATGGCGCCGCAATTCCCGCGGATATGAAGGGTGCTGGTGGGCTGATCGTGATGGGCGGACCGGAGAGCGTTTACCAGCTCGACCGTTATCCTTATCTGCGCGATGAGATGCGCCTGATGGAAAATGCGCTACGCGACAATAAGCCGATCCTTGGCATCTGTCTCGGCGCGCAATTGCTGGCAGCCGTGCTGGGTGAAACCGTGAAACGGGGCGAGCGGCGGGAAATCGGCTGGTATTCGGTCCGTTTGACCGAGGCCGCGCATCAGGATCGCCTGATGCGCGGACTTCCGGTCGAGTTTATGGCAGCTCATTGGCATAGCGATGTCTTCGATTTGCCCAAAGGAGCCGTCGCACTCGCATCCTCGGAAAGAACCGCCGTCCAGGCTTTTCGGTTCGGCGATAAGGCCTATGGGCTGCTGTTTCACGCCGAAATAACGGAAGACAGGATCGCCAAGCTGGTGAGCGAATTCGGCGAAGACCTCAAGCGCGTCGGTATCGATGGTGATGCATACCTGGCCCGCGCACCAGAATATTTGCCGGCACTCGGCCAGATCGGGAATACGATTTTCACGCGCTGGGCAGGTCCCATCCAGGGTACATGATTAGATTGAGCCTGGAGGGAACTCTTTAGCCCTGTCGATCGCAATTTTGAGGAAGTAGTTGATGACGCCACGTGTGCACGTTCATTTGAAGGCATCTGACCTGAAAATTAGCCGCGAATTCTACCGGCAATTGCTAGGGGTTGAACCGGTCAAAGACAAACCCGATCACATAAAATTTCTGATGCCATTTGCACCACTGAACCTGGTGATTTCTCCGGCGCGCACCGAACCGGCCGCGGGACGCGCTGCGGTCAACCATCTCGGAATCGAACTCCCCTCCCGCGCGGCGGTTGAAGAACACCTGAGACGAGTTAAAGAACGAGGTATTAAAGTCCGAGAGCAGCTTAATGTGAATTGCTGCTACGCGAACCAATCGAAGTTCTGGGTGATCGATCCTGACGGCATCGAATGGGAGATTTATCACGTCAACTTTGATCTGATTGAGAAGCACGGCGGCGGAGAAGAGCCGAAGTCCGTCGTGGTAAACAACCTTGAGGTTGGGTGAAGGTGGTTCGCTGCACGAGGCTCTTGATTATTACTTCGAGAGCGGCGGTGGCCTGAGTCGGTTCACCGATTTAGCGGCAACATCCATAATCAGGAACTAGTGGCGTCCCACAGTTTCTTTAAAGAATGAGCGCTTCGCGGACTAAGAAGTCCGGTACCGGTTTCAGGCTGACGCTTGAAACTGTCCGAGATTCCTCCACCGCGCTCGCGTTGCTGTTGGAATGACAAGGGCGGGAGGCCGTTGTCTATCTTGATTACGGGATGCGACACGCGCTCTGAACCACCAGATTTGCCGGCGATCCCCGCGCCCTCGCTCGGTGCTTATTAATTCACGCGGCCGCCGAGGGCGTGAAGCGCACAGGCAAATGCTTAATCCCGGCGACGAAGTTGGAACGCAGCCGCTCGGGCTCCCCGGCTAATTCGAGATCCGGCATTCGCCGCATCACCTGCTCAATCATCACGCGCATTTCGAGGCGCGCCAGGTGCGCGCCGATGCAGAAATGCTCGCCGTGGCCGAAGGCCAGGTGATCGTTGGGGCTGCGATTAATCTCAAAACGGTCTGCCTCAGGAAAGACCTCTTCATCCCGGTTAGCGGAAGCGTTCCAGACCACCACTTTATCGCCGGCGCGAATCTTTTCGCCGCGTAATTCGCCATCGTGACGGGCGGTGCGCAAAATATGCGTAACCGGTGTCGTCCAGCGAAGGAATTCTTCGATAGCGGTCGCCATCAAAGCCGGATCGCTGGCCAGTCTCGCCCGTTGCGCAGGATGGTTTATTAGGGCCAGCATCCCGCCGCTGATAGCATTACGGGTGGTCTCCTGGCCGCCGATAATCAGCAGGAACGTGTTGAACAGGATCTCGAGGTCCGTGAGTTGGGCGCCTTCGACCTTGCCGATTGTGAAGGCGCTGATCAAATCTCTCCCCGGCTGCTTACGGCGTTCATCAATGAGCTTGGCGAAGTAGCCGAAAAATTCGGCTTGAGCATTGCGGCCGGTCTCCATGGCGCTGCGCCCCTGGTTGTACTCGGGGTCCTGCGAACCGATTGCGGCATTGCCCAACGAATACATAAGGTCGCGATATTCGGCGGGTATTCCGAGCATTTCGCAGATGGCCGCGGTTGGTACTTTGGCCGCAACTTCGACCACGAAGTCACATTCGCCACGCTCGATCACGGCGTCGAGAATCTCGTCGCAAATCCGGCGAACTTCTGGCTCGTAAGCGGCGATGGCGCGCGGTGTGAACCTCGGGCTGACAACCTGGCGGATACGGTTATGACGAGGTGGATCGGTCAGAATCATCATCATCCCCGAGCCCACCTGCTCCGGCATCACGTTATCGAAGTTCAGCGAAATCCCCCGTTCAGAACTGTAAGTCTCCGGGTCATGGTAGACGCGCAACGCGTCGCGGTAACGGGTCACCGCCCAAAAACCCCGGCCGGCTTTTTGCTCATGCCAATAAAGCGGCGCCTCCCGGCGCAGCACTGCAAAGGCCTGATGAGGGTCGCCGTGAACGAACAGATCGAGATCGAGGAGGTTGATTTCGCCAAGCTTCATGGGCGCCCTTCCTTATTCTTGTTCGCCGATCGAGAGCGCCTGTTTGGGACAGACCCGTACGGCTTTCATCACCCGCTCCCGGGCCGATTCGGGCGGATGTTCGTTCAGCACGTACAGTTTGTCATCTTCGCGCACTTCGAAGATATCGGGAGCAACCTGCATGCAGCGCGCATTGCTCTCGCAACGGTTGTAATCGACAATGATCTTCGTACGAGTTTCTCCCCGCGGGATTTTGCGCATCGATTCTAGGCTAATGGCGGCATCCGGGCCAATGGGCGGCGGAGTACGAGTTTCTCCCGTGTCCAGCTCTTGAGCTGCTTTCCGGCCCGATTGGCGTGCCGCTTAACACCAACGCACGGGAACTAGACATGATGTCCTCGCGCAGTTTCTACGCGGATACCGCCGGACCTCCACCCGCGGAGATTCGCGTCAACCTTGGCGAGAGGAGAACAGTTGGCGGCGGTAAGCATCACCTCGAGCAGGCATGGAAGTGCGGCAGGGTTCCGTCATTTCTTGCACGGAACAATCCGCTCCGAACGGGCAGTATTGGCGGCCTAATTAATGGGTTAGTGAGCGGCAGCGGTACTGGCAGCTTTTTTCGAACTCGGCAGCAGCCAGCAAAG
>JAMXLL010000038.1 GCA_024281015.1 Candidatus Binataceae bacterium
TCCGCTAGTCTCGAACTCTCCTGGGATGACAGTGTCAATCAGGTCTTGTGGCTCGCGAAATCTAAATCACAATGCTTAACGGGTGATCTGCGACTTAGAGCGTAATTAAACATAGCCATTTGTATAACGCCAAAGACGCCCGGCCGCTTTCGGCTTGCGCGTTGAAAGCCGGTAATTGCGGACTGATCCGTAGGAGCCCACCCCTTCTAAGACCTGTACTTCGTGGTACGATGAATGGCCGGGGGGTACGAATGTCCACTTATTTTCAGCTCCCTGATGTAATGGAATTAACCATCGGGGTGAATATTTTATACGTGGTAATTGCGGTTCTGTTCACCGCCGGCTTAACCTTGATCATAACCCCGAATAATTCGTCTGCTCACAAACTGGCAGCTCCCTTATTCATCTCTGCCGCGGCAGCCGCAGTTATAATCGTCGTCCTTAGGGTTGTTGCGACATGGATGTGACCGAATCACGATCTGATGTAGATACCAGACGCTCCAGGCTGATTCTGCGAATCACATTCCTAGCAACAATTCGCTAGCAGCGTACGCAGTCACAGCAGAATTTGTTGCCGGCGGGGCTGCCGCTCCGGTGTTGCGATCAGCGCATGAATTCACCTTCAAAGTTTGCCTCGGGAGGTGATTCGCGCGACCTGGCGCGCGAGGCGTGCGCCTTGGCCGTCCCGAGCCAGAGCGAGGGAACTCTACCCCGCCGGGACCCTTCCATTCGTTGAGGGAAACCGCAAAATGGTCGATCCTGCAAAGTGAAGAGCGCACGCGAGACTGTTGGTACGCCAGCATTGAAGACGCGCAAGGGTGACACACGTAATTCCGCCGTGCCGTCGTTATGCGTCGCGTTCCAGCAGCAGAACGCGTCAGTTACTTCATTTGGATTTTGCTCAGCTTGGATGTTGTGTACAAGAACAGCATTTACAAGAATGGAAACCGTTGAGGTCTCTTGTGCCGACAGCCTTAGCACAGTGAGTGCACAATCGCGATCGTAATAAGCCATCGACCATGAAGATTAGCGGCCGTACCAGGTTCACCGCGGTTTTCGGAGATCCCGTGGAACATTCATTATCGCCCGCGATGCACAATGCGGCGTACGAGGCGCTGGCTCTGGAGCGTGCCTATCTCGCCTTTCACGTCGCGCCCGGCGACTTACACAACGCGATTCGCGCCCTCCCCGCCCTTCAAATTGTAGGTGTCAACCTGACGGTGCCACACAAGGAAAACGCGATTCCCATCGTCGCACATCTGAGCCAGGAAGCTCGGACGTTAGGAGCAATTAACTGTGTAATCAACCGCGATGGGGAGCTCTACGGCGATAATACCGACGCACGCGGGTTGGAGCGCCACCTCCGAGAGTCGGGCATCACGGTCGATCGGCGGATGGTGCTGATCGTGGGTGCGGGTGGTGCTGGAGCTTCCGCACTGCTGGCTTGTGCCCGGTTGGGAGCGGGAGCGATACTGATGTGCAACCGCACTATCGACCGCGGTATTAAGCTGGCGAATCGCTTTACCCCTTGGCTAAGCGGAACTCACGTCGAGGTGGGAGGTCTTGAGGAACTTGCGAATCCAAGGGTGCTGGCCAGGGCAGCCCTGGTGATAAATGCGACCCCGATGGGGTTGAAGACGGGCGGCTTCGCTCGACTCGAGTACGAGGCAGCCCCAGCCCATTGCATTTTCTACGATATGGTCTATGCGCGTGAAGCGACGCCGTTTTTGGCGCCGGCACTCGCTTTGGGCAGGCCCACCTTTGATGGTGCAGGAATGCTACTCAACCAGGGGGCGCTGGCCTTCGAGTTGTTCAACAATGTCACGGCGCCAATTGCGGTTATGCGGGCAGCTTTAATGTCGGCCCTGGGGAGAAGCTAGGCCGTAAGTCGGCGGAAAAAGGGCGGTCGGTCGAAACAGCCGCCCCTTTTCCAACTCTGTTTACGAGCTCTGCACTTCGATCTTGCGCGGCTTGGCGTGTTCACGCTTGGGTAGTTCAATCTCAAGCACTCCATTACGCATGCGTGCTTGAATCCGCGATTCGTCGATATCTTCGTTCAGTGCAAACTGCCTGTAGTAATTTCCCACGTTATACTCGCTGTATACGGGGGAAAGATTGTTGTAGACCTCGGGTGAGACTGTTCCGGTAAGCGTCAGGGTATTGTCCTTCAGCATCACTTCAACATTTGTTTCCGGCACGCCCGGCATATCTGCCCACAGCAGCAGTTTCTCCGGATATTCACAAATATCGACATCGGGTACATAGTAGCGGCCAGGGCGAGTAGTCTCAGTGCCTTGGACCTGTTGTTTTTCTTTTGTCACGATCTCCTGCTCTGGCATCATCGTGATATCTCCTCCTGGGGACGTTCCGTCTGATTGATCTCTCAATTCGCGGTGTTCACCGTAATCTGGCGGGGTTTGGCTTTTTCCGCTTTGGGGATCCTGAGCGTGAGGACACCATGTTCGTACTTGGCGTTTGCCTTTGCCATGTCGAGATCGCTCGTCAGCTGGACAGAGCGCGAGAAGTCACCGAAGCGGCGTTCGCGCCGATGGTAACCCGCAGGATTCAGCCCTTCATCACGTTTCCGTTCGCCCCGCATCGTGAGTGTGCGGCCCTGGCCGGAAATCTCGATTTTGGCCGGATCGAGCCCTGGCGCTTCGGCAATGATTACTGTGCCGTCCTGATCTTCAAATACATTAATGGACGGATAGGCTCCATAGCCGGAGGGACCCAGACTGAATGACGGGTTGCGCATATATCGCTCCAGCTCCTGCTGCAAAGCCAGCAGGTTGCTGAACGGATCGAAAGCATCAAACCGTATCAGTGCCATTACTAACTACCTCCTCAAAGAGTACTGCACTAAGGCGAAATTAAGTACGGACCTGCCGAAGTCAAGGCCTCGCATGACTCAGTGGGCACGAAGAGACTATGTGTTGGTTGTACCGAGTACTACTTTGTGGAGGGGCCTGTGTTCAGAAGGAAGGCGCGATCAAACAGAGTCGATCAAATCGGCCAAAACCCGAGCCGCATGGTCGCGCGGGTCAACCTGATCGTAGACCCTCATCACCCGTCCGGCTTCATCGATGAGCACGCTGATGCGCTCCGGATAGCGCGCCTTTGTGTTTTGACAGGCGCCATAAGCCAGCCCGAGCATCCGCGTGGTATCGCACAAGAGGGGGAACTCAAGGCCGAGCTTCCGGGCGAACGCGGCATTATCCTCCACCTCATCAAAGCTCGCACCGAGCAATACGACGTTACTTTCGTCGAAATATGGCCGATGCTCCTGGAAGCTCTTTGCTTCGGTCGTGCAGGCGGGCGAACCGGCTTCCGGAAAAAACCAAAGCAAGACCTTGTGGCCGCGCAAATCCTTAAGCGATACCGATTTGCCGTCGTGCGTGGTCTGAGTGAACTCCGGCGCCAGATCGCCTGCACCAAGCATCATTTGCTTTTCCTGGCCCTGAATCGCGCTGTTTAATTGTACCAGGGCTTCCGCCAGCTCATGCAATGGCGGCGCGTCACCGTGATCAATAATAGTCGACCGGATCGATCTGCCGCTTGGCACCGTACCAGAACAGCATGTTTTCTGTCAGGCCCTGCCAGGTGAATTTCCCGGGAGGCATGAGCAGCCGCTTGAACATCGATTTGAATGAATAAAATTCCTTGGTGCAACGCCACACGCCTTCTTCAACCTGCTGCGGTGACAGATTCCTGGGCACAAACATGCAACGGAAATTATTCGTGTACATGTCGGCATCGGGGATAATTACCCGGTCTTCGGCTTCCAGCTGCGCCCGCATCGGCGTGCCCTTGCGTGGGGTAACGGTATTGAAGAATGCTTCGGGCGCCTTGACCTCGTGTAAAAATCTGAGCGTGTCATCGAAAATTCGTGCATGGTCCTGCTCGAGGCCGAACAAGAAATTCAGGGAGTAATAAATGCCGTAGTGCTCGAGGCGCTTAAGCAGTTTTTTATAATCCTTCGCGTGATTCTGGATCTTGTTCATTGACAGCAGCGAATCCTGGCTGATGGATTCGACGCCAATGTTGACGTGAAAAACGCCGGCCTTGGCCGCCAGCTCGAGTAATTCCTCGTCATGGTTAGAGTTGACCGTCCACAGGCAAGAGAACCGAACGTTGAGAGGCACCAACGCTCTGAAGAGCTCCTTGGCGAACTTGTGCTTGCCGGTTATCTGGTCATCGATGAATTGGAAACGGCGAAAGCCGGTCACTGCCATGACGTGTTTGATCTCTTCAACGATCTCGCCCACCGGACGTGTTCGATAGGTGCCGTTGTAGAAGACGGGAATTTCACAGAAGGAACAGCGATAGGGGCATCCGCGGCTGGCTTGAATGGGGACGGCTTTAAACATGTACCGATTCAGCTTGAGCAGCTCGTGCCGAGGTGGAGGGAGGTTCTTGAGATCGTGGAGCTTGTCAGCCTTATAAGTCTCCTTTAGCTTGCCGTCCCGCCAATCCTGTAACAGCTCCGCCCATACCAGGTCAGCTTCTCCCTGGACGACTGAATCGGCGTGTTTCAGTGCTTCGGCGGTCTGCAAGGTGGCGTGGAACCCGCCCATCACGACTGGAATCCCGCGCCGACGGAATTCGTCGCCGAGTTGGTAGGCCCGCAGCGACGCCCCGATCGTGGTCGTCATCCCGACTAAATCCCAATCAGCATCGAAATCAATATCTTCGAGGCGCTCGTCGCAAAGCGTCACGTCGTACTCGGGAGGAGTAAGTCCCGCCATGAGAGGAACCATTAACCCCATTATCAACCGCCAACGCGTCTTGTGCGGAGTGCCATCGAGATGAACAGTGGTCGGTTGAACCAGCAGAATGCGCGGTTTTCTCACAAACGCTCCTTGGAAAATATCACTCTCGCCAGCAGCGGATAATTTAGCTTGCCAGCCCGATCTTCTTGCGATGGCGAGTGGTAAGCCACCAGAGGGTGAGCGCAAACAGATGCGTGCCAAACGCAGCGCCCCAGAGGAAATAGTAAAGGCGGTCGAAAATCGCCAGGATGACCAAAATATAGGCGAAGTCACGGCCCGTAGCACGTTCAACTCGACCGAGCCAGCGATGCGCTTCATCGCGCGCCACGTTCATTGCCCGGTTCACTGAAACGGCGCAGGCGCCGAATCCAGCCAACAACACTACCAGTACATAGAAATACGCACTGCTATTGCTCACCCGGTAGCAGCCGACCGCCATCCCGATAAAGACGGCGACGTGCACAATGTTGTCGGTTGTCACGTCCAGCCGTTGGCCGAAGCGCGATTCGAGCATTCGTAACCGCGCCAACTCTCCATCAACGCCGTCGAGGGTGATCGATACGAGGAAGAGCAGGGCCCCGCACAACCTGAGCCAGTAAGATCCCGACGCTAATAGCGCCGCGCAGCTGAAGCCTAGCGCGGTGTTGAGCATCGTAACCTGGTTCGGCGTGATGTGTGTCCGCGCCAGGCGCAGGCTTATCCGCCATGACAGCCGCCGGTCTACTATCCTAGCCATCAAGGCATCGGTACTGGTGCTTTCTTCACGGACCGACGATGCGAGCCGAACCTCAGCTTCCTCACGGTCCTCGGGCCTGCCATTTAACGCAAACGGGAGAGTTGCCGGACCGCTCAGAACGTCGGCTGCGGCGGGCGGCGCACTGTCGGGTACCGATTCTGACTGCCTCCTGATCGCGGAGATCGGCCCGATTGCCATAATTCCGCCGCGCTCTTGATCTGCACTTACTACCGTCACCGGGATACCTGGATGCGCGAGATACTGCTCCATCGCGCGAGCTAGTTGTGACTGCGCTAGCACCAGATTGCCTGAGAACTGGATAACGGCCGCGCTATCTGGAATAGCGGCCTCTCTAAGAGATGGGACGATTTTTATGGCCGGATCGTCCACCAAGGCGCCCATCGCCGTGATGGCACGCATTTGTTCATCCGGGCCCGCTTCTATAATGACGCTCCGAATGCCAGCCCGGCGGCACAGGATAATCAGGCGCTGTAATAGCGGCCGCCCGAAAATTGGTTCCTCCGCTCGCGAGGGCAGACTGATGAGCGCGGCTTCAATCACGTTTCACCAAACTATTCTCGTTGTGCCTGCTGCCATCCACCTGAACAACCCCTCCGCCGACGGCGCATCGCCGGATTGAAACCGTTTTCTAAAACATACTGACCGATGAGTCAATGTAACATATCGCATGCTGCATGCTAATCAACAGGGGCAATTTCGAGTGCCTTCCCGCTGGCCGTGCAGGTCTATTGGTCGCCTGGCGTGATTATCAGGCGCGTTCGATGTGATAAAATTGAGCACATCTCATCAATAACTCTCCGAGGATTACAATTTGATGACCACCAGCGAGATCCGCGAATTGCTCAACCACTGTCAGGCCCGGTTCGAAAATCTTGGGAGGCGTCTTTGACGTCTCTCAGCTGACCACACGTGCGGCTGAACTGCTCGAACAGACTGCCCGGCCCGACTTTTGGGAGCGGAGGGAAGCTGCCCAATCCATTCTGCGAGACCACGACCGAATCAAGGCACAACTCGCAGACTACCAACGATTGAACAAAGCATTGGAAGAGGCACGGCTCTTTCTCGAAATGGCCGAGGAAGAGGGCGAGCAGGATTCCGAAGCTGCCCGCGAAGCCGAAAAGGCACTCGCCTTGTCGCGTAGTGAGCTGGAGCAGCAGGAACTCCAGATGATGTTGGCAGGCGAGTACGATCGACTCGGCGCTATCGTTTCGATCCATCCCGGTGCCGGCGGCACGGAGGCACAGGATTGGGCCGAGATGCTGCTGAGGCTTTATCTCCGTTGGGCGGAGCGTCACGGCTATCGCACTGACTTGGCCGATCTGCAGCCCGGCGACGGTGCAGGCATTAAGAGCGCCACTTTCGAGGTTGATGGCGAATGGGGCTATGGCTATCTAAAGGCGGAAGCCGGAATCCATCGGCTGGTGCGCATCTCTCCATACGATGCGAATGCGCGCCGTCACACCTCGTTTGCGTCGGTGTTCGTGTTCCCAGCCATCGACGACAAGGTCGAAGTCGTAATCAACCCCGCCGACCTGCGGGTCGACACCTTCCGCGCTTCGGGGGCTGGCGGGCAGCACGTGAACAAGACCGATTCCGCCGTACGTATGACCCATATTCCCAGC
>JAMXLL010000039.1 GCA_024281015.1 Candidatus Binataceae bacterium
GGTACGAACCGGCAACATCGGTAACAGAATAGACCGGCAACATGGGTAACAGATTAGATGTCACGGCAGGAGGTGGAGGATGCCGTGGCGGGAGATCTGTTCCATGGACGAGAAGGTGCGGTTCGTAGCAGCGGTGCTGGCTGAGGAGCAGAGCATGACCGAGTTGTGTGAGAGCTTCGGGATAAGCCGAAAGACCGGTTACAAGTGGTTGCAGCGTTATCGGAGCGATGGTGGCGAAGGGCTACACGATCGGTCACGGGCGCCGCATCGGGTGCCGTGGGCAATTGGGGAGGCACAGGCGCATGCGATCCTGGAGCTGCGCTGTGCACATCCAAGCTGGGGACCTAAAAAGCTGCGCGCCAAACTGATCCACCGCACGCCCGCCCAGGCGTGGCCCGCCGCTAGCACCATCGGTGAACTGCTGCGGCGGCGCGGGCTGACGGCCGCGCGCAAGCGGCGGCGGCATGCGGTGCCTAATCCAAGCCCATTGGTGACGGCCGCTATGGCCAACGACCTGTGGTGCATCGATTTCAAAGGCTGGTTCCGCACCGGCGACCAGGTGCGCTGCGACCCACTTACCGTAACCGACTATTTCAGCCGCTATCTGTTATGCACGCAGGCGCTGGCACATCCCGATTACCCTGGCTGCCGGACCCAGCTTGAGGTGGTGTTTCGCGAGTTTGGTCTGCCACGTGCGATCCGTTCGGACAATGGAGCCCCTTTTGCCTCACTGGGGGCGGGTGGTCTGAGCCGGCTGGCAGTGTGGTGGGTCAAGCTCGGTATCGTGCCTGAGCGGATCGAGCCAGGCGAGCCGCAACAAAACGGCCGTCACGAGCGGATGCACAAAACGCTCAAGGCGGAGACCGCCAGTCCGCCGGCCGCCAATCTAGCCGAGCAGCAGTTGCGCTTCGACCGCTTCCGCCATGAGTTCAATCACGAGCGCCCACACGAAGCTTTGGCCCAGAGTGTCCCCGACCAGTATTACCGCGGCTCCCCACGCGCTTATCCCGCGCGGCTCGAGGATCCCGCCTATCCGTCCGACTACCAGGTCCGCCGCGTGCGCAGTAACGGCGAGATAAAATGGGCCGGTGACAAGATCTTCGTGAGCATGCCTTTAATCGGCGAGATCGTTGGTATCAAACTCAACGAAGACGGCGACGGCGAGCTATACTTTGGCCCGCTGCCACTTGCCATCATCGATCACGCGACCCATAAACTGAAAACGATTTCGGCGGAGCAGCGAGGAGGGCAGCCCTCCTCGCGCTCCACCCCGTTTATACCAGAAAATATGTTACCCATGTTGCCGGATTAAACTGTCACCTATGTATCCGGTCGTTCACCTGAGCAACCATGCTCGTCAAATCCTTGAACGATCGCGCGTAACGCCGCATCTGTAAACGCCCTTCGTTGCAGTTACCGCGTTCCGATGTAGAGCCCCCTTCCAATCAAGCCCTCGGGCTCGTATGTGACCTGCATTCCGGCCTGCTGAAAGCTGTGCACCATCTGATCCTTGGTAAACAGGCCGAGTTCCAGTTGCTCGGTATGGTAAGACACCGCTTGACGGGTTCCATGAAGATAATGAAGTGAGATGACGGACAGGTTATCCTCTCGCCGGCTTAGGGCCATGCGGCAAATCAAGCCGTCTTTGCTTTCACCTGTGTTTATCGAGAGCATCCCCGGTTTCCAGCTCTCGGGTTGAAACCACGGCTCAACCAGTAATGCGCCACCCGGGCGAACATGCCGCGCCATGGAAAGGATCGCGCGTTGCGCCGATTCGATCGTTTTGACGTAGGCGATCGCGCTAAACAGGCAGGTCACAACGTCGTAGCTGGATCCGAGTGCGAAACCAATCATGTTTGCGCAGTGGTATCTGCCTGACGGATTTTTGCTGCGTGCGGCTTCCAGGTAGCGATTGTTCAAATCGATACCGTCGACCGAGTAGTGCTGCTTAAGAAACCTGGCGTGCTCCCCTGTGCCACAGCCGACATCGAGCAGGGTGTGCGCACCCGGCACAACACGATCTATCAGGTTTCGCAGCCATTCACTTTCGCGCTGGTAATTTTTGAAGTGATAGATCGCGTCGTAGAGTTCGGCGCTTTGAAGAAAATCATCATTCTGCGACAGGCCCATGCTTCACCCACAGATTCCCAGCCTGTCAGCCGAATGCCGGAGAGTGTGGCGGTAGCTTACTCCGCCGAATAGCCGTCGCGCAGTAACGATTTGGCGATAATCAACCGTTGGACTTCGCTGGTGCCTTCGCCGATTTCCGACAACTTCGCGTCGCGCATGTAGCGTTCGACCGGAAGCTCGGTGACATAACCGTAACCGCCATGAATTTGCACTGCCTTGATCGTCGACCACATCGCCGTTTCCGACGCAAATAACTTCGCCATCGAAGCTGCGCGCCCGAATGCGAGACCCCGATCCTTGAGGGCGGCGGCGCGGCAAGTCAGCATCCAGGACGCTTCGATCCTGGTCGCCATATCGGCCAGCATCCATTGAATGGCTTGAAAGTCCGCAATCGCCTGTCCAAACTGGCGGCGCTCCTTGGCATAGCCAGCGGCATCCTCCATGGCGCCGCGTGCGATCCCGATAGCCCAGCCTGCTATGCCGATACGACCCGCTTCCAACACTTGCAGCGTCTGCCGATAGCCGGCGCCGGGCTCTCCTATGAGGTTGCGCGCCGGGACCTCGACATTTTCGAAAATCACTTCGGCCGTGTCAGAGGAATGAAGTCCGAGCTTTTCGATTTTCCGGCCGTTGCCGAGACCGGCAGACCCGCGTTCAACGATAAAAGCCGAAACCCCGGAACGGCCGGCGCCCGCATCAGTGAGCGCCATCACCACATAAACGTCGGCAACGCTGCCGTTGGTGATGAACATCTTCGAACCGTTGAGAGTGAAGTCGTCACCGGAACGAACTGCACGGGTGATCATGGCGGCAGCATCGGAACCAGAGCCCGGTTCAGTAAGGCACCAAGCGCCGAGCTTGCGTCCGGCCAGCATATCGGGCAGGTATCGCGTTCGGTGCTCTTCGGCCGCGAACGTCGCGATGTGCCCGGATGAGAGCGACATATGGGCGGCACACGATAAGGCAATGCCCGCATCGTAGCGTGCCAACCCCTCTACCACGATTACCTGTGAAAGAGTATCGGCGCCGCCGCCCCCATACTGCTCGGGGAATGCAACACCGAGGAAACCCAGTTTACCAATTTTCTGGACCACCGCGCGGGGGAAGAGTTCCTCGCGATCCCAGCGCGGCGCGTGTGGCTTGATCTCGCGCTCGCCGAAATCAGCAACGGTGGCGCGAATCTGCCGCTGTTCTTCAGTTAGCTCAAAGTCCACAGCTTATTGCCGCGGCTGCACGTTCTCGTGCACCCATTTGACGATGTCAGCGGTGGAGGCGCCGGGGGTGAAAATCGCCTTGACGCCCATCTCGGCCAGCTTGCGTGCATCCTCATCGGGGATTATGCCGCCGCCAAAAATAGTGACATCATCGGCGCCCTTCTCTTTTAGCAGCCGCAAGACTTCCGGAAAGAGGGTCATGTGAGCGCCCGAGAGAATGCTCAAGCCGACGGCGTCGACATCCTCTTGGACCGCCGCTTCGGCTATCATCTCAGGGGTCTGATGAAGCCCGGTATAGATCACCTCGCAGCCACCATCGCGCAGCGCCCGGGCGATAATCTTGGCGCCGCGATCATGACCATCGAGGCCGGGCTTAGCCACCAGTACGCGTAACCTTTTTTCCGCCATTTTTTAACGAGCCCTTGTCGCTCTCAGCTCCTCGGGGCAGGCGCCCACACGGGCCGATAGTCGTTGCGGCGGCTCTCTGTGTATGCGGTGACATGATGCCGGTCGCCAGAAATGTATCGCTCGGCATTCTCCCCTGTCAGAGCCAGCCTGGATCCTTGTAAACTCCGAATTCGGTGCGAAAAACGTCGCTAATTTCGCCGACGGTTGTGTCGCGGCGGACTGCTTCGCAGATCGGCTCCATAAGATTCTCGCCGGAGCGGCAAGCCTCAGCAACGCGCTTGAGGGCATCTTTGACGGCTGTGCTGTTGCGCTCTCGCTTCATTTTGCGCACGCGCTGTATCTGCCGCTCTTCGAGTGCCCGGTCGATCTTCAGCACCTCGATGGGAATCTCCTCGGGAATTGAAAACTTGTTCACGCCGACGACGGTTTTGATACCCTCTTCCAGTTGCCGCTGATAATTGAAGGCAGCCTCGGCGATTTCGCGTTGCGGGTAGCCTCGCTCGATGGCCTTCAGCATTCCGCCCATGTTGTCAATCTTTTGGATGTAGTCCATCGCCTCCGCTTCGATCTTGTCGGTCAATGCCTCGACTGCATAGCTGCCGCCGAGCGGGTCGATGGTATTGGTGATGCCGGTTTCCTCGGCGATAATTTGTTGTGTCCGCAACGCAACCATTACTGACTGCTCGGTCGGCAACGCCAAGGTCTCGTCCATTGAGTTGGTGTGCATCGACTGGACGCCGCCCAACACCCCCGCCATTGCCTGCAGCGCGACCCGTACAACGTTATTGATTGGTTGCTGGGCAGTGAGCGAAACACCAGCAGTCTGCGCGTGGGTCCGGAGCATCATCGAACGCGGATCCCTGGCGCCGAACCGTTCCTTCATCAGGCGCGCCCACATCCGGCGAGCGGCCCTGAGCTTGGCAATCTCCTCGAGGAAATCAACATGAAGATCCCAGAAGAATGACAGTCGCGGCGCGAACTCATCCACGTCGAGGCCACGTTTAACTGCATCTTCGACGTAGCAGAGTCCGTCAGCAATCGTAAAGGCCAGCTCCTGAACCGCGGTCGAGCCCGCCTCCCGGATGTGGTAGCCGGAGATGGACACCGGATGAAAGCGGGGGGCCTTCCTCGCACAAAATTCGACCATGTCGGTCACGACCCGAAGCGCTGGCGCAGGTGGGCAGATCCATTCCTTTTGGGCGATATACTCTTTGAGCATATCGTTCTGAATTGTCCCGCTGACTCGCTCCCAGGGCACGCCTTGCCGCTCCGCGACGACCAGGTACGCGGCCAGCAACACCGAGGCCGAGCAATTTACCGTCATCGAAGTCGATACCCGCCCGATCGGAATCTGATCGAACAAGGTCGCCATATCGTGGATTGAGGTGACGGAGACCCCTTCGCGGCCCACTTCCCCAATCGCTCGTTCACTGTCGGCGTCATATCCCATCAGGGTCGGCATGTCGAAAGCCGTGGAAAGGCCGTCCTGACCCTGAGACAAAAGAAAACGGAACCGCTGGTTGGTGTCTTCGGCGAGCCCATAGCCGGCAAATTGGCGCATCGTCCAGAGCCGCCCACGGTACATGGATTCGTACACGCCCCGTGTGTATGGATACTGTCCGGGATAGCCAAGGCCACTATCGTAAGTGCCTTTGACGTCTTCGGGGGTGTAGAGCGGCTCGATCGCCATATCCGAGAGCGTCGTGAAACGGACGGGGCGCTCCTTGGCGCTTTTATAGGTCTGTTCCAGCCATTCCTGTTTAGTTGTCACAGGTTCCTCACCGGTTTTGCAGCACGTGGCTCGAAATCACCAGGCGTTGAATTTCCGAGGTGCCTTCATAGATTTCTGTAATTTTGGCGTCGCGAAAGAAGCGCTCGACCTTGAACTCTTTGGTATAGCCATAGCCGCCGTGAATCTGGACAGCTTCGGTCGCAGCCTTCATTGCGGTCTCGGCCGCAAATAGCTTGGCCATCGCGGATTGCTTTGTAGATGGTCGACCCATGTCTTTCAATGAAGCGGCTTGCAAAGTTAGCAGCCGCGCGGCGTCTACCTCGACCGCCATATCAGCCAACTTCCATTGTATCGCCTGGTAGGATGCCAAGGGATTCCCGAAGCTCTTGCGTTCCTGGGCATAATTTAATGAGGCCTGGAGCGAAGCGCGGGCGATCCCCACTGCTTGGGCAGCAATCCCGATGCGTCCGCCATCAAGCGTCTTCATCGCGACTTTGAATCCTTCGCCTTCCCCCGCAAGCAGATTTTCACGGGGCACCCGTAAATCGGAGAAGCTCAATTGGGCACTGTGGGCGCCGTGGATTCCCATCTTGTCCTCGGTTCTGACCACCTGGAAACCCGGGCACGCTGTTTCGACGATGAAGGCGCTTATCCCGTGATGGCCCTGCTCGGGTGCAGTATTGGCAAACAGGATGCAAACCCCGGCTTCTGGACCATTGGTAATGAAATTTTTGGTGCCGTTGATTACGTACGAATCGCCGTCGCGGATAGCTCGCGTCTTCTGGCCCGCCGCGTCCGATCCGGCTTGAGGTTCGGTCAAGGCGAAACAGCCCAGCCATTCTCCGCTCGCCATCCTCGGCAGGTACCGCTGCCGTTGGGCCTCATCCCCGGTTCCCAGGATGGGCCACGACCCAAGGGAGCAATGGGCCGAGACGATAACGCCGGTCGATGCACATTCGACCGATAATTCTTCCACTACCAAGGCGTAGGCAACATTATCGAGCCCTGCGCCCCCGTATTGCTCGGGAATGAAAACGCCCAGCATCCCGAGTTGCCCAAGTTCAGCCACCGCTTCTTGCGGAAATTCATGCGTGCGGTCAACCTCAACCCCGATGCGGTCGAGCTTTTCACGTGCAAAGCGCCGGGCAACATCCCGCGCACCGCGTTGAGCCTCAGTAAGTTCCAAATTCATTCAGATCTACAGCCGGCCCGAATACCGCCGGGCGGCGCCGCTCGATTTGCGCGACTAGCTTTATCCTATCTGGCCGGGGCAACCAAACGAAACGAGTTGGGCTACAGCCGCGAAACTCCTCGTAGTTTTTATCGTATTCCTAGGCAGCCGGAGCGAAGCTCAGGCAGCGGGCGCGATGGTTAAAATTGGCAACATGCCGCAGCATAAACGTGCGCTGCATGCACTCAACCGGCTTGGCTTTGGACCGCGTCCCGGCGACGTCGACCGGGTGAACCAGATGGGCGTTGAGCAATATGTGCTCGAGCAGCTAAACGCCGAGTCGATTCCCGAACCTGCCGATTTGGTGCGCCGCATCGGCGCATTGCGCACTCTTCACATGACCCCGGTCGAACTATTCGAAACCTTCCAGCTTCCGGTACGCGAGGCCAACGGCGACGTGGAGGCGCGCAAGGCGGCGCGTCAGCGCTCGAATCTCATTTTCCAGGAGGCAGTCCAGGGGCGGCTGATACGCGCCATTTACGGACCCCGCCAGTTGCAGGAGGTGATTACCGCCTTCTGGTTCAACCACTTTAACGTCTTCGCCGACAAGGGGCTGTGCCATCTGTGGATCGGAGCCTACGAGCAAGAAGCGATTCGCCCGCATACGATGGGCCGCTTCCGTACGTTACTAGGTGCGACCGCCAAGCACCCCGCGATGCTGTTCTATCTGGATAATTGGCAGAACACCGGGCCTGAGAGCTCGAGCCGGCGGGGCAAGTTTGCGGGCATCAACGAGAACTACGCGCGTGAGGTGATGGAACTGCACACGCTCGGCGTGAACGGCGGCTACACGCAGGCCGACGTAACCACATTGGCACATATATTAACGGGATGGGGCCTGCGTAAACTCGGCGGTAACCCACCGATGCTGCCTGGCATGATGCGTTTTGGGGCGAACCTGACGAGGCGGATGGGATGGCGGCCGTGGCGTGAGCGCCAATTGCTGGTGGCTGGCGAGCAAACCGACCAGTACGGCTTCTATTTCGATGCTCGCCGCCATGACTTCAGCGACCAGTTTTTTATGGACCGCATCTACCGCGGCGCCCCAGGAATTGCGCAAGGAGAGCAGGTCCTCGACACTCTCGCGAATTCACCTGCGACTGCACACCATTTGAGCTTCAAGTTGGCGCAGCACTTTGTCGCTGACGAACCTCCGCCTGCGTTGGTTGAGCGGTTGGCAGAACGCTTCGAGCAAACCCAGGGCGATATCCGCGCCACGCTCGAAGCGCTCTTCTTCAGCGCGGAGTTCTGGGACGAGCGGTACTATGCGGCCAAGTTCAAGACCCCTTACCAGTATGTGATTTCCGCAGCCCGCCTGAGCGGTATCGACGACATCAGCAATTACCGGCCGCTGTTTGGCGCGATGGCGGCTATGGGGATGCCGCCCTACCGGCACGAGACGCCCGACGGCTATCCCGAGACCCGCGAGGCGTGGCTCAACCCGAACGCCATGATGATGCGGTTAAGCTTCGCCGCGGCCCTCGGGCAAGGACATCTGCCATTGCTGGCGCCGCAGTTCGAAACCACCGCTGTCGCGAGTGCATATAATGCGGCATTCAAGGCCGCCAGCAGCACGGGCGGCACGACGATGGGTGCAGCTGCATTTGCGAATATGGAACCGCCGCAGTCCTCGGCGCTTGAAGCGGAGCTGGGCGGGACACTTTCCCGGACAACGCGCGAAGCTATCGCGGCCGCACCTCCTCAACTGCGAGCGGCGCTGGTGCTCGGCAGTCCGGAGTTTATGGTGCGCTGAACGCGCGAGGACATGTCCGGCAAGGAGCTACAGGCGTGAGTGGACACGGCTACGAGGCTTGGGGTGATTGCCAATTGCCAACACCCGGAAGGGGCGCGCCCAGCCGGCGTGAGTTTCTGAAACGTACGGCCGTGCTCGGTGCGGCGGGCATCGTGATGCTGAGCCGGTACGCGTGGGCGGCGCGCGTGGACGCTATGGGGGCGCGCCGTCCGCGCCTGGTCGTGGTGTTTCTCCGCGGGGCAGTCGATGGGCTCAACGTGGTGGTGCCGTATGGGGACCCGGATTATTACGATGCACGCCCGACCATCGCTGTTCCGCGCGCGGGCGGCGAGGGCGGCGTCATCGACCTCGATGGCTTCTTCGGGCTGCATCCCGCGCTGGCGGCGCTCGTGCCGCAATGGCGCGACGGCACGCTTGCTTTCGTCCATGCCTGCGGCTCGCCCGATTCGACTCGCTCGCATTTCGACGCTCAGGATTACATGGAGAGCGGCACGCCGGGGGTGAAGAGCACCAGCGACGGATGGATGAATCGGGTGCTCGCGGTGCTGCCCAGCCAGCACGGGCCGACCGAAGCGCTTAGCCTCGGCCCATCTCTCCCGCGCATTCTATCGGGCCATATGCCGGTCGCCGAAATACCACTCGGCCGAGCAGTGGCACGGCTGCTGCCATTGGACCGTCCCATTATCGAGGCTGCTTTCGACCGCATGTACCGGGGCGGCGATGAGCTTAGCCGCGTGTACCGCGAGGGGCTGGCCGCGCGCAAGCGCTTGCTCATAGAACTCGAAGGCGACATGCGCGAGGCTGACAATGGTGCTCCGTTGCCCTTCGGCTTCCCATTAGACGCGGCGCGGCTGGCGGGGCTAATTGCGCGGGACTCGAGCATCCGGCTCGCCTTTGTAGCCCTCGGCGGATGGGATACGCACGTCAACGAGGGATCCTGGCACGGCCAACTCGCCAATCATCTCAAGTCGCTGGGCGACGGTCTGGCGACCCTCGCCGGGACGCTCGGATCGCACTATGAGGAGACGGTCGTCATCGTGGTCTCGGAGTTTGGGCGCATGTTGCGGGAAAACGGCAATGGAGGTACTGACCACGGCCATGGCAATGTGATGTGGATCATGGGCGGGCCGGTGCGCGGGGGTAAAGTTTACGGCGGCTGGCCGGGGCTCTCGAAGCCGCGTCTTTATCAGGAGCGCGATCTCGCGCTGACGACTGATTTCCGTGAACCGATCGCGGCTGTGCTACGAACGCATATGGGATTGGGCGACTCGCAAATCCGCCGCGTGTTCCCGCAATTCCTGTCATCCAGCGGTACTACTGCTGCTCTCATTCGGGACTGAATGGGCTTTCAACGTCTAGCCCGCATCGAGTGGTCCGATCTGTTCAGGTCGGGGAATGGTCCAACGCAGCCATTTCCTCCAGACGCGCTGGCACGATCGCGAGGCGACGGCCCTCGCGATAGATGGCGCGGCGTCTAAGGAATTCGCTCAGAACAATGCTGATTTTGGGGCGCGAAGCTCCTACCAGGTCGGCCAACTCCTGCTGAGTCGGGGATATCGTCAAAACGATCCCTCGCGTGTTACGCGCTCCGAAAGAGGATCCCAGTTCCAGCAGCGCGTGTGCCAGCCGGGAGCGCAGGTCCAGCCCTGTAAACCCCGGGTAGCGAACCAGCAGCTGGTCAAGCCCTCCGAACATCAGATTCGCCACCCGCTCAAAATTGGGGACTCGTGAACCGACAAGAATTTCAACAAAGTTCTCGAGGGGGATCTTGCCGACCCGGCTGTGCCGCAGTGCGTCGCAACGAAACTGGCACTCGAAATGAGACAGCGTCGGCGCTCTCGGAATCACTCCCGGCGGGATAATTGCGACGGCTATCCGCCCCCGTTTGACGCCGATGCATGAGATGCGTGCTGCTCCTGAGAGAAGTATAAAGGCATCCGAGCCCGCCCCGCCGTTATCAGCAAAGATGAGCTCCTCGCGCGCCACCTCGTAGCTGGTCAAAGCTCCGGCGAGCCGCTTTTGCTGGGCACCCGAAAGCCACCCTAGCCCCTTGATGCGGCTTAAGAACTCCAGGTCGTTTGGTTTGCGTAGCTCTCCTGCGAGCATTCACAACCTCCGGCAGCGCCCCAAACCCCAACGCCGCTCACGCATCCGACACAAGGGGCTCTCCACTCGCGAGACATCGGTCGCCTGCGCTTCCGTTGTTGTAACCTATAACACACCGG
>JAMXLL010000040.1 GCA_024281015.1 Candidatus Binataceae bacterium
AATCTTGTCGAGCAATCCGGTCAGCTCCTCCTCGTGCGTTGCCCATCGCTGCGCGCGCAGCCCGGTACCGATTTCGAGGACGATCGCATCCACCACCGGATCGCGGTCGAGGATGTCGAGGATGCGCGCCAGATTGCCGCTGTTCACTGCGCCGCCCATGATCGTCCCGCCGGCGTCAAGGGGGTTGCGATAGCTGCCGCCAATCACATTAAAGAAGCTTTCGAGCTCCTGGTAAGAGGAATCAGACAAGCTGGGAATTTCCAGCCCGGCGCTCGCAAACGTGTCGGTGATGACCACCGATTGGCCACCCGTCATCGCCACCAACCCCATCCTGGGGCCGGTCATCGCACGGCCGCGCGCCAGCATTTCGACTGCATCGAGCATCGCGTCTAGTCCGGCCACGCTCACCGCACCGCTCTGATTGACCATCGAAGTCCACACCGCCGCAGGAGTGGCCAAAGAGCCGGTATGAGAAAAGGTTGCGCGCGCGCCGGCCTCGGTCATTCCGCCCTTCCAAACAACTACGGGAACACGCGCGGCCGCCCGCTGGAGACTGTCAAAAAAACGCCGCCCGTCGCGCACCCCCTCGATATACATTCCGATCACTCGCGTATTCTGATCCTCGGCCATCAGGTCGAGGTAATCCGCGCCCTCCAGCATCAATACATTGCCAATCGAGGCGGCCTTATTGACGCGGATTCCGCGCAGAGGTGCTTGCGAGGAGAAGTTGATCGTGTGCGTACCGCTCTGTGAGATAAAACACACGTCCCCCGCAGTCCCGACGTTCAGATCGGGAAAATTGCAGAGGCCGATTTCGGGATTGTACAGGCCCATGCAGTTGGGGCCGACCAGGGCGATATCAGAGGAGAGGGCGATTTCTTTAAGTTGCCGTTCGAGCCGAATGCCGAGCTCCTGGGTGGTTTCGGAGAAGCCCGAAGTGAAAAAGCCGATGGCCGCAACTTTGTTGGCAACGCAATCCTGCAAAATTCGGGGCGCCACCTGGCGCGGTACCGCGCTCACCGCATAATCGACTGGCTCCGGAACTTCGGCCAGCGACTTATAGTTGGTAATACCCATGGCTTCGATGCCCGGGATTTCGTTGGGATCGATCTGTACCGAATACAGATTGCCGGTAAAGCGCTTCAGCGCCCGCAGCCACATGTAGCCGCCCATCCGTTTATCGCCAATGACCGCCACAGTCCGCGCCGCGAAGCCGCGTTTAAGGTTCCGCCGCCGTGGGTCCAAGCGTGGATCTGCTTCGCCGGCGGGACTGCCGGACGCGCTATCACCCAGCAGAATACGCGCGTCGAGTACCTTGAGCCCATCCGGGTAGGCGACTACCGGATTCAGATCCAATTCGCTTATTTCCTGCCGCTGCACGATTATCTGGGAGATGGTCACAATCAGGTTGATTAGCGCCGCTAAATCGAGAGGCCGGGCGCCGCGCACCCCCGACAGGATCGCGCGCCCTCGCAAATCGTCGAGCATCTTGCGTGCTTCGGCGGCGTCAATCGGGGCCAGGCGCACGGCCGTATCCCGCATTACCTCAACGAAAATGCCGCCGAGTCCAGCCAGCACGAGCGGTCCGAAGCGGGCATCTCGCATGGCACCGATCACCAGTTCGACGCCCGGCGGAGCCATGGGCTGCACCGTTACGCCATCGAAGCGGGCTTGGGGCGCGTGCTCCGCCAGGTTTCGGCGGATACGATGGAAGGCGTCGCGCACCTCTGGTTCGGAACCTAGCTGGAGCATCACGCCACCGACTTCGCTCTTGTGGCTGACGTCTGGCGACAACACCTTGAGAACCGCAGGCAGTCCGGCCCGGAGCGCCGCCGAGACCGCTTCATCGTCGGTGCGCGCATGCTCTGCCATAGCAGTGGGAATTCCCGCAGCTTGCAACAGACGTTTCGAATCTATTTCGCTAAGCGGGCCGGCGCCGCGTGCCCCCGAAATCACTTGCTCGATGGTAGTTTGATCCACGAATGTCGCGTATATCAAAGGTCCCAGTTATTGTCATCCGGAACTCGCGCGCCGCGGTGTTCGATACTCAAGCGCGAACAAGCTGCCCGGAGCAGGCCGCGCCGATCACATGAAACCGACTAGCGTAGCTTGTGAGCCGGGCAGGCCAGCCAAGGCGCACGTGTAACCACCCGGTCAAGGTCCAGTGGAAAGAGAGCGAAGAATCTTCGTTACCCGTCCTATTGCACAGCCGGCCTTGCGCCGCCTCGCCCAGGCTGCCCGGGTCGAGTTGTGGGACGACGATCTGCCGCCAGCGCATGATGAGTTGCTGAGAGCGCTCGCCCGCGCTGATGCCGTCCTGAGTACCGTTTCCGATCGCCTCGATGCCGGAACAATCGCGGCATTGCCTCACCTGGTCGCCATCAGCAATCTTGCGGTCGGCGTCGATAATATCGACCTCGAAGCAGCGACGCGTGCGGGAATCGCGGTTGGTCACACCCCCGGCGTTCTGACTGAGACGACCGCCGACTTGGCGTTCGCGCTGATGATGGCAGTCGCTCGGCGCGTGGTTGAAGCCGACCAGTTCGTCAAGGCGGGCAAATGGCGGACGTGGACCCCAAGACTGATGCTCGGCCGCGACGTATGGGGTGCGACCCTCGGCATCATCGGATGGGGTGCGATCGGACAAGCCGTCGCGCGGCGCGCGGCCGGCTTTGGGATGCGAGTGTTGTACGTTTCGCGCAAAACCGCTGAGGAGATAGCCACGGGGCCCTCGGCACCCCAACGTGTCGACCTCGCCCGGCTTCTGGCCGAATCCGACTTCATTTCACTTCACGTGCCCCTGACTGAGGCGACCCGCCACATGATCGGGGCGCCTGAACTGGCGGCTATGAAACAGACCGCGATCATCGTCAATACCGCCCGCGGTAGCGTCATCGACCACGCGGCGCTGACCGCGGCACTCCAGAAAGGGCGAATTGCGGGTGCCGGCCTGGATGTCACAGAAACGGAACCGATCAGCCACGATGATGTGCTGTTAAAGCTGCCCTGCGTTGTCATCACGCCGCATATCGGCAGCGCCAGCGTGGCAACGCGGCTCAGGATGGCGGAACTCGCGGTCGACAACCTGCTCGACGTTTTTGCCGGCCGCATCCCTCGCTGCTGTGCCAACCCGAACGTCAAGCTGCGTTCATTACAAACCTCGTGACCACGAGAGAAGGCGAGGGTCTCGTTAGGGCGCCGGAATGCGCCGAGGCCTGGGGCGAGCTTTTGTCTCAGGAAATTAACGCGGGTGCGCCGCCGCTTTGAGGCTGGGTGCTGGAGCGACGGCGCGTCAGGTGCCCGCGGCTAACCCCTGGTTTTCGATCGATCGGCGAGAAATTAGACCAAGCGCTTGCTTGATGATATAGCTATTTTTGATGTCAAATTATACTAGCCCGGTCAAATGACGACGCTACGATCACGTTTTGAAATCTGTATCGTCTACTTAAGCGAGTAAGCCAGGGTGTTAAGTCAAGCAATGCTATTTTTATCTGTTAGTCGCATATGATTGTGAATGCCATTTAAATGATGCCATTGGTCTTCGAATGGCATTAACCGGTAGCATGATTTGACTAGCGGAACGTGAGCGGCAAACGTACGCCTGGTGTATGCTTTAAGTATGAAGCGAATCTGCGTTTTCTGTGGCTCCAACCAGGGTGCTCGGCCGGAGTACTGCCGGGCTGCTATCGAATTTGCCGAAGAGCTGGCGGCTCGGCGCATCGGGCTGGTATACGGAGGCGCCTCAGTCGGCCTGATGGGAATCATCGCCGAAAAAATGTTGTCCTGCGGCGGCGAGGTCATTGGTGTGATTCCCAACATGCTGGTGGAGAGGGAAGCGGCGCATCACAAGCTGACCGAGCTGCATCAAGTGAACTCGATGCACGAAAGGAAGGCGTTGATGGCCGAACTGTCCGACGGTTTCGCGACGCTGCCCGGCGGCTTTGGCACGCTCGAGGAATTTACCGAGGTGGTAAGTTGGCGTCTGCTGGGGATTCATCAAAAGCCTTGCGGGCTGCTTAACGTCGGCGGTTATTTCGACCAGCTGCTGCAGTTCCTGGACTACGCCGTGGCCCAGCAATTCATCAAACCCGCTCATCGCGCCGATATCGTGGTGGACCCCAACCCGACCCGGCTGATTGAGCGGCTTCAACAGGATTTCGCCGGGAGCAACGGCGCCTGGCAGGCGCGCAAAGAGCAAACCTGAACGCCTGCGAATCCGAATTCTGGCTCGTAAGGCTCCGCGTGCTCGTGCCCGCAAGAAGCAGGCATGAGTCTCTACTCCTGGCGTGCAATCTTTCATTTTCCGCTCGCATTGCGGACTTCTCGGGCGCTTCAAGTCCCGGCTTGTGCATATCCTGCATTAGGGCGCTTGGCAGACGAGCGCGAGCGAAATAGTTTCCTCCCTCAATGGATAAGCTGGACGCAATCGAAAGAGTGGCTGTCCGGGCAGCACGGGCGGCCGGCCGGATTCATCTGAAGCGTCTCAGCCATACCAGCATCAGTCGCAAGACCAATGCGGTCGATCTCGTCACCGAAGCCGATCACGAATCCGAAGCCGCGGTTATTGATGTGCTTCAGCGTGCTTTCCCGGACCACACCATCCTTGCAGAGGAAGGCAGCGGGAATTCGGTACCGGCCAGCGAGCATCGATGGATTATCGATCCGCTCGACGGCACGACCAATTTCGCGCATACGTTTCCGCAATTCTGCGTCTCAATTGCGTATGAGCGGCGCGGGCGGATTCAGCTCGGAGTGATCCTGGACGCCTTGAAAAGAGAACTCTTCGTAGCGCGGCGCGGCGGGGGTGCGTCGCTCAATCGCAAACCTATCCGCGTCAGCCATGTGGGCAGCCTTGAAATGGCGCTGCTGGCCACCGGCTTTCCATACGACCGGCGTGAGCGTCGCCGCTTTTACCTCTGCTTTTGGGAAGCATTCATGCTTCGCACCCACGGCACGCGTCGCACCGGGTCGGCAGCTCTCGATCTCGCATGGGTGGCCTGCGGGCGAGTCGATGCGTTTTGGGAATTCGGACTGAAACAGTGGGATGTAGCGGCCGGCTCTCTGCTGGTCGAAGAGGCTGGCGGACACGTCAGCAACATGGATGGTACGATGCTCGACATCGGCGGAGCGCAAATCGTCGCGAGCAATGGCCTGCTGCATCAGGAGATGATCGAGACCCTCGCTGCAATCCGCCCAGAAGCGGAGCGACGCCACGCCGAAATGTTGCGCGAGGAGCAGGCCGCCAACACGGCCCAACACGCGCAGGCCCACGGCTCCGCTGCACCCGGCCGGTAAATCCCGGGATGATGCCCGGTTCGTGTCCTCTGGGCTATTTGCTAGAGTAGTCGTTCGTTCAGCCCCGGTAGTGAAAAGGACATCACGGAGGTCTCCGGAACCTCAAGTCCGGGTTCGACTCCCGGCCGGGGCACCACGTTTCCCGTAGCCCGATGTCTCGCTCTTTTCGAACGCTCCCGGCGGGCCAGAAAAATCTGTGGCGGCTTTGTGGCGGATTCGGCAGCGACCTCTGAGCTCGCTATCGGCCTGCTAACATCCAATCCGGATCAAGCACCGGCCCTGATTTTTTTCAACTCCTCGCGGAGAATAGATCGAACTTCCGCTCCCACCTGCTGTGCCAAGTCCGGTCGCTGTATATAATCCCGAAGGGCATCGTTGATCAGCATCTGGTAGTTGCCGCAATGAGCCTCACGAACCTGGTCGCGAAAATGATTTCCGACGTCGCGATCCAGCCGAATCGTGATTCGAACCTTTTCCGGCGGCAACGGAATCACGGGTCCGCGATTGCCCTTGCTGAGGTCATACTCCCGCTTCATATTCGCTTATCCTGGTACTGAGGCTTCTCTCGGGCGGTGGCCATGCGTGCCGGGATTATCCGAGTGTGACCGCCGCAAAGCGCGTAGGCAGCCAACACACGTCGTTGAGCATCCATGCCGAATGTCACGTAACGTTCTTCCGTAGGGTGTTCGTCCAGCAATGTGATCGCGCGGTCGTCGTCAAACACGATGACCACATCAAGGACTCCATGCTTGCGCCGGTTCGTCTCTGCCTTTTTCGGATCCCACTCGAACTCCAGATCCCTGTATCGCCCTGTGCACAGTGTGCACCGTGAGCTCGCGATGGTCCCTTCACTTCAGCGCGGCCTCCGATTTTTTCGAGGAAGGGAAATTGTTGTCAATTGTCCAGTTTTGGCGGGCGATTAGTCGGATAGCACCGCGTAGCCTCGCTCCCAAAATACTTCGATCTGCTCGCCGGTCTGCTTCAGCTTGACCGAAAACGTAAGTCTGGCTAGTAAAAACGATAATCGCTCGGACAACTTTACGCCGAGACTATAGGAAGGCTGCGCTGATGATCGACAGGTCTGAATTGCTCAATGCTACAGATGAAATGATCGACGACGCGGTGAAGTATGCCGACCCGATGGTGCTACGCGGGCTCGTCTATCAACTGACAGGGGACGAGAGTATCGCCGCTACTCGGGCGACGGTGGCTGATATCAGACACTCCGAAGCAGGCAACGCGTCCAAAGAACTTGCAATCGTTCAGTCGAAAGCCGACGTCTCAGATCCGGCTCAGGTCACGATGATTCAGGCGAAGGCGGCGGCGTTTCTTAAGTCGTATCGCGACAAAGGCGCTCCCGATATTCCCTGCGGCACTCCTGAGCGTATTTCGCGCAGTCTCAATCTTTGCGCCGGAGCCGATATTCCCGCCTCCGAAATCGAGATGTGGGTGGAGCAATTGGCCCTCGACCCGTGGGCACGATCGCTGGTCTGGTCTGATCCGCCAGCATCGCAAGACGTCCAGAAATTCGCGGTTGCAGTCATCGGAGCCGGTATGGGCGGGCTCAATGCCGCGGTTCAACTGAAGCGTGCCGGCATTCCTTATTTTGTAATCGAGAAGAACGGCGAGGTCGGAGGGACCTGGTATGAAAATCAGTACCCCGGAGCCCGCGTCGACTCGCCCAGTCGCACCTATACCCATGTTTACGGCGTCGATTTCGAATACCCTAATGCGTTCTGCCCGCAACGTGAGAATCTGAAATATTTCAAATGGGTGGCCGACAATTTCGATATTCGGAAAGACATCACCTTCAACACGGAGGTCAAGTCGATCGTTTGGGACGAAGCCGCCAAGCTATGGGATATCACGGCCGAAGGTCCCGATGGACCGCGCGTTTGGCATGCGAATGCGGTTATCGCAAGCGTCGGATTTCTATCGCGTCCCAATATGCCGGATCTCGAAGGAATGGAGGCCTTCGAGGGTAATGCCTTTCATACCGCGCGATGGCCCAAAGGCCTTGATCTAAATAGTAAGCACGTCGCCGTGATTGGCACCGGCGCCACTGGCTATCAAATGGTGCCGGAACTCGCGAAACTCGCCGGTCATACCTACGTTTTTCAGCGCACGCCAAACTGGTGCTTCGATACGAAGAGCTATCTGGACCCCTTTCCGCCCCAGGTCAACTGGCTCGATCGTAACTATCCGTATATCCGGAATTTCATCCGCTTCCGCCTTAGCTGGCTTGCCGGTCCGCAAACCTTTGCACCGATCATGCGTATCGATCCCCAATTCGAGGATCAGCATGCGAGAAGCGCCCTCAACAAACAGATCAGAGATCAGCAGCTGGCGTTCATCAAACGCAAGCTGGCAAGTCGTCCTGATCTGATCGAGAAGATGACACCGGTTGCCCCGCCCTATTCAGCGCGGCCGATTATCATCGACACGGATTACTCGATTTACGACGCGCTATTGCGCGATGACGTGACGCTCGTCACCGATCCGATTGAGAAAATCACGGCGAAAGGTATTCAGGTAAAGGGCGGCGAGGAGATTCCGCTCGATATCATCGTCTATGCCACCGGCTTCAAGGCCAACGATTTCCTCTGGCCAATGGAGATTCGAGGACGCGAAAACAAACGTATCGAGGAACTCTGGCAGAAAGACGGCGCGCGCGCCTACCTTGGCACGATGCTTCCGGGGTTCCCCAACTTCTTCATGATTTACGGCCCCAACACGAATAACTTCGGAGGCCTCCAAATCGTCGATTTCGAGGAGATGGTGACGCGGTTTGCGCTCGGATGCATCGGCGGTTTGATTTCGCAGAAGAAGAGGACCGTTGACGTTACGCTGGATGGGTACCAGCGCTACAATGAAGAGGTCGATAAGGCCGAAGCCTTGATGATTTACAAGGATCCGCGCGCTCACAACTACTACAAGAACGATAGCGGGCGGTCAGCGGCGAATAATCCGATCGACATCAGAAAGATCTGGACTTGGCTGCGGGATCCGCTCGATGGCCATGCTAACGGTCATCGCACCGGCGACCCCGACGCGCTAGCGAGCCGGACCGTGCGCCCCTACTTCCGGGAAGATCTCCTAGTTGAGTAAAAGAGGGAGTTTATATCTTTGGATGTGACCCCGAGTCCGAAGAATGGTGGGGTGCAGGAAGTTATCGAGCATCGCGGCAAGATGGTGACACGGCCGTGACGCTTTCCGGCCTATCCAGACTCCGACATTTACGTGTGGCAAGTCGGGCAGCGAGGCCGTCGCGTTCCCTCCGCAGCCTGCGTAGCATCGAACTCAAGGCGATGACGGCGATGAGCGCGCGGCGCTGTTCGAAGCTTATCGCGCTCGTAAACCGAGCGCGTGAACCAGCTTGTCCAGAAAGAGACGCATAGGTGTTGGCCGTCACCGGGCGGAGTCGGGAGCAAGTGGCTTGTCGTGGCTGCGAACCACGCCGCCGTTAAGAGTGTCGACGGCTACGCCATATTCGCGTTCGGCCACCTCAACTGTGATTTTTTCATCCATCACATCTGCCAGGATTCGCTCGGGGTCGCGTCTGGCTGGTGGCCCATAACCCGCGGCTCCGGGCTGGATATGGGTCAACACATCGCCAGCCTTGACGGGAATATCGAGCATGATCTTTGCCGGTAGCTCAGTTT
>JAMXLL010000041.1 GCA_024281015.1 Candidatus Binataceae bacterium
AGGAGAACCTTAAATGAAAGATAGCTCGCGTTCGGAGGGCGTCCACTTTCGAGCCAGAGGCAGAATGGCTGTTCATACGATCTGGGACTACATCACTCGCCCGATCGCCAAAACCATCGACGACGTCCCTTGGAGTGCGGAAGCAATATCCGCTGATTGGCTCACGGCGGTTCTATGCCGTGGTATCAAAGATGCCAGGGTGACGTCCGTGGAAATTTGCGGGGGCGATCAGGGTTCGAGCGTGCGCCGCAATCTTAAGGCGACGTACAATGAAGAGGGCAAACGTGCCGGTCTGCCGGAGCATCTCTTCTGTAAGACAACTCCGACGGTTTTAACCAGGCTTGCGACGGGCCTTTCCTCTGCCGGAGAGGCTCGCTTCTACCGCCAAATCCGTCCCGAGCTGAACATCGAGGCACCGATCTGTTATCACTCCGCATGGGACCGCAATTCCGGCCGCTCGGTACACCTGTTCAACGATGTAGTTTTCAGCAAAGCGGCTCGTTTCTGCAGGTGGCAAACGCCAATCTCGCGGCAGCAGGCGGAACAAATAATAGACACGCTCGCCGCCTTTCACAGCCGTTACTACGACAGCGCGCGTTTCACCTCAGACCTGAAATGGGTTCGTACCTTTGAGGATTTCTTTCATGCCGGGGAAAGGGTGGGTCTTCAGGAGTGCCATGAGCGGGCGATGCTACAGGCCGAAGAGGTCATCCCTGTGGATGTCAGTCGCCGTCGAACTGAGGTTTGGCCTGCGACGATTAGAGCGCTGGCGCTACACAAAAAGGCGCCGCGCACCCTGATCCATTCTGATGTCCACCTCGGCAACTGGTACATCACAGGAGACGGCCGAATGGGGCTATGTGACTGGCAATGTCTTGGCACTGGCCATTGGGCACGGGATGTTTCATACGCGATATCCACAACGCTGGCCATCGAGGATCGGCGCGCTTGGGAACGCGACCTGCTCGAGCGTTACCTTGAACAGATGCGGAAACAATGCGGCCTTGCGGTTAGTTTTGAGCAAGCCTGGAATTTATGCCGGCAGCAACTTTTCCCTGCCCTCTTAATGTGGACGCCGACTCTCGTCCACACGCGTACCACGCCTGATATGCAACCGGAAGAAATGTCTCTGGAAATGATTAAACGAATCACTGCCGCAATTTCAGATCTTGACAGCTTCAAGATTGATGCCTTGTCGCAGAACTGAGAAATTTAATCGGAAGTTGAAATCATACATTGGGAAGAATGCACTATGGATAGCGAATCGTCACAGGAAACCTCTCTAGGAAATTGGGGAAAACAGCTATTGGAAAACATCCTGCTGGCTGCGGCCGAAGAAGTGAGCGATCGCAGCGAGGTTTCCGATTCGATCGAGGTGACGCTAACGTTCCGCTTAACACCACTCGTCCCGAAGGATCAGCTGGAGGTCAGAGTCGACTTCAAGCGGGATCCTGCGTTGATTACTTATATACCCCGGCAATAGGATCTGCCTGGCCGCGCGTATCACAGAGACCCACATTGCTGGATTTCGCTTCTCCCGACATGCTTGCAGGGCTGGCGCTAAACCGATAACGCAACAATGCTCCTCTCTTCGGGAAGTTATCTCAGTTAAGGACAAATAAGGGTAGCCCGTTTAACTTGACATGTTAACGCTAATGAGGTTTTGAGGGAGTCTGACATCAGCCCATAGGAGAAATCCATGAATACGAGAGAAAATCTCCGATGGCAGGTGATCGCGGCGGAGTGCGGAATCGCATTTGAGATCCTGTTCACTATTTTCTGGGGTTTCTTCGCTCACAATTTGCCGCCCGCGGCGCCAAGTCTCACCGGACCCCAACTGGCGGCACACTTTGCCGCACATCGTAACGCGATTCTCTTCGGTAACAGCATGGCGGCGCTGGTTGCCGTACTGTGGATTCCGTGGACAGCGCAACTGACAGTTGTGTTGCGGCGGATAGAAGGAACGAGCCCGGTTCTTACAACAATCGAGCTAAGCGGCGGAATTTTGACAGCGTGGGTCTTGATGTTCTGCCCCGCGATTTGGGCGACGGCCGTGTTTAGGACCGATCTGGAACCAAATACGATTCGGGCACTGAACGATCTTGGCTTCATTCTGTTTAACATCACTTATGCAGTGACCTCGGTGCAGGCCATCGCGGCAGGCATCGTCGGTCTCGCAGATCAGGCCGAGCCTCGGGTGTTCCCGCGATGGGTGTCATGCTGGGCAATCTTCGCTGGGTTCAGCTTCCTGGTACTGACCGCGATGCCCTTCTATACGACTGGTCCAATCGCGTGGAATGGGGCGATATCGTTTTGGGGACTATTCGGCACCTATTTCGTTTGGACCGGTTCGATGGGCTTCTGCATGATTCGTGACGCCCGCCGCCGAATGCGAGAGGAGGCAGGCACCGCCACTGCTCGCGCAGCGGCGTGACCTGGCTCAGCGGTGGCGCTCCTTTGCGCCATTAAGACGACCCGCAACAGGTCGATATGTCAGCGCATCCACTCCAGCCATTTTTCGAATATCCAACGGATGCGGCTTGTGAGGCGTGTGCGATTGTATGCGTCGGCAATCTTGCGAATCGCTTCGGCTTGGGTCGGGTAGGGATGAATAGTACGAGCAATAGTTCTCAGGCCAATTCCGGCCGAGATAGCCAGGGTCAGCTCCGAAATGATTTCGCCGGCATGCCTGGCAACGAGGGTGGCACCTGCAATCCGGTCAGTGCCGGGACGGACGTGGACTTTCAAAAAGCCCTCGCTCTCACCATCGAGCACTGCCCGATCTACCTTAGCCAGCGGCTGGACGAAGGTCTGGCCACCGGTGCCCAGATCCCGCAAACCGTTCTCATAAAGCCCAACATGGGCGATTTCGGGATCCGTATACGTACACCAGGGAATAGTCAGAGAGCTGACCTTTTGACGACCATAAAATAGTGCATTCGCGACAACAATTCGCGCCATCGCATCGGCGACGTGAGTGAACTTGTAGCCCGAACAAACGTCGCCGGCAGCGAAGATTCGCCGATTGCTGGTACGCAAATGGTCATCAACTCTGACCCCTGTACGTGGATCAAAGTCGACGCCGGCCGCTTCGAGCCCGAGTCCCTCGACAGAGGGCAGGCGTCCAGCCGCTATCAACATTTCATCAAAAGCTATTTCGCGGTAACCCGCGACACTTTCGAGTTTGAGCACTCTCTTGTTTTCTGCACCTTCCGCTGCAAGAACCCGACAATTTTCAAATATCTCAACCCCGTCCCGTAGCAATGCAATCTTCACTAGTTGCGCTGCATCAGCATCCTCGCGCGGCAGGATGGTCATTTCTAACTCGATCAAAGTGACTCGTGAGCCGAAGCGGCTAAAAGCCTGCGCCAACTCGCAGCCCAGCGGTCCGGCTCCGATTACTACCAATCGTTTTGGTAAGACCGTAAGCGAGAAAATGGTTTCATTAGTGCGGAATCCGGTTTCAGCGAGACCAGGGATAGGCAGCTTTGCGGTCCGGCTGCCGGTGGCGATTACGGCCCGGCTGAAGCGAACGGTCTGCCCCGCCACCTCGATCTCGTCCGGCCCCGAAAATCGCCCATGCCCGAGAAATACGTGTACGCCCAGGTTTTGGAAACGAGCTACCGAATCATTTTCGCTGAGTTCTGCTCTCAGCCGCCGCATCCGCTCCATCACTGTTGCGAAGTCAACTTCGATGGCAGGTGAAGTTCCAACGTAGTCGCTTGCCCGGCGCACATCAGCGGACGCCCGTGCGGCAGTCACTAATGCTTTCGACGGAACACATCCAAAGTTGAGGCAATCACCTCCCAGCAGCTCGCGTTCAATCAAGGCCACCTTGGCACCCAGCCCCGCCGCAGCAGCTGCGCAGACTAGTCCCGCACTGCCAGCTCCGATTACGGCCAGGTTGTAACGTCCAAGCGGCCGCGGATTCCGCCACTCGGGCGGATGTACACGGCTAATCAGCCATTGGTCGTGGGAATCAGCAGCTGTGGCTTCTTGCATAACTCTGCTTGCTACCTTGCGGTGACGACCGGGCATGGAACAGCCGCTCACCCGGGACGTGACGCTCGGCCGTCTTCGGTCTCAGCGCCCGCCTCTAAAGCGTCGCTGCGAGGACCAGGTGCTCGAACTGCTTAAGTGGCATCGGAGCGGCAATCACGCTGATAAAGTTGCCGTAGCCGCCGACATTTATTAGGCAGAAACTGAACTGCCGGTATCGATAGAAGAGCAGATGATGGCGTTCGTCGTGGACCATCAACGGGGGTTGGAACGCTTCGATTTGCCTGAACATGCATATTACCCCGCCCTTCGCGCCTCGAAACCACGTATAGGTCACCGGCGTACCATCGGGTAAAGGGTCCCAGCGGCCGCCGACAAGCTGGAATCCTTGGGAGCTGAAATCCCACATGTACGCTGGCATTCCGTGCTCGACGTACGCAGACAGCATCGTTTCCATCGAAGCAGACGGAACGTTCGGCTGAAAATCCGCCAGCGCTTGCTCATAATTGTCTATTGCCCGGTCGAAATCGGGTATGCGTGCGATGTGCGGACCTGTGCCTCTAATAATTAAGATCAGCGCCGCCGTTGCTGCACTGATTGCAACCGGGAAAATAACCCGCGCAGTAACCAACATCCCTCTGGCACCGGGGACTCCGGCGCCAATGCTTTGGTCCTGCCATCGAGCTATCCAGTTCAGCCACAGCTGGCCGGCGAACGCTGAAAACACGACCGCGAGAACACATGAAACCACCAGGCTCGCGCCTGGGTTCGGCTGAGTCCCGAGGCTCGTTACCATCGGCCGCAGTGCCGCAGCGAGACAAAACGCGGCTGCTCCAACCGCAGCACCGGTCAGTTGAGGATGCAGGGGTACTCCGCGGCGGACTGCCCAAAATAGGCAGAGCCACGGTAGTGCAGCGAGACCCAACAGTTGAGGAATCAGAATTGGCAGGCTCTCGAATGTTCCACCTGGCCCGCCGAACGGCAAAAGGCCAAACGCCGCCACCATGATGGCCAGCCCGAGGGCTAACTCGCCCCAGCTTACCTCGCGTCCGGGGATCGCGCTCTCCAGTGCCAGAAATGCCGCCGCGACACTGGCGGATATGAAGAGCCCGCTACTCATCCATTGCTTGGAGCTGTGGAGGAAGCCCGACAGATTAGCGTAGCCCTCGATCCAAGCAGCCAAACCCAGGACCATCGCCTCGAACAGAATCCAGCACAGCAGTCTTGTACCAACCGTCCACAACCGCGAGACCGGTCGGAAATCGCCGATTGTGCGCTCGAGGAGCGCGCCGTAGTCTATTTCATGCGCCGATGACATGCCCTTATCGAAGCAGATACCTCTTGAGGGATTCGTACGCACGATGCACACGAACCTTCATTGAGCCCACACTAACTCCGATGCGCCGAGCTGCCTCTTCCACTGAAAGACCCATAATTTTGGTCAAACCCAACGCTTCCATCTGGACTGGCGAGAGTTGCTCAAGCGCCTCACGCAATTCCATGTCATGGAGCGAGCCAACTCCGCTGCTAACCTCGGGCAGTTCTTCGACCTGCACCTGAAAGCCGAGCCGCTGCTGCTCGCGCCGGAAATGCTCAGCGCTTACGTTGCGGACTATGGCAAACAGCCACGGCTCAAACGGGCGCTCGGGTTCATAGGTATGACGCGATCTGTAGACAGCTATCATTGCTTCCTGACAAACATCTTCAATTTGGTTATGGTCCAAAAGGCGCCGGCGCAAGAATCGCGTGATAAGAGGCCCGACGTCCTTAAACAGAAGGTGAAAAGCTTCGCGATCTCCATTTTGGGCGCGCGCCATCAGCTGCGCTCGCCCGACGTGATTCTCCTCATCCAAAGCCACTGTTTAACTAATTGCGTGAAGTACCCGGCAAGGTTACTGCACGGTGCCCGGTTGGTGTCGCCACTTGAGCGTCCCGGTCCATAGTCCATAATCGTGCCACTCGGAAGGAGCACCACATGAATGCGACCGACTTTCTCCGGACGCCTCCCGCTACGTCACATTAAGCGTTTTTCGGCGTCGGAACCATGAAGGCAGATTCATTAATTCGCTTTCTCTTCGTTTCGGTCCTGCTAGTGGTAAGCCAGACAAATGCTGGAGCGGCCCCCTCGACCGCAACAGCGCAGCGCATCGCACCCGGCACGACTATAACCCATCAGAACTGGCAGCAATACCGGCAGTTTATGTCCGAGGGACTGGTTACGCTGTTTGAGGGCAAACAGTTCTGGGGGCTTCCCCGGAATTTGCAAATAGATGTCGGGCCCACCCTTTCAATTCCCCTACCCAAGCGATATCTCGCCGACACCGCGGCATACTCAAATCGGGTCACGCTGGTCCGCACTCCAAGCGGAGGTTATGTTCCGGTTGGTTATGTTGCGGGACTACCCTTTCCGCATCCACTCCAGGGCGATCCGGCACTGGCCGGTCAGCGGATTTTCTGGGATGCGTATTATCGTTATCAGCCCAGAGTTCAGTCGGCGCCCGGCTTCTCATACACGCTGGATCGCTACGGCAATATGACTCAGAGCTCGGAGGTCAGGGCGGTCGACTCGCAACTCGAGTATCTCAGCGAAGTTGATTATCCCCATACCATTTCCGATGGGGCACCGTACTACTTCGCCCGATTCGAGGAGCAGCTGGCGCCAGAGCAAGGCAAGTACTCTACGATTCTCGATCTGACACCGGGTGATCCTACTCAGCTGGACGAGCTCTATGAGTATGTACCCGCGTTGCGCCGATCTCTGCGTTTGTCGCAGGCAGCGAGATGCGCTCCGGTTTTTGGCAGCGATTATTTGATTGACGACCAGAACGGAGGCCCGCCCGGTCTGCCGCAATTGTTCGAAATAAATTACATCGGGGAAAAGAGCATTCTAGCCCTGGAACATGCGGCGCCTGAGAGCTTTGATTCCCCGGCGACCCCCACACAATTGGACGCGCACTATTATTATTCCGGCAGTCCAGGAATTATCCCTTTTCCGAAACCTGCGATGGGCAAATGGGAGTTGCGCGATACTTATGTGCTGTCGGTAAAACGATTACCTCAATTTGCTAAGGGCTATTGTTACGGCGAGAGGGTCATTTACGTGGACAAGGAGAACTACTTCGGCGCCGGGGAGTTGGACCTTTACGATACATCGGGACGCTTGTCAAAGACGCAGTTGGCTTTCCTGTATCCGGTCCAGATTCCCGCATCAGGTGGCGATCTGGCCGAGCTGATGACCGGACCATATATCGGGCTGCTGGTCAATTTTCGCAATAAGCACGTAACTGTTTCACCCTACCTGCGCTCGTGCCTCGACGGCGAATGTGCGGCAGCCGGATATCTGGATATCAGGCGCTACGCCAGCCCCGAGGGTTTGATGAAGATCATGCAGTAAACCGAGTTTGTGGGTCAGCACGTTGTTGAGGACCGCCTAAGCTTCCCATGGAACGAGGGGTGCAAAGCGGTTATCAGCGGTCACACAATCTTAGCGCGATGGCTGTTCTCGTCTTTTTTCTGGCTGCAGTTAACACGAGCATTGCCAACGAGCACGACACCGAGCCCCAGCAGCATCATTGGCTACTCGACCGTCTATGGTCCGGAAGCAACGCTCCGTTGCTTGAGGTCAGCCGGTCGTCACGATGGTTGAGCGGCCTTTCGGTCACCGGCTATGCAGAAAACAGCTCTGGCATCTGGGTGAACTCCTCTTCCCTGACTAAGTTCGGGCGAAACGCCGGCGAGCATCACGGGGCCAATTCGTTGGTGGTAGAGCGAAACTTGCTGCAATTGGATGCTAATTATTCATTCGACGGCAACAATTCAGGATTCCTGAGATTCTGGGGTGTGTACGAGCCACCGTATCCCTGGGAAGCCCATAATATTGCCGGACCCGACCTGATCTACGACAGGAGCCAGTCTGATTTTTACAATCGCTATGATGTCCGCGATGCCTACTGGAAAAATACTAGTGGTCCGCTGACACTCCTGGTCGGACGCCAGATAGTAACGTGGGGAGAGTCGATCTCCTTTCGGGTCGGTGATGTTGTCAATCCCCAGGATCTAAGTTGGAATTTCGGCTTTGCTAATCTGGAGCAATCACGGTTGCCGTTGTGGATGGTGCATCCGATAGCTAGTCTGCCTCGCTTCCTCATCTTTAGCAGCAGTTTTGTCGAGGGGCTTTGGAGCCCGGCGTGGCAGCCTTTATACACAAGCGTAAATTACGCTGACCGCCGCTATACAGGGCAGTATAGCGTGGCGGGCGCGGTTAACCTCCTTCCGCCCAGTGGCGGCAGATTCGATCCTTATCCATATCCATTTATGACCGCCTCCGACACGCCGCCGGGGGCACAGGCAGCCTTTCCACAAATCACAAAATTTGTACCTCCTTTTCAGAGTTGGGCTCTGCCCTCGGACAACTTGGCCAACTCAGTTGAAGGGCTGCGGCTGCACACGCTGGCCGAAAATACCGAAATCACCGCAATCTATTGGCACGGCCACCAATTGAATCCGACCTCGTTTGTTGAAGGTACGCCGCAGTCTGGTCAAACGCTCCAGATGCGGTATCCCCAGCTCAATGACCTTGGTCTCACGATGAACCGGCCGATCTACCTCGAGCCGCTGCTGCTTTCCGGTTTTCCGTTTGTTGTGCGCAGCGAGGCCGTATGGCAGGACCGCACTCCATTCAATACCATCAACCCCGCGCGCCCAAGTGCTGTAATCTACTCGAGCACTCTGAACACGCTTCTAGCGCTCGACGTCGACGCCATGGCTGTACCATGGCTGACGAGCACTGGAACGCTCACTTCTAATTTTGAATGGAATAATTACAGTATCCTGAGCCCGAACCGAGACATTGTGTATGGCGGATATGCTGAACGATGGCGCCATAATGAAGAGAGTCTATTGTTGAGCGCGAGCACCAGTTGGTGGTGGGGAGCTATCGTGCCGACCTTCACTGGTATCTATAATCCTGACGGTAACACGTGGGAGCTATTTCCTAATGTGACTCTCACGCCGCCGTGGACAGACAAATATTTTCTAAGCCTGCAATACATTGGAATCCTGAGCAATGACAATTTCAGTGCGTATGCGGGCGGGGTGTTCAAGGGAAAGAGCATCTTGCTGATGCAATTTCAGTATAACTTCGACCTCGTCCATGGGCGGTGATTACGTCCAACGACAGAATCCGAGTTCAACAGCGATCGCGACCTCGCGCGGCGCGGAAGCCTGTTTATCCACTTCGCTCGCCCGGTTAGGCGCGCAAATACACGTTCCGGGTCGACTGCGCAAATCTGCACCGCGTGGAGGTGCAATTCTGTGTCTCTCAACCGTTGCTCTCGGAAATGCTGCACCGCGCCGTGACCAGCACATGAGTGTTCGCGTTGAAGCCGTTCGTAGCCTCTCTGCACGGCCAGCGAAAGGGGTGGCTCATGGTGTCAACCGGAGGCGGCAAGTTTGTCATCCGCTAAAGAAGTCGACTAACGAGGATCCACTCCAATCTCGGAATCCCGGGCGTACTTCTTTGTCTGGCGCGCGAGGCGCACTCCTTTCTCAGCTCCGCTGGATCGGATATGAGATTCTTCTGTTGGAGACTAAAGTACCTTTTAACAACTGGACCCGGCGACGACAGCAAGATCATAGAGGAATGCGGCAATGGGTAAATTGACCGGCAAAGTTGCAGTAGTCACAGGCGCGGCTAGCGGCATTGGCCGTGCTACCGCCGCTCTCTTCGCAGGAGAAGGCGCGGCTGTAGTGATTGGTGATCTCAACCTCGAAGGCGGCGAGGCCGCGGTGCGGGAATGCAAAGAGAACGGCGGCCGCGCGGTGTTTCACAAGACTGACGTCACCGCCGAGGCCGAAGTGAAGGCGATGGTGGCGCGCGCGGTCGACGAGTTCGGCGGACTTGACATCATCTACAATAACGCGGGTCTCGGCGGCGCACTGGGGCCATTGGAGCAGATCACCGTCGAGAACTGGGATCGTTCGATCGCGGTGCTGTTGCGCGGCGTTTTCCTGGGAATGAAATACGCGATTCCGGAGATGCGCAAGCGCGGTGGCGGCTCGATCATCTCGACAGCCTCAATTGCAGGATTGCGCGGCTATCCCGGCCTGCATCCTTACTGCGCCGCGAAGGCCGCGGTTGTGAATCTGACGCGCTCGGCGGCGGTCGAGCTTGGCAAAGATCGCATCCGGGTGAATTGCATATGCCCCGGCGGGATAAACACGCCCATTTTTACCCGTACTCAGCCGAGCCTCTCTCCGCTCGTCGAGGAACGCTTGGCCCAGGCGCAGCCTATTCCGCGCGCCGGGCATCCGGAAGATATAGCAAAGATGGCGTTGTTCCTCGCGAGTGATGATTCCGAATGGTTATCTGGCCAGGCAATGGTCGTAGATGGAGCCGCCACGGCAGGCGGCACTGCAGGGCGGCAGCAGCTTGATCAGCAGGATCGCATTCTGCCGATTCCGCCTTCAGGTTTCATGGGCCCGTCATTCGAGGGTTGAAACGGGTACGCGCGACGTTAGCGTTCACACTTAGTGATCGGCGCTCATCGAAGCTGGACTCTTTGGACCGCAGTCGAGTAGCCCCCGCGAACCGTGGGTCTATTCACGCGTTCATGGGGAGCCTATGATGATGGCGCGCTCCGCCTCGATAGCAAAACGCTCCCTAAGATTCGGCCAGCGCGTGCGGATAGTGCTTCGTCAGCGCGGGCATATCAAGGCCGGCCTGCCGCACCTGGCGTTGTAATAACGTAAGGTAAAGGTCCGCCAACTCGGTGTTATCGCGGGCCTTGAGCCCATACCTCATGCAATCGAACGTAAAGCCACTCCCGGGGGGACCGAAGAAATTTACCGCACGCGGCAACCATTCGCGCAACGCGGCATTTACTACCGGCACTCCGAACCGGTCAGCAGCGTCGCATAATATGTTTGACGCGAACAGCTCGTGTTCTTCCTCTTCCGCAACGATGACCTCGGCTGCCCGCGCATGGGGTGCGTAACTCGACTCACTGTAGTTCACGCCAATCATGATCAGCCCCGTCATGTCGAGGCTGACGCTCGCCATTACGAGATCAAGTTCACCTGCAGAATGCTCAGCAAAGTGGCGTGGTGCAGCGAATGAGGCTGCCTTGAGCGCGGTAAGCAATGAGCGATCGGCCTGTGCTTCCGACACTCCGATTTCGGCTAAGGCTGCATAAACCAGCCGCGCATGTTTATGTTCTTCGGCCAGGTTCTTTCGGATTACGGCAGACAAAGCTGGCCGGTCGATGGTGTCGAGCGCACGTTGGTAGCCGAGCGCCGTGAGCTTCTCCGCCATTGCATGGGCGGCCAATAACCGGGTCAGCACCCGCACGAAATTCGCTTCAACCCGGCCACCCAGCACGTCAGCGGCTTCGAGCGAACCCCTCGTGAACTGCCGGGTCATTTGCTTTTTTCACCCACCTTGTCGGCGCATCCCGCGAAGTATAGACAGCCAACTACAATCAGGCGTTGTTTATCACCGACTGCGCGAAGGCAGCACGACAGTAGCGCTACCGGGCGTGGTTTTCTCGCCTTTGGCATTTTCTAACCAGATCTCGCAATCGATCAGATGATTGTCGCCCTCGACGTACTTGCGGGTTATGCGGCCTTTGCAGACGACTTTAGAGCCCGGTTGATCCATCCCGCGGTATTGCACGGACAACTTCCGCAGCCACCCCAGTTCGCCGGCAAAGTCGGTCATGAGCTGACCGAGAAAGGCGTTCTTCAGTGCGCCGTGGATAATCACGCCGGGCAGATTATTTTTCAGCGCAAAGTCCTTGTCGTAATGGATTTGATAAAAATCGCCCGAAGCGCCCGCATATTTGACCAATTGCTGGGTGGTGGGGTCTTTTTCCAAAGACGGAATTTCGCTGCCGACTTCCACGTCCTCGAAGTAAAACTGTCGTGATGCCATGTTCCTCACCGTCTAATAACGAATTCCGGTGGCACGCTGAATCGCACACAGCTCGCCGTGCTGATTGGTATAGGTGGTCTCGGTGGTCATGAATACCATCGGGCCGAGCCGGCCTTCGCTCTCACGTAGGTCGGCGAGCTTGCTTTGCACGGTGATACGGTCACCCGGCCGGATGGGTTCAAAATATTCCCACTCCGAGCCACCGTCTAAGCCGCGGAATTGAGGCATGTTCAACTTGACGTCGAGTATCGGAGCGCCTAGCGAACGGCAAAAAGTAGGCAGCGCGATCATCCCGCCAAAACGGGTCTTACGCGCCAGCTTCTCGTCATTGAACAGTGGATTGGGGTCACCGATCGCCTCGGCGAATCTGCGAATCGCGCCGCGCTCCACCTCATAAGTACGCGTTTCGCTGACTTTTCCGATTTGCTGCTTCGCCTCTTCAGTAACGTACTTGGCCA
>JAMXLL010000042.1 GCA_024281015.1 Candidatus Binataceae bacterium
CACTCACCTGTTCGATAACTTCCCCAAGCAGCAGAAAGTTCAGGTCCGAGTAGAGCGTTGCGCTGCCGGGCGGGTACTCGGGCCGTTCGCGATGAATTTCGTCGTAGACGAACTCCTTGGCGCCGCGGCTCGCCATAAAGTTGACTTTGCCGCCCTTTTCCACGTCCGCGATCTGCTGATAGAACGGACGCCAGGCCGCGAGCCCCGAGCAGTGGGCCAACAACTGCCGAAAGGTCACGTGATTTTTCCCGTGGACGCCGAAGTTGTGGAAGAAGCGAGTGACCCGTTCGTCGAGTTTCAGCTTGCCGTCCCGCACCAGGATCATAATCGCAATCGTAGTGGCGAGTGGTTTCGTCAGCGACGAAAGGTCAAAGACCGTCTCGAGGTGCATCGGCGAGCGCTCCGGCTGCAGTGATCGATGGCCGAAAGCACGTTCAAAGGCGATATCGTCGCCCCTGCGCACCACGATGGTTGCACCGGGGATTAGCTCTTGCTCGGCCACGTCGGCCAAAGTTCGTTCGACGTCACTCCATCCCATCGTTCAGCCGCCTGGAAGAGCTAAGCACAAGTAGGAAAGCGAGAAGAAATCCCCTTTTCGGGCTGCTGCAGGATCACCTGTTCTCCTGCACCTGGGTCTGTCAACCATGCCTGTGCCCAGCGCTTCAGCTCACTGCAGATTCCAGGAAAGTCATGCGCCGGGTCTTCGTGTCGATTCGCACGGGGAGGCCAAAGGGCAATGTGAGATTTTCGGTGCCGTGGCCCGCTTCGATCCCGCATAGCACCGGGCATTTGAGGCCGGCGGTTTGCTCGCCAACAAACTCTGCAATCAGCACTCGCTCGTGCTCATTTTCGGCAATCGGCCGCAGGGCACCAAAAACGATGCCCCCGACCCGCTCAAAAATCCCGGCCTGGCGCATCTGCACCAGCATCCGATCAATTCTGTAAGCCTTCTCGCCCGTATCTTCCAAAAACAGGATACGGCGATCAAATACAGGCTGCCATGGCGTCCCCATCATCGCGGCGATAACTGATAGACAACCGCCAATCAGCGGTCCCTCGGCCGTGCCAGGACGAAGTACCTCCGCCGCCTGCAGCTCGAAACCCGGTTGCCCGGCCAGCAGGCTTTGCAGATGACCGAGCGCGCGCTGACTGAGACCGCGCCCGAAGTCCGTCGCTACCATCGGTCCATGAAAGCTGACCATCCGGCCCTGGTCTACGAGCGCATTGAGCAAAAACGTCGCATCTGAAAAGCCGATGAAAATTTTGGGCGTCCGGGCCAATTCGGCGAAATCCAGCAACGGCAACAAGCGTCCACAGCCGTAACCGCCGCGTGCGCCGAAAATGGCCTTCACTCCAGGGTCCCGGAAAAAAAGCTTAAGCTCATGCGCTCGCAAGCTGTCGATCCCAGCCAGCAAACCGGCGTGGTCGAGGGCATGTGCCGAGACCTTTACGCGATACCCCAAGTCGAAGAGCGCAGCAATGCCGCGCTCGAGCCCGTCACGATCGACTGCCGCGGCGACCGCCACCACGCCCACGGTATCACCCGCCACCAGCGCCGGAGGCTTGATAACTTGCGCACCCACTGAAGTAGTTGGAGAGTAGCATCACGCAAGGGCCCACGCGACTATGGCGAAATCGCTTCACCTTTGAGCCGTACCTTCGCTCGAGGCTCGCGGCCCGATTCTCTGACCACGTCCTTCTTTGAATTCGACACTTCTTTCTCTGAAGTCGCAGAGACGCATAGAATGTTGGCAACTCACGATGGATCCCAAGACCGATACAATCAACTGGCTTTACTCGCTGGAGGGACGGGGCGAGATCGACAAGCTGGAGCGGATGGACCAGGCGCTCGCACTTCTGGGTAATCCGCACCTCAAGCTGCGCGCAGTGCACATTGCTGGAACCAAGGGCAAAGGCTCGGTTGCGGCGATGCTCGATGCATGTTTACGGGCAGCCGGACTGCGATGCGGTTTGTACACCAAGCCGCACCTGGTAAATCTGACTGAGCGTACCCGGATCGATGGCGCCGAGATGGGCGCCGCGCTGATGCTGGAGTATATCGAGCACTTACGCGACATCTACGACCGCGCCGGGCTTGCTCTTACATTCTTTGAATTCACCGTCGCTTTGATGTTCCTCTACTTCGCCGAGGCCAATGTCGATATTGCCGTAATTGAAACCGGTTTGGGCGGGCGGCTCGATTCAACCAACGTCGTACGGCCACTAGTTAGCGTGATTACACCGATAGGCTTTGACCACATGGAGCGGCTCGGCTACACCATCCAGGCCATCGCCGGCGAGAAGGGCGGTATCATCAAGCCGGAAACCCCGGTGGTGATCGGGGCCCGCGATCCCGACGCCCGTGTCACCCTTACCTCGATTGCAGCGCAACGCCAAAGCGCAGCTTTTATGATCGATCGCGAATTTTCTTATCGATCTCATGCCCCAGCGCATCGGTTCGATTATCACGGCCTGGGTCTGAATCTGGAAAACCTCGAAACCTCCCTGGCCGGGCCATTTCAACACGAAAACGGTGCGATTGCGCTGGCTGCCCTCGAATTGCTTCGCGGGCAGGGGTGGCCGATAACTGAAATTGCCATCAGGCGAGGTTTGGCCGAGGTTGTGTGGCCGGGAAGATTCGACCGGGTATGGGAACGGCCATTGGTAGTTCTGGATTGTGCCCACAATGAGCTTTCGGTCGAAGCGCTGCTGGAAACCATTGACCTGGAACTCGGCCCTGGCGTCAGGCCGCGGCTCGTGTTTGGCTGTCTCGAAGATAAGCAATGGCAGCGGATGGCTGAAATGCTCGGGCAGCGGGCCAAATCGGTCATCATTACCCAAGCCAAGCCCAAGCGTCCGCTCGATCCAGGGAAACTCTTGCCACACTTCGCCAAGTGGGCACCGTCGCGCATCGTCCCCGAACCGCTCGAAGCGATTGGCGAGGTGATGGCGCAGTCAGCACCGGACGACGTCGTGCTGGTGACCGGTTCTGTATACCTGGTGGGTGAGGTCTACCCTTGGTTTCTCGAGCGAATAGGCCGGCGCGGGCTCTTCCCTCAAGCGACAGTATAAGCTCCTGCAATCAGTCAGTTGTTGTCATGCGTACTCCCACGCCAGTTTCATTCAAGCCGGAAAGCGAACGAAAAAGTCGACTATAAAAGGCCGAGTGCGGCGAGATATGACCGAAGCTGCAGGCTCTAGTGCGAGCGCCCGCGCTCGCCTTAGCCATTGTCGCCCGCGGCATCCCGTGGTTGTGGCGTCGTTGCTTGTCATCATGGGTATTGGGCTGGGGTTTGTAGTCGCGGAAGCGGCGATTCGCCTAGCTGGACTCGCCAAACCCGAATTTTACGCGTACTCGTCGACACGCGGCTGGCGATTACGCCCCGGAGTTGCAAGATGGCAAGTCGAGGAAGGGCGCGCGTTTATCAGGATCAATCGTTGGGGTTATCGGGGCCCCGACTGGACTCGCATTAAGCCTGACGGGACGCTGCGCGTAGCAATGCTGGGGGATTCGTTTATTGAGGCGCAACAGGTTTCCGAGCAGGACACAGCTTGTCAGGTGGTTCAGCGCCAGCTCACCCGGATGCTGCCAGACTTGGCGCACGGCCGCTACAAGGGATTGAAGCGGGTCGAGGTGATTAATTTTGGGGTCGATGGATATGGCACGGCGCAAGAGTTTTTTACGTTGACTGAAGATGTCTGGCAGTTCTCTCCCGATATCGTAGTGTTGGCTTTCTTCCCGGGCAATGACGTGCGCAACAACTCTGCCGTGTTAGAGGGAGACAAATGTCGCCCATTCTTCGTGCCGCACGGCAATGGGTTTGTGTTAGGGGGACCTTTCGAAGACTCGCAGATGTTTCATCTGCAATGCTTCCTGAGATTCGAATCATACCACTCACAGGTGCTGAATCTGCTTGGTCAGGCCCGAAGCGCTTTGCGCAGCGCGCTACGCAAACCCCGCGAACGCACAGGCGAGCGGCCGGCATCGTATGAACCTGTGGGGATTGCAGCCAGAACTTTGCACGAGCCCGGTATTAACGACCTGATATACCGACCGCCAATTAACCAGGACTGGCGCGATGCCTGGAACGTCAGCGAAGCCGAGATAGAAATGACCGAGCAGAACGTCCGCGCCCACCACTCAGCATTTTTGCTGGTGATCATCGGCACGGGCATCCAGGTAATGCCTGATACGTCATTTCAAACCGGCTACCTGAAAGCGGTCGGAGGCACCGACCTGTTTTATCCCAGTCATCGGCTCACTGCCCTCGCCGCGCGACAAGGATTCCCCGTTCTTGACCTCGTGGGCCTGATGAGCACGTACGCGCAGGACCATCACGTTTATTTTCATGGTTTTCCAAACACCGCGATGGGTACCGGTCACTGGAATCAGGGCGGCAATTATTTCGCAGGCCGACTTATCGCCCAGAAGATTGCCACGTTGACGGTCGACGGCCAGGACCGGCGAGCCGTGCTGGATGATGGCAGCGTGCGGTAGAATTAACCTGCACGATATAGAATTACGACGCCGGCATTTCCCTGGCAGGTACTGAGGATGGCTGAAGTCAGCGAAGAAAAAACCGGGCCGTCGGCGACGATCGACGTCGAAGGCCTCAAACGTTTCATCCGCGCGCGAAAACTTGGCAACCCGGACGATCTGCGCGCGGAAAATATCTCATTCGGCCATTCGAATGAGGTTCACCTGGTACAATTCGAAGATAAGTCGTGGGCTCTGCGCCGTCCGCCGCGAGGCCCCCTGCTGCCGACCGCCCACGATGTGCTTCGCGAGTATCGGGTATTGGCCGCCCTGCAGGATACTGCGGTGCCGGTTCCGCGCGTCTACGCGAGTTGCGATGACGTCAGCTTCATCGGCGCGCCCTTCTACCTGATGCAATACATGTCGGGTAAGGTAATTCGTCCGGGGCTCGTTCCATCGGACGAGCCCAGCTTCGCTGACACTCCGGGCAAGCGCCGTGCAGTAAGTGAAGCCATGATCGACCTGGTCATAGCTTTGCAGTCGGTGGATTGGCGCAAAGCCGGTCTCGAAGGATTCGGGCGGCCGGACGGTTATATCGAACGGCAGTTGCGGCGATGGACCGATCAACTCACTCGGACGACTCAGCTCACCCGTCCGCTGCCGGTGATGGAGAAAATTCGCGACTGGCTCGGGCGGCACATGCCTCAAAGCCAGAGTGCGACCATCGTTCATGGGGATTTCAAGCTCGATAATGTGATGTGGGAGGTCACGGGAGAAAGCGCGCACGTGGTTGCGCTGTTTGACTGGGAGATGTCAACGATCGGCGATCCGCTGGCCGACCTCGGCTGGATGCTAACCTACTGGAGCGACCCGACCGACACCGAACTGCGCCGGGGTGTGGTCTCAAGTATGGAATGGGAAGCAGGCTACTACCGGCGCGACGAGATGAGCGCGCTTTATGAGCAGAAGTCCGGCCGGCCGATGCGTGACTTCGCATTTTACCAGGTTTTCTCATTGTACAAGCTGGCGATCATCCTGGAGGGCAGTTACTCACGCTACCTCAGCGGGCAGGCTGACGATCCCCTGTTCGCGACATACGATCAGCGAGTGCCAAACATTGCGCAAGTCGCGTGGAGTTTGTGCCAGCATTCGTAGTCAGCAACGCGAGCGACCTTCATTCGTGGTCTGCAGCCGTCGTCGGCCTTGGCCGTTGCTGAATACGGCCGATGGGGCACCGCTACTCAAATACGTCTTCCAACTGGAGCCCCAAAAATGTGAGCACCACGTCGACGTATAAGCGTAAGCCCCAGAGTAATCCCTCAATCGGCATGCGCTCGTCATTGCCGTGATAGAGCGAACCGAATGGCATCTTCGGGTCCAGCCGCACCGGCGTAAAGCCGTAACACGTCGCCCCAAGTTGCGTATAGAATTTGCTGTCCGTCGCTCCGGGCAACATCCAGGGAATGGCGCGTGCACCTGGATCGGCGGCCTCAGTGCGCGCTCTGATCAGGCGGAACAGCGGCGTATCAAAACTTGCCTCAGCGGGCGGCGCACTCTTGATTATTTCCAGGATCGGTTCCGGCCCCACTATTTCACGCAATTCACGCAGGAAGCTCTTTTCGTCCTCGCCGGGCAGCGTGCGTCCATCGAGGATTACGGTTGCCTCGCCCGGTATCACATTGTCCTTATAACCGGCGCGCACGATCGTCGGAGAAACCGTATTGGCCATCATCGGACGAAACAGCGGCGGGGCTTTTTCGGGCACCATTCCGAGTTCGCTCAATGTCATGCGAATTAGCGGGGTGACCCGCCGACGCATCGGCGTCCGAGTCAGGCGCGTGACGAGGTCGGCCATCCATGCAATGGCCGTATCCGAGCGCGGCATCGAGCCATGTCCTGGCGATGCCGTCACGGTCATTTTCACAGTCACGAAACCTTTCTCTGCCACCTGGATTGGATAAAAGCGGCGCTCGCCGATGAAGAGCGTAAAGGCTCCGGTCTCATTGAGCACAAATCCGGCTTTGACCAATTCCGGATGATGCTCAACCAGATGGCGCGCGCCTAATTCGGAACCTGCCTCTTCGTCCGCCACCGCTGCCAGGATAAGGTCGCGTTCCCCGAGTGCGCCACTGCGCTTGAGCGCTAACATCAGCATCAAATCCATCGCGCATTTCGACTTCATGTCGATGGCGCCGCGTCCCCAAATGCATCCGTCCGCCAGGTCGGCGCCAAATGGAGCACGCGTCCATCGCGAGGCCTCGACGGGAACGACGTCAGTGTGCGAGGAAAGCATCAGACCCGCTTTTGAGCGGTCTCGCCCTGCGAGGCGCGCTACCAGGCTCGTGCGAAGCGGCACCGGTTCGATCAATACAGGCTCAATTCTCTCGGCGGAGAGGGCGCGCGCCAGGTAATCGGCAGCTATGCGTTCGTTCCCTGGCGGGTTGGTGGTGTCAAGACGAATCAGCGCGCGCAGATGGTCGAGCGTTTGACGTTCGAAGTTCTCCCAAGCGATCCTCATTGATGATTCCGATCAGTTCCTGAATGCGCACCTCGTAGAGCTTGCTTGCTGTGGCCGCAAGCCTTTCTGGCCGAAGCGCAGTGTAACGATTCTGACCGGCACCCAACCGCGATGGCAAGCACAATCGGTTGCCCTCACCAGGTCCTCTCCTCAAGGAACACTGTCCCCCGGTAACGGAGGACTGCGAACCTTGCTTGACGCGTTGCGTGAAGCAACCTAATGTCAGTTTGAGAGTGCGACAGTGTCTGACCTTCCGAATATTATTCCGCTGTTCCCCTTGCCCAATTTCGTGCTTTTTCCAGGGCTGAGTGTGCCATTGCACATTTTTGAGCCGCGCTACCGCGAGATGGTTACGGACGTGGCCCAAACCCACGGCATCATTGGGATGATGATGCTCAAGGGTGATTGGGAGCGTGACTATTACGCCTATCCCGACATTTACGAAATCGGGTGTGCCGGTAACATCGCGGCCTTATCAAGACTGGCTGACGGCCGCTTCAACCTGATGTTGCAGGGTGTCAGCGAGTTTCGAGTGGTACGCGAAATCCGTCAGCGCTCATATCGGCTGGCCGAGGTTGAGTGGTGTACTGTGCCTTCTGCAACACTCGAACTCGATGACCCGGCGATGATGACCCTGCACCAGCTGCTGGTGAGCTTTCTGGGTAGTGCGGCCAACGAGGTATGGAAGTCCTTGGTTGAAGAGCGAGGGTTACGGGGTGCAGCATTAATCAATTCGATTTGCTTCCATCTCGACATTTCGCCGATCGAAAAACAGACGCTGCTCGAGGCCGGTGAATCACGCGGCAGCTGCCTGTTGGATGTGCTCACCTTCAAGGCTGAGGAGCGCAAGCTCGGCCCCGGCGGCAATGGCGGCCGAGGCTCCGGTCCCACCCAATAGCTTTATTCGTCCCGAACGATACGCGGCCTGAGGGGAACCACCCCTTCGGCAACTCCACTCGTCGTACGCTTAGCACCAAATGCTAAGCTTCTTTCGGAGACAACATGACGCATCAGTTTTGGCTCCTTGAGACACAATTTTGGCGGGCCCGACACTGCCGATGATTAATGTATCGCGTTGCTTTCGTTAGCATCTCTCTGACCGCATAGGACCGCGTGGAGAAACGTCTGCTGTTTGCAAACTGCGCAGAAATTGTCGCAGCCTGTCTGGATTCTTCGCTAAACGAATATCAATTAGCTAATTACTGGCACCCAGAACGAGTAATCAGCTAAATTTACATTTGATCTCGGACTTTGCTTCGATTGAGGCATATCTTTTGCGACCGCATGTCGTCAGTCAACCCTGGGACAGAACGTACTTAGCCCCGGAAAGTGAGCAGGCTGGCGATGGAATGGGAAAACGGCGTAATGGGCTCGATCCTCGTGCCCGATGTTATTACTCCGGAACAGTTTTATGATTCGCGCCACGATGATAGCGCGATCGCACCGGTTAAGCGTCTGATGATGGCAGTGCTGGAGGACGCTTTGCGGTGCTTCCAGAACAACTCGAACGCCAAAACCGGGCCGCGTAAGCGCCTGTTCGCAGAGGCTGAACAATGGCTATGCGGCGAAACCGGCGACGGTCCCTTTTCGTTTGATACGGTGTGTGAAACGCTCGGCATCGAGCCGGCATTTTTGCGCGATGGTCTGCGACAATGGCGCGATCAGCAACTCGCTGGAGTGTCGGCGCGACGCCTGGCTCGACGTTCGCCCGTCGTACGCAGTGGCAAGATAACGGCTAACAGCCGACGCGGATCGCGTCATGCTGTCAGTGAGGCAGTATGACCCGGTGCAGGGTCGATCGTCGTAAGCTCCGCGAACTATTCTGATGCTTCGCGGCGGCCGGGGCCGCCGCATGACTCTTTATCCCACCAACTCAGACGGTTTGGTATAAGGTGCGGCCATCACGCTCGCGCTTTTGCGCACGTCCTTCGATTACCGCATACTCCAAATGAGCCAGGGTTTCGAAGGTCGCGGCCATCACGTGGAAGATTGGCCGCTCCTCGTCCCCGAACACCTCCATCGCAACCTCGAAGGCACATTTCGGGCGACGCTTGACAATATCCAACATCTCCGCTTCACGGTAGCGATGATGCTCGATGAGCTGATTGGCGCGATAACGATGATCGTGAAAAACGCCACCGTGTGCCGGCAGCACTAGCGTGACGTCAAATCGCTGCACCTTCATTTGCGAGCTAAGGAAATCGCCCAGCGGATTGACGCTTGGACTGCTGGGATAAAGCCCTACGTGGGGGGTGATCTTGGGCAATAGATGATCGCCCACGATCAGTACTTTCTCTTTGCGCAAGTAGACTACACAGTGACCTGGAGCATGGCCGGGGGTCCAGATAATTTCCAGTTGGCGATCGCCGATCGGAATGACATCGCCGTCAGACAGGAATCTATCCGGTTTGGGTACTGGGCTATACGCTCCGGTGCCCATCCACGCTGGCCGCATGCCCTCCAGCGGATATTGATCGATCGGGAAGCCGTGGGTGAAGAAGAATTCCTTGGCCTCAGGGCTGGCAGCCGGGGGTCCCATCGTCAGCATTCGGGTGACGCGCTCGGTTTCGAACTGATGCAGGAACGTGGTTGCATTGCTGCGCTTTTTGATGATCGCCGAGGTGCCGAAATGGTCGACGTGATGATGCGTTCCAATCAACAGGTTCAGGTCTTCGAGCTTGATACCGACCTGTCCAAGAGCCTCTTCGAGCGTAGCAACGCTCTCAGCAGTGTTCATCCCAGTATCGACCAGCGCCCACGCACCGTGACAGTCGATTAAGTAGACATTAATGATGGTGGGCCGCATCGGTAGCGGCAGAAAGATCTCGTAAATCCCGGGATGAACCTCGGTTATTTTTGCTGGCATAATGTGCGACTTTCTGGACCGGTTTGGTCCGCCATTACCGCGCTCTCTGCCTTACAACGCGCCCGCAAAGGGCGCCCTGTCGTTGCTTCATTCATCGTAGCGCAGGTCGCTTCGGCAGAGTCTAACGTCGGCTTGGCGTCACCGGTCTGGCCTGGACACCTCTATCCTGGCGGCCGCCGAGCGCCCGACAAGGCGGGCTAAACGCGGTCCGCGGGCTAGAAATGTACGTTATTCGTGGAGTTGATCCTTGACTACAAAGGACGCTTGAACTGCCACCCTCCATTGTGTGACCTGATTGTTTTCCAGGACGACGCTGATGTCCTTTACCTGGGCCCGATGAATGCCGGAAATCGTCACTCCCGCACGGGCTAAGGCTATCTGGACGGCGTCCTCAATCGAATTTGACGAAATCCCGATCAAATCAATAATTTTCTCAACCATCGCTGATGGCTCCGGGCTGCGGGCGTGCGGCTTCGAGGTTTGACGCCGCAAGCCGCTGAGCGTTAGCTTTGAAACTCAATTAGCGCATAGGGCTGATTCGAACACAAGCTGTACTCAGCTCAGTGCAGCATTTTATTCTGACGCAGGGCTATGTGACAGTGCCTGGGTCGCCATACTGTTAATGTACGCTGCGGACCGAGCAGCTACGATTTTGTCGGAGGAGTCAGATGAGCAGTGACAGAGCGTCCATCCGGGAACTTCTGCAGCAAATCAAAGGTGAGGGGCGCTCGACGCTCAGACCGGACGAAGCCCGCGTGTTGTGTGAGGCATATGGCATTCCGGTGCCGCGAGAGGGAATCGCCCGCACGGCGGCCGAACTATCCCGGGTGGCGGCCGATGTTGGTTTCCCGGCGGTGATGAAAATCGTTTCGGCCGACATCCTTCATAAAACCGAAGCCGGTGGCGTGGTGGTTGGGGTGAAAAACCCGGCTGAGGCATCACAAGCATTCGAAGAGATCATGCGCAACGCTCGGGCCTACAAGGGCGATGCGAAAATCGACGGGGTATTAATCCAACAGATGCTCACTGGCGGACTGGAGGTAATCGTCGGTGCGCTGTCAGATCCCAGCTTCGGTAAGGTCGTCGCCTTCGGACTTGGCGGGGTATTGGTAGAGGTTCTCAAGGACGTGACATTCCGCCTGGCACCGGCCACTGAACAGGATGCCATGGCGATGCTGGAATCGATTGCCGCAGCTCAAATCCTGCGGGGAGTGCGTGGCGGGGCGGCCGTGGACCGCGATGCCCTGGCGCGGATAATCGTGGCGGTCTCTCGCTTGGTGACGGATTTTCCCGAGATTCGCGAACTCGATCTCAACCCCGTCTTTGCCGCTCCTGACGGCGCGACGGCTGCGGACGTTCGCGTGCTGCTTGACTTTACGCCTCCTCCACAACGCTATCGGCCCTCTCAGCAGGAAATTCTGCAGGCGATGAACCGGATAATGCGGCCAAATGCGGTTGCGGTGATTGGCGCCTCGCCGGAAGAGGGCAAAATTGGCAACTCGGTAATGAAAAATCTGATCAACGGGGGCTACCAGGGCCAGATTTATCCGATCCATCCCAAGGCTGCCGAAATCCTGGGCAAGCAGGTATACAAGTCCGTGACGGAGGTGCCAGGGCCGATTGATGTTGCGGTCTTTGCCATTCCGGCTCCCCTGGTCGCCGGCGCCCTGAGGGAATGCGGTGCGAAAAAGATCCCAGGCGCCGTACTAATCCCCTCGGGTTTCGCGGAGACGGGTAATGTCGAATTGCAGGACGAAATCGTCAGGGTCGGCCGCGAATGCAACGTACGCCTGATGGGACCCAATATTTACGGCTTTTACTATACGCCCAAAAACCTGTGCGCCACCTTCTGCACCCCTTACGACGTTAAGGGCCAGGCCGCTTTATCCTCACAGAGCGGCGGCGTCGGGATGGCCATCGTGGGGTTCAGCAGGACCACCAAAATGGGCGTCTCCGCCATCGTCGGGCTCGGCAATAAGGCAGATCTCGACGAAGACGACCTGCTCACTTTTTTTGAGCAGGACCCCCACACCCAAGTCATCGCCATGCACGTCGAGGACCTTAAGGACGGCCGCTCCTTTGCCGAAGTTGCCTCGCGCGTGTCGAGGAAAAAGCCGGTAATCGTCCTGAAGGCGGGACGCACCGCGATGGGGGCTCGGGCTGCGCGTTCCCACACCGCGGCGCTGGCTGGAAATGACCGGATCTACGACGATGTGCTGCGGCAATGCGGCGTGGTCCGCGCGATGGCGCTCAAGGACATGCTGGAACTGGCACGCTGCCTGCCGATTTTGCCCACCCCTAAGGGAGAGAACATCGTGATAATCACCGGCGCGGGCGGCTCGGGCGTGTTGCTATCCGACGCCTGTGTAGATAACGGTCTCAAGTTGATGGCAATGCCATCGGACCTGGATGCGGCATTTCGCAAATTTATTCCGCCGTTCGGTGCGGCGGGCAATCCTGTCGACATAACCGGAGGTGAACCACCAACTACGTATCGCAATACCATCGCACTGGGACTGGAGGATGGGCGTATCAATGCGCTGGTTCTCGGTTATTGGCACACGATCATTACTCCGCCGATGGTGTTCGCCAAGTTGACGGCCGAGGTGGTCGAGGAATTCCGCCACAAGGATATCGACAAGCCCGTCGTGGCCTCGCTGGTCGGTGACGTCGAAGTAGAGCAGGCTTGCGATTACCTGTTCGATCACGGAATTCCGGCATTCCCCTATACCACCGAGCAGCCATTGATCGTGCTCGGGGCCAAATACCGCTGGGCCCGCGCCGCCGGCCTGCTAGCGAACTGATTGTTACCTCTCGCGATATATAGGCTGGGGGGCCCCGCCAGGTTCGATTGCGCCTGACTTTCACATACGGTCCGGGCGTATTAGTAGCCGGCCGGAGCGATTTCATGTCGCACAAAGTTTTTCGCATCTCGGACTGTCGACGCTGGATCTCGACAAGACGCGCGATTTTTACGAGCACGTCATGGCTCTTTATCGTTAAACTTTAGGCATCATTATGTGCTTTATGTGCCGAGAGGGCGAAATCGTACGCCTAAGATGATCTCGTTCAGCCCCTCAATGACTTTGGTCGAGAACCTCGAATGCGCACGACTCAGGCGCCCGACGATGCAACCTCTGCGTAGAAATCGTTCGAAGCGGCAGGTTCCCTGAGGCGATGCCGCGCTCCGACTGATTGCCTATGGATTCGCAGGGAGAGAGGATCGAAAATGGCCAACGCCGTTCATATCCGCTGGCGGTCTAACATCCGAGTAGTCGCATGGCAAGCATGACACCTTCGGCTGACCGACCCACCTTACGCGAGGATTTGCTGGTGCCCGAAGCATACGCATCAGGAATCTCCTGGGCAGCAGTAATCGCCGGCGCCTTTGTGACCGCGGCGTTGTGGCTAATCCTGCTCGCGTTGGGTGTCGGTATCGATTGTCTTCGATCTCCCCGTGGTCGAACGTGGGAGCTTCGGCAGCAGGCATCGGAGCGGCGGCGATCATTTGGATGATAGTTGTCCAATTCATCGCCTCGTCTATGGGCGGGTATTTGGCCGGCCGCCTGCGTACAAAATGGGCTACTATTCATTCGGACGAAGTATATTTTCGCGATACGGCGCATGGATTTCTTGCATGGTCAGTAGGGCTTGTAATCACGGCGGCCTTTCTGGCTTCTGCAGCCGCATCCATCGTTGGTTCGACACAAACGCCGGCGCCTTTGGCGACAGCGCCATGACCGGCAACAGTCCTGTCGAGCGCGCCTTCTGATAAGAGCAATCTTGATCCTATCGAATACTTTCTCAGCAGCTTGTTTCGTTCAGATCATCCGACTCCAGAACGCAGCAATGCGCCCGCGCGCGCCGAGGCCAAGCTCATTTTTACCCACGCTCTTCGGCAGAAAAATCTCCCGATGGCAGACAGAATCTATCTGGCCCGGCTGGTGGCCGTTAACACTGGGCTTAGTCAAAATGATGCCGAGAACCGCGTGTCCGGAGTCTTTGCACAGCTTCAGCAGGAGATAGACGTCACGCGTAGCACTATCGCTCGCGTATTCTTGTGGCTGTTCATCGCACTGTTGATAGGTGCCTTTTGTGCCAGCTTCGCCGCAACGCTCGGAGGTCGGCAACGGGATCAGGTGCGGACTGCTTTCAAATCGCTAAGAGAGGAATAGAATGCGCTCCATTTTGCTTTATTTGATTGGTGTACCGATTCCAATCATCATCTTGATCGCGCTTTTCACGCACCATTGCTGATGCGGATCTCCGCATATACACCTGCCGCATAGAACCATCTTCTTGTATCGCCACCACTTCGCGGTCAAGTCTGGACAAAGAATCCGACGGAACGCTCGCAACGTGGTCTGTTGTTGAAGGCATCGTGGCTGACGACCAAAACCGGTCGCAAGCGGTACGGTCATCGCGGTAGCTCTTACTAGCTAGCCAGCCACAACGCGCCGCTTTTTCATTGACTCTGTAACTCGCCATGTGGTGATCTCCCGAAGGAACTGAACCAAGTCCCACAACCCCCACGCGGCCGCGATGATTGCACATGCGATCACTACATCACGCAGATTACCGGGATCGACTGGCACTATAACTGCCCCCGTGACTCAGTCAAAATTATCCGCGCGCGAGGACGGGATTGACTTGCTAAATGCTAAACAATTCGCCCAGATAGCGGTTTTGAACGTCGGCGAGAGATGTGACTGCTGCTCAGCTTTTCGCACACAATTTAAATTGAACTAAACTACCCTGCCCTAGCGATCTCTCACTAATCCAAGCATCTAGTTGCTTCTTGGAAAATCTCCACTCCTTGCGTGTACTGCGAGGATGCTTATCGTAGCGCGCCTGCCAGTGAACCGTCACCGCCCAGGCCGGCAACTCCCCGCGCTTGGCCATTTTGCGCACGGTTTCTGGTGCCACCAGCAGATACGTTGCTAGTTCACCAACGGTCATGATGCGATCATCAATATCCAGAAGAGACTTGCCTCCTGAGCAACTACCAATGCAGAATAAGGGCCATACTCGAAAGCCCCGAATAATAGAGGAATCGCCTGGCAAATCATGTATGCCGCCCTCGTCAGACCCCCTCACCGTATCAGATACGCAGCGTTGTCGTATCGGATAGGAAGCACTCGCGTTCTCTAAGGTGGTGTCCCGGAGCACGATTGATTCAAGCGTAATTGGCATTCGGGACGGAGCCACTAATGACGATTCCCTGGGCTCGGTGGGCGCGCCACTTGAGCCAGTTGCTCCGCAACGATTAGTGCTAAAAAGTCAGCGTTGAGTTCAATTTCAGCCGGTTGACTAATTGGGCGCGATGGAATGGGGGCGGATTCTGCTCAATCCTTCCTGTGGTTCGCAAAGAACAGGAACGCGTCCATGCCTTTTTAATGGCGGTCGCTCCGGCTCGGCGGCATTTGGCATCGCGATTGCCCCCACCTTCGCACGTGGGACTGGAAAGACCGCTAACGACAAGCCACAGCGATTGGAGAACTCCATGCATTTCAAGAAACAGCTTATAGTTTTTCTAAGCGGCGCTGCTTTGATAGCGCTCGCGAGTTCACCTTCGGTATATGCTCAGGCAGCTGGCGGCAGCACAGGAGGAACATCCACCACCTCAGGCACATCAGCAGGCAGTGCCGCGGGGGGAGCTAGCGCCACCGGAAACTCGGGTTCGTCGGCGACCTCGCCCTCGACATTAGGCGGTTCAGTCAGCGGTAGTTCATCAGCACCGGGGATGCCTGGTAGCACAGCAGGGGATACGGCAGTAAAGGCCAACAATTCACCAGTCGCGACCCCAGCGGTTGCCGCGCCGCCGGGAGCAGCGTCTCCGGCCAACCAGACGGTGCAGCAGAGGAGAAATCAGGGGACGAATCAATAGGTATAGTGGCGAAGCGGAATTCGACGATAACGGATTCGTGTGCCGGTTCAGCGTCATAAACGCCCCATGCTTGATAGAACTCCTGGGAAAAGAAGGCGTGGGATTGAACCGCCACGTGCACTCAATTCAATGGAGCATTGGCGGAGATCTCACGCCACATATCATTCTGCTTGACCTGATGATGCCGTGAATGGACGGCAGGAATTCTTTCCAGCGCAAATTGCCGAGATTCCTACGAATCGTGCTGTACGGCTCCGGCCCCGCCAGTCGCCCGCAAGTTGTCATATCCGATCGCGAAAATACCGCGAGTAGTCGTAGTCGTCGTCGTCGTTTATGAACCTGGGGGTGGCTTCGGCGCAACCGCTGTGGCAGGGCGATTGAAACAAACCCTGGCGGTGCCGTGGGCTACTTCGCTGTCCGGGCTGGCCGGCTGGGGCGGTGCACCAGTTGGCCAGCCCGTTGACGTTGAGAGACTAATCGCTCTGATCGTCAATATTGCCGACCGCGACTGCACTTGCTGGCTGCGGCCGTTTTTGTACATCCGGCGGCAAGTGCGCCATGGACTTCACGGCGCTCGGAGAAGTGGTGAACACGGCATCGCGGATGCAATCGACCGCGATGGTTGACGAGGTGGTGCTCAGCGAGGCTGTTTACGCCGAGGTAGCCAACAAGTCTCCTGATGTGCAAAGCCGCGGTTTAGATTTTAGAATTCAGCGGGGCGTGACCCCGCCTGCAGATGCTGCCCCATCCCGCTGTCGGGATTTGACTCGGCGCGCTATCGACGCGCCAATATGGGGAGGGAGTCTGAAACGACCTTCGCATTTACTACTTGCGGTCAATCCTTGAGGGTCTTTTCCGGCGTCCAATAGGCCTTAACCAGATATTCAATTTCAGTCGCGTTATTGGCGTGCAAGGCCGCTCTGACAGCCTGAATCGAACGCCCATTGCCGGTCAGAACGAGGTGCTGGCTGCTCAAATCGGCCAGCGCCGTTCGCAGCCGGTGCGCAATCTCACCGAGATGAGTTCGATCTTCGCGAATTTGGACTAGCGTGACATTAGCGAGTCCCAGCCGTTCGACCACAGCTTCCACTTCTTGTAGTTGTCGGATCTCGAATACGCAATAAGCCAAAAAATCGGACCCGAGATGTAATTGCAAGGTTTTGGCCGCCGCAAAAGAGGTTTCATCTCCAAAGAAGACTACTGCTGAGCTCAGCTCGTTCAAATCTAACGAGGAACGCGGGGTCGAAGTATATGTTACATCGCCGACCGCAATCGCCGAAGCCCATCGCGAAGCCGGGCTCTGACCATGAATGTAGGCGAGGATGCGAACTCGTCCCGACTTCGCATTGATGGCAATCGGCGTATAAGTGCGCGTCGTACCATCGCCGATATCGATTTTCAACTTAGCACCAGGCTGCCATTTCGCCCCTCGGCAACCCTCTGCCAAGATATCAACCAGCCGGAAACGCTCGCCTATCCACTCTACTGCTTCTACTTGCGCTGGCAGCATTTTCTTCTTGCTGCTGGCGTCCTTATGCTTTTTCTTTTTATGTTTCGACACGGGACTATCTATATCTGTCGCAGACTAGGTTGGAATGCAGAAGGTATCATTGGAGTGCAGCGCTCGCTTCGTAAACCATCTGCGCTTTAGGCTCTCTAGGACCGTAGATCAAGCGTGCGGCGTAATCCTCCTCGATCCAATTGTTCCATGCCGTGTCGATCCCAACAGTGATTTATCGTCGCGCCTCGAACTCCTCGAACGGTTACTGGCTGCCACTAGGTTGCCGCTCAAAATCAAACTTCGTTACGCGCAGCCTTGGCAGGCGCTTATCCGCCCAGGTCGCATAATATGCCGCGTCCTCGTAGGCCACTTGTACAAGCGGATAGTTCTCCTCGCCCACGATAGTGGTCCTAACGGATGTCGGCAGCTCGCGCCCGGCACGTAGGTCCACCATTGTTCATAGTTATCAAGCGATACCAGATGGTCCGGGGCGAAAAGACAGCCGATCCAGCTACCAGGTTAGCTACCGGAGCACCCGTAAAATCCTTGGCTCTCGGGATGCGCTCCGCGACAGTGACGTACCGAGAAAATCAAGCTAGACGGCGTAACATCGGCGGAAGAGACGTTTCAAACGACCATTCCGAACCATTCCTCACCGCCTCGGCCGGTTCCGTCGGAATGGTCTGGATCACTGGCGGCGAGTTTTCAATGGGAGCGAAAGAGCCGTCGGACCTGGGCCCGATAGGAATGCATTCCGCGATTGGATGCCCGACCGATCCATCGCGTATATGTGGATGGCTTTTTCATGGACCGAACCGACGTAACTAATGCGGAATTCGCCAAATTCGTAGCGGCCACGGGTCATCGAGCTTGCGGCCAAATCACTCATTAAGCGGGGCCGAGCGCGGTGCTTCGCTCTTTAGCCATCTCACCAGCCGCTGATGGATTCCAACCGGGTCGGCCGCCGCGTAACTGTGCCCGGCTTGCGGAATCATGAACATTTCCGCATGGGGAATGCGAGCCTTGAGCAGCGAAGCATTTTGCGGCGGGACCAACACATCATCCTCACCATGCACTATCATGACCGGGCACTTGATTTGGCCCAGGCGGTCATAAGAATCAAATCCTAGAACGGCTGCAAGCGTGCGTTCGATGGATTCAGGTGGTGTGGGCGGCGCCATTTTGAATCCGGCGAGCATCATTGACTTCAACTCGGGATGTTTGGCGATGAATTCGGGCGGGAACAGCAGTGGCATCATGAGATCCAATGCTTGTTCGGGGTTTCCCGGCATGGTCACAAACGCCTGGTTCATCTTCTCGTAAACATCTTCGCTCGCTCGGACGGCGGCTTGACCGCCGGGCATCGTGCATCCCAGCACAACCTTTTCGACCTGGTCTGCATGGCGCAGCGCCAGTTCCTGGGCAATCATCCCGCCCATCGAGACGCCATAGACCTTGGTCTTGGTGATTCCCAATGCAGTAAGCAGGTTGCTCGCGTCGTCAGCCATCTCAGCGATCGTGTAGGGTGTTTCGGGCTTATCTGAGTTCCCTGTGCCGCGATTGTCGTAGTAAATACAACGGAAGCCCGATAAAAATGGCAGCACCGGCAACCATGCCATGCCCGGTAGCCCAAACCCCATGATCAGCAGCAGGGGTTCTCCCTGTCCATAGATCTCATAATTCAGCTGAATGTCACCGGCCGCAATTCGAGGCATCCGCTTGTCCTCTTTGAGTCGTTTGTTCAGCCTTTAAGAAAATTGAGCTGTAGCGTTCGACGAAGAGTCCGGCTCGGACACTATGCTCCCTCAGCCGACGGGAAGCGGAATCTGCGCCAGGTTAGGAACAGGTCTTCGACAACTAACGCAGCGCAGGCTGGCCGCCAGAGATTAGCGGCTTCGAAGGCGGAATCGACTTCGCATGCGCTGCTGCTGAACCCGCGGCCGGAGGAGTAGCCGGAGTGGTTTTACTGTTAGCCTGTAGCTCGTAACTGCTGTTTATCCGGGGTGGAGCGAAAGTCCCGGGCGGTACCCGGCTGGCGTTATCATTTTCCGTAAAGAAAGAGGGCCCCTCGTCGCCGCGCAAAATCGGTCCTGCCGAAGTTTGCGTGGCCAGGTAGTGCAGCGGCCGCGTCACACCCCATTCCAGCGCCATCCCCACCGGGGTCAGAATATAACTGACGACCTTGAGCACCTGACCGTCCTCGACATCGCGATATTGCGTCGAGTTCTGCCGATCCCAATCATCAGTTTGGGCATGCAAAACGACCGGCCCGGCCAACATCAGCGCAAGGGTGCAAAGCATTAGCCGCTTCATGGTTTAACTTTGGCCGTATGGCACCGCATCTGTCAATCGGGTGATACTGGCGGAACGCCTTCGCCCTCAAAAGCGCGTAGGTACTCGCCGCCGTGCGCAAAAAAGAGGATCGACCGAGCTGATTCGATGCGCCTATACCTGCAGAGAAACGTCAGCCGAGCTTTGACGCCGACCGGGGGATTTTTGCGTGGTTTCGCCTTTTCGCTCAACTCCTATGTCGGCTGCGCCTTCGGTGACAATGATGGATGCCCTTTCTGCTATGTACGTGCGTTGCCGGTGGCGCATGCAGTTGAAGGTAAATGGGGCTCGTGGGTAATCGCTAAAATTAACCTGCCGGAACTGCTCAGGTGCGAACTGGAATTGCTCGCCCGCAATGACAAATTGCAGCGTGCGGCGGTCTTTATGTCGAGCGCGACCGATCCTTACCAGGGAATCGAGCGGCGGCTGTGCATTACACGCGCAGCGCTTTGCAGTCTGGCAGACAGGCCACCTTACAGGCTCTTGGTCCAGACTCGGAGTCCACTGATAGAGCGCGACATCGACCTGTTGGGAAAATTGGGCAGCCACGTGATCGTCTCGCTCACGATTGAAAGCAACGACGAGAGAGTTCGACGTGCGTTCACTCCAACGTCGCCCTCCGTCTCGCGCCGCCTCGCATGCGCGCGCCGTCTGCGAGAGGCCGGCATTTTTACGCAACTAGCGATTGCACCGATGCTGCCAAATGACCCGGTTCAATTCGCCGCGCTGGCCGACGAAGTGGCCGACCGCGTAATCATTGACACTTACTTTGACGGCGATGGCTCGGGGGGCCGGCGCTCGCGTGCCTTGGGCATGCGTGAACTGCACGAGCGGCTCGGTTATGCCGAGTGGTTCCGGCCTGGGGCGGAGCGCGAACTGATGGCGGCGATGCGATCGCGACTTGGGCCCGGTCGAGTCCTCTTCAGCCGCGATGGCTTCAATGCAATTAACCCGGCTCGTTGCAGATGATCCGGTGTAGAGAGCGAAAATCAAATTCAAGTTATGCTGCAGCATGCGCCGGAGGTTGCAAATGAAATCAGCAGAGGGCGGCTACTGGGCCGCGATGCCGAATTTTTGGCTTGCGATGTTCGGCGCCATGGTTTCGCTGGCGGCGACGCAATCACAAACCTGGTATTTGATGGCCCCCAACGAGAAAATCGTAAGTGCTCCAGAAGTCGCCGTTCGGATGGAGCATGGCCCGGTACTAGGCCCGCTGGAATTTTTGACCCGCGCGCGGTTCGGTTCGCGTGCGGAATGCGAGCCGGCCCGGCTACAACTCGTCAACCAGTGGCGTCAGCTAAGCGTTATCAAGAGGGGCTCATGGAACAGATATGGTTTCACCAGCCCGAGCGAGTTCGTACGGTGCGTTCCGGCTGATGATCCACAACTGAAAAGGACGGGAGGTCCGGACACCCCACCCTCGTTGGAAACCTTCATCAATCGACCACGCCGCCGTTAGAATTTGTGGAAACCGCTCTTGCAAGTTCATAATCGATGCGCTTCCTGAATCAGTTGGCAAAGGAGAGCCGTCTGCAGCGCTTTGCCTCGCTACCGGTGTGCTTGATACTGGCTTGCCTCGCCGGAAACGCCGCTGCACAAGTGAGAGCCGGGACGATTAGAGAACTGCACGGCGCGGGCCAGATACGACGCAATGGCCGCGTGGTCGCGCTCGCGACGGGAATGCCGGTCTTCGCGGGTGACAGACTCGAGACTCCACGGCAATCCAGCGTCACTGTCGATCTTGCTGATGGCAGCCAGTTGGTGCTCTCTGATGCTTCTATCGTGATCGGAGACAAAATTGCGAATCCAGCCGATCCGACGATAGAACTTTTGAAGGGCAAACTCCGTTCAATCGTCAAGATGGTAGGCGGCAAGCCGGTCGAATTTGAGGTGCATACTCCTAACGCCGCGGCCTCAGTGCGCGGTACAGAGTTCGATACTGAGTATATTGAGGGCAAACCCTGTCCGGGTTTCCCGCAATGCCTGCGTTATACCGACATCGGCGTGTACAAGGGGATCGTCGAAGTACGCAACCCAACGAGTTCGAAACCGGTAACAATGAGAGTCGCGGCCGGGTACGAAACCACCGTGCCTTGCGACTTGCCGCCCGCAACACCAGCACCGCTCGGGATGGGCGATCTCACAGCCCCCGGTTATCATTGACAGCCCTGAACGGATGGCACGTCGCTATGACATCTTCAGATCGTTGCTGCTAGCTCTTGTGTTAATGCCGCTTGTGCTCGGCTGCAGAGTAGCCTATGGGCAACCGTTTGCTCAATTTTTCGAAGAGCAAGCTCCCGAGCGGCTCAGCTTGCGATTGTTCACAGCCGGTTATGGTGCTGAGAAGTATGGAACCACGCACGCGGGCTTCGAGGTAGGCCAAACTATCACCCGCGGTGTCAGTATGATTGGCCGGGCAACCGCTTACCAGGTCTATCAGGGGACTGGTTTCGACAGTCCGCTGACCCCGGCCCCCCGCAGCTCTCCGCGAAATTTTGGCTTGTTCGAGGGCGGCACAGTACTTTCGCCTGTTCAGGGCACGACCTTCACATTGCTTGGTGGTGAAAACGTCGGCGACAGCCACGCTCCGGTCTTCGAAAACGACTGCGCAATCTGGATATGGCTGCAAAGCCCTCATCCTTTCAGTCTCTCTTATGCTGCCAATCACTATTTCCAAAATGGCGTCACGAACGGCCTGCTCGACGCACGGCTCGTCGCGTTCTCGACGGGCAGATTGCTGCTTCTGCTCGGTGTAGGTGGTGCGATTTGGGGTGGCGGCTCAGTGGGTCAGGCCAAGGGTCAAGGTGGCCCTGATGTCGGAGTCTTCGTGCGAGAATGGCGCGTCAGCGTCGATCTGCAGGCGGGCTATGGCAGCTCGCGGACATATGGCATGGTGAGCTTTTCGCGATCGTTCGGCTGGGACGAATGAGGCCGCTGCCGTTGCTCCAAGCCGCCTCGCCTCGTGCAAATTAGCTTCGGTTTCGCATCAACATTTAGTCAATCCACTACTCGCCAATCCGTTTCGGCTTCGCTAAGCTCCGCGATCAAGCGCATCGGTGTAGTCGAAGGGGGTCTCGTATGCGAACTAACTGCGACGCAGTAGTGATTGGCAGCGGCTTTGGCGGAGCGGTCGCGGCTTGTCGCCTGGCTCAGGCTGGTTGTTCCGTTACGGTCCTGGAGCGCGGACGGCGCTACGATTCCAATCCGTTTCCCCGCAATTGGCAAAACCCGAGCGACGGATGGTTATGGGAGGTCCGCCAGGGACTGTTTGAGCTGAAACACTTCTCCCACATGATGGTTGTGCAAGGGGCCGGGTTGGGAGGCGGCTCCCTCATCTACGCCAATGTCCATCTGCGCGCCCCCAAGGAAGTGTTCAATCACGGTTGGCCAAGCGGCTACAGCCGCCCCGCGCTCGACCCTTATTACGATCTGGTCGGTTACATGCTCGACATCAACCAGATCACGACTGCGCAATTTCGACCTATGCCGGCGAAAAGCAGCCTGATGAAGCGGATGGCCGAAGCGATGGGGCGCGCGCCACAATTCTGCTTTCCGAATATCGCCGTCGACTTCGGTGAGCCGCAAAAATTGCACACCAATAAATTTGGTGCCCAGCAGGAAGGGTGCAGGTTCTGCGGCGAATGCGACATCGGCTGTAACTTCCACGCAAAAAATACCCTCGATCTGAACTATCTCAAGCTTGCCAACGACAAAGGCGCCGAGATCGAAACGCAATGCGAGGTGACGCGGGTAACGCCCGCAGCCGGCGGTGGCTACCTCGTTGATTTTCTCGATCATCGCCAAGACAGACATCCTGGAGAATTGTCAGCTAATTATGTTTTTCTCTGTGCTGGCGCAGTCAACTCCACTGAACTGTTGCTGCGATGCCGGGATCAATATGGCACTCTGCCGAAACTGAGTCCCCGCCTCGGCTGCAACTATTCCGGTAATGGAGATTTCCTGGCCTTTGCGTTTAATACACGCGAGCGGTTTATGCCCAGTGAAGGGCCGACAATTACTACCGGGATCGTTTATGCGCATAAAGATAGCAATGATGAGACCTGGTTCATCCTGGAAGAAGGTGGTTATCCCAAGGAAATTGGCAGTCTCCTTCAAATACTCAATCCACACAAAGGATTGCTAGCGGATATCGAGTTGCAGTCAAAATCGGAGTTGACCCAATTGCTCCGCCAAAACGCTCCATCGCCCGGTGCTCATCCCGATGCGGATCATTCGGCAGTATTTCTTGCGATGGGGCGCGATCGCGCGAATGGCCGCCTTTCCTTGCACCCGCTCACTCGTGCGCTCGACATCGATTGGAACATGGCATCCAATGCGCCGCTTTATGATGCTGAGAATGCACTCGTAAAGCTGGTGGCCGAAAAGATGGGCGGCGAAGCTGTGGCCAACCCTTTTTGGCGTTTGTTTCGTTTGCCCGTCACCGTGCACAACTTGGGCGGATGCCCGCTCGCCGATGCGCCAGACGCTGGCGTACTTGATGCCTATGGCGAAGTCTTCGGTTACCCGGGGCTGTTTGTCCTTGATGGCGCCGCGATTCCAGTTGCAATTGGCGCTAACCCCTCGCATACCATCGCGGCAGTGGCGGAGCGCAACATCGAGGCAGCTATCAGGCGCATCACTAATGAAAAAACCTGGCAGGCACCCGAACGAAGCTTCGCAAAGCCAATCGACGATCCCCTTTCAGACGTTATCATTCCGCCGGAAGGAGTCACACCGCTCGTGGCGAGATGAGGCAGCAGCTCACGCTATGTGATCAAGGCGCCACCTCGCACTCCCTAGTATCGTGTCTCGCAAATAACTTTATATCGATAATGGAGCGCTACGCGGATTCAGAAACCGGTGCCTGCTTCCCGCTGAAGCGTGAAGCTGTCCGAGATCATTCGACTTCGTTCGCGCTGCTCACTTCGCTCACGATG
>JAMXLL010000043.1 GCA_024281015.1 Candidatus Binataceae bacterium
CAGGGCGCCCGCGCGCCGGTCGGGTGGCGAGCGAGCGCCACTCTCGCGATCGGGAACACGACGAGCTCGCTCAGCGCTTGCCGTACTCGTCGTGGCGGCGCCACCAGGGCCCCGTCTCGTTGCGTCCCCTGGGGGCACGGTCGAGCCACTGGTACATGCCCCAGAGCCCGTCCAGCCCGCGCGAATAGGTAGAGTAGGTGTGATAGACGATGCCCTCTTCGAGCACGAAGGCGCTCATGCCGGGCCGCTCGCGGAGGTACGTGGACGGGTCGGTTCCGCACATCGCCGCATGTGCAGCCCCCCGCCCGACCGCCGGCGCGCCGGGCTCGCGCCGGTAGTTGTATTGGATGCCGCCCTCGCGTTGTTGGTCCTCGCTAAACCAGACGCTGAAATCGAAATTGAAATCACTGCCAAACGACGACGCCCATGGGAACGTCCATCCCATCCGCCGCTTGTACGCTTGCAGCTTCGCGAGCGGGGCCCGTGACACCGCGGAAAGCGTAATATCGTGGTTTGCCAGGTGTGTAACGAAGCCGTTAAAGCCGTCCGCGATCGCCGAGCAGGACGGACATCCCGCCGTGTAGTCGGGCCCAAACATGAAGTGGTAGACGAGGAGCTGCGAGCGCCCTTGGAACAGGTCTGCTAGCGAGGCGCTTCCCTCGTCGGTCTCGAATCGATACTGCTTATCGACCCGTACCCATGGTAATTCCTGGCGCCGGCGCGCCAACTCGTCGCTCCGCCGTGTGAGCTCCTTTTCTCCCTTGAGCAGTTCGAGGCGGGCTGCGAGCCACTCTTGACGTGTCCCGATAACGTGATTCGTCATCGTTTCTTCTCCTTCGGTATCTTTGGATGTCTTTTATAGAGAGCTGAAATCCGTGACTTCCGTCAGGCCGGTGTTCGCCGATCGTATTCCTCGCGCAGGCGACTCAGGACGTCCCAGAATGGCGCGGGCTTCTCGCCCCTGGCGCGGGCGACCAGCACGTCGAGGTGCGTATGCCAACCGGCTCCGACCCCAAGCAGAGTCCCGCGATTGGGCAAGCGGCGATGAATCAGGGTGAGCAGCACCTCATCGCCCTGCGGCTGAAGCTCGAAGGAAACCTCGCCGCTGCCTTCCCACGCGAAGGCGAGCTTGTGCGGCGGGTCGAGCTCGACGATTCGGCTCTGCATCCGGCGTTCGCCGCTGAAGCCGGGCGGCCGCTGGCCCGGCGGGTCAGTCAGTTCGTCGTTACGCCAGACCAGCTCGAAAGGCGCCCCGACCATCATCTCCATCACGCCAGCCGCCAACCATTTGCGGCGCAGTTCGCTCTCAGTGAGATACGCCCAGACGCGTTCGATGGGGCCCGGCAAACGTCGCTGGATTTTCAACGTGGCGGGCTCGATGAGCACACCATAGGCGTCCGGATTCGCAAGTTCGGTCATTGATGGTCTCCTTTTTTGCGCGTCGGCGATTTACGTGCGCCCTCCTTGCGGAGGAGCCGTTCGAGCGCATCCAAATGGTCATTCCAGAAGCGCTCGTAAAAGTTCAGCCATCGGTGGGCACTGGCGAGCGGTCCGGGGTCGAGACGGCACAGATGGGTGCGGCCGCGCACCTCGCGATGAACCAACCCGGCTTTTTCCAGCGCCTTGATATGCTTCGAAGCGGCCTGGAAGGAGATCGAGAAGGGCTCCGCGAGCTGGCCCACTGTTCGTTCGCCGCTGGCGAGATCACGAAGCATATGCCTGCGCGTAGCGTCGCCCAAGGCGTGAAAGACGCTGTCCAGCTGAGGCGCCTGCGGTTCAACCATGTGGTTGAATATAAAGGGCCATCCTTGGAAAGTCAACCGATTGGTTGAATAATACATCCATTGCCTGCGAGCGATGCTCCGTCCGTGCACTATGCGGGCGGCCTGTCAGGCCGTGATCGTCCGGATTTTCTTGCGATGGCGACCGCGTCGCGGCTGGCTGGTCCGGGCGCGAGAGACGCGACCATGTCCTTGCCCCTGAATTAATTCGATGGTACTAGAAATATCGTATGAGTCGGAGGGTGGAGCAGTTTAGCGCTTTGGGACAGGAAGATCGGCTCAAGATCTTCCGCCTGCTGGTCCGCGCCGGGCCGCAAGGCAACTGCGTCGACGACATCAGACGGAGGTTAAAGATGCCGGGTTCGACCCTGTCCCATCATCTGGACGTGCTCACGCGCTCGCGCTTGCTAAGCGCCCAACGTGCGGGACGATTCATTTTTTACACGGTGAACTGGAGCGAGACGGCAGGCTTGATCCGCTTCCTGACCGAGGATTGCTGCGCCGAGATGCATACCAGGTTGGGGGCTCGGGCAACTGTACCACGCACCAGCGAACAAGACGCCTGCTGTTCGCCGCAGCAGGTGACCAGCCATCGCAATGCGCGCAGAAGGCGCGGGCTTTTAAATGCCGAGGAGAGTCGAAATGGAAGATCCAAGGTCGATTAAAGAGCAGGTCAGAGATCATTACGCGCAGCAGGCGCAACGGGTCCGGCGGGATTCCGGCAAAGCGGGCTGCTGTGGCACCGGGTCAGCCTGCTGTGGAGATCCGATCACATCCAATCTCTATGCTGACGAGGAAAAAGCGGGTTTGCCCCCTGATGCAGTCGCTGCTTCTCTTGGCTGCGGAAATCCGACAGCTTTAGCCGAGCTAAAGCCAGGCGAGATAGTTCTCGACTTAGGGTCAGGCGGCGGAATCGACGTTCTGCTATCTGCTCGTCGCGTGGGTCCCGCCGGAAAGGCTTATGGACTGGACATGACGGACGAAATGCTGGAGCTGGCCCGCGACAATCAGCGTAACGCGGGTATCCGCAACGTCGAGTTCCTCAAGGGTCAAATCGAAAATATTCCGCTGCCCGATAATTCTGTAGATGTGGTCATCTCGAATTGCGTAATCAACTTGTCCGCTGACAAGAGTCGCGTAATGCGAGAGGCCTTTCGCGTGCTGAAACCGGGTGGACGATTTGCCGTCTCCGATGTCGTGGTGCGGGGCGAGATTCCGGCCGAAATCCAGCGAAAGGTCGAGCTGTGGGCCGGCTGCGTTGCCGGGGCTCTGAAGGAATCCGACTATCGCGACAAACTCAGGGCCGCCGGCTTTGAAAAAATTGAGATAGATCCGACCCGCATCTATTCAGTCACGCAAAGCAACGAAATTCTGGCAGCGGCCGGCCTCGCTTCAGAAGAACTCGCGGCGCAGATCGACAACAAATTCATGAGTGCGTTTGTGCGTGCATGTAAGCCGGCCTGAACCGAACGGAACAGTATTGCTCAGGAGATGAGTCTTGCCGGTGCCGCCGCCACCGATAAAAATCACCGGCTCAGCCCACGCGATGTAATCGCCACGAGCCAGTTCATGAATATGTGGGCCGAGACTTTGCGGGTGCGCGCAAAGTCGAAATCTTCCAGGCTTTTCATGCACGGCAGACGGGCCTTGCGGATGCGGCGCTCGACCAGCCGCTGTTCGCGTTCCTCGAGTCAGGCCCTTTGTAAGCGTACATCTTAGGCAGGGCACGTTTCGGGGTCGGTTGCCGACTTGCCCTTTGCTGGCAATACGTCGCTGCGTCCGCAATACGCAGGCACTTGGTAACCCTTAGCCGCACGCCTTGACGTTGTGTTTAAAGTTGGACGTCATTGGCGTATAGTAATGCCTCGATGTGGGGGGGTTCATCACCGTCGCTGAGACGCCGACTTTTATCCGGCAGGCGGAAGGCATCTGGAGCGATGAGGAGCGCGAGGCTTTCGTCCAATTCATCGGCAGAAATCCTGAGACCGGCGACGTAATCCCAGAGACCGGCGGAGTCCGGAAGGTTCGGTGGAGCGTGCAGGGCAGGGGGGAAGCGGGGTGGCGCTCGCGTGATTTATTTCTTCTACGACCGGGGTGCGCCGATTTATCTGCTGATGGTCTATGCGAAGGGGGGAAGTGAAAACATTTCGCCCGAAGCAAAGAAGATCGCTCGGGAGTTCGCCGCGAGAATGAAGCAGGCGCAGCGTCGCCAGGCAGGAAGAAGGAGACCATGAACAAGTTCAGCAAAGACCTGGTCAAGAGCATGGGCGAGGCCTGCGCGCATGCGGAACGCAAGCGGAACGGTGTTCGGGTTCACGTCGTCGCAGTGCCTGACGTGCGCGCGATCCGGCGGAAGCTGCGCATGTCGCAGAGCGAATTCGCTGAAAAATATCGCATTCCGCTGCCGACGCTGAAAAACTGGGAGCAGGGCCGGAGGCAACCGGACGCGCCGGCGTCAGCCTATCTCCACGCAATTGCACGGCGCCCTCGCGAAATCAGCGAGGCTCTAAAACCATAAGAGGAGGGGACATTGCCGTATTGCCACCAACGCCGCAATTGACACAGTGGACAGCCTGGTCCTCAGCGAGGCATGAGGTGAATGGCTAGGGGCGTGAGAACAAAGAGGAACGGTCGGGTCTGTGCTCGATATAGCAGCCCCGGCATCAATTTCATCATCACGAATAGCGTGCTTATGGGAGAGCGCGTACCGGCTCAACCTGGTCGAACGCCGGTTCGCGACAATTATGTCGACACGATTCACCACGGGAGCTTCGACCGAGTCCCCTTCTCGACGCCGAGATCGTGAATTTGACCAGCCGCCGACCATGCTGAGTCCCTTTGGGTGGACTCAGTGCGCCGTCGTACTGAATGCGACGTACTAAATGCAGCGCTTAGTTATCAGATGCAACAAATGGGATCATTGGAGTGCCAGCCTCGCAATGAAGGTTTATTCCGGCGCGACGCCGTTCCATGAAATCGCAGTTTATAGACTCGTGACCTCACTCGGCTGATGTCGCTCCGTGCAGAAGGTGAGATTTATGTCGGCAGAAGCATCGGTTCTGGTTTTCGAGGCGGTAGACGCGGACACGTACGTCACAACGGTTCGGCAATTCTTGTGTGAGAATGGATCAGCAAATACCGTCAAGCTCGCTTTGTCGCACCGCGATCTGAAACCTATGGGTACGCTGGAGTGGCGTCTTGCGCAACCGATCATTGAGAACATTGAGGTGATGAGCCGAATAATCGCTGGCTTCATCATGACTCAGCCCCACGGGTCCGTGACGATTTCAGCCAGAGCCGACAGAGCATTGAAGCGGTCTAGCCCTGAGAGTCTGTCAATACTCGGTATTGGAGTTCATTCTCCTCAAGCCAGGCCAGCAAGACTCGCTTGCCCTGCTTCTGATTGGTGGAGCGATAAGTAGTAATCTCGGCGGCATGGCCCAGCTCACCATCAGTCTGGCGATACGTCACCACGGTCAGGTCCCACATCACATCGAGCTCATCGAGCTGATTAAGCACGATGGCCATTGGGTGTTCGAGAACTGAGTCCGGCAGTCTCCCGCTGACTCCGAATAGAATTCGGTCGGCAATCTCCAGGATATTCCTTTCTCTCGAGCTACGGTTATTACTGACATCCATATGTAAGTCGTCCATGCCACCGATATATGAAAAATCGATCATCGAACACACACTCTGACTGAAGCCCAAGACGGTTGCGCCTGTGATTCGAATTGTGCATTTGGCTACTGTGCCCTCGCACGAGCAAAGTGCCGCTCCAGAGCGTATTTCATCTCAGCGCTGTCGCTTGGAGGGCGGAATCATTCCATTCAGTGCTTGGCGTGTTGTTCAGTTTGATGCTTCGCGGCTGCTTCAGCGTGGTCGCTAGTTAGCATACGGTGTCCATGCGCAAGATGAGCATGATGGCCGGCTGTCTCGTGGTCACCAGCCTCACAGTGCTCGGCAGCTTCCCGATGATGTCGAGCAGCGTGTTCAAGGTGTTCGGCCGCCTTCTCGTGATGCTCCGCACCTTTACGCCTGGCCATTTTTGATCACTCCTTCTCAAGATTAGGCGCATATTTGTAGCGCCGCTGCTTTGTTCCGAGTTTTTCACGGGGATTACCGAAACGTTAAAAGCTTTCGAGCGGCCGTGCATCACATAGAATGCACAGTGCTCCCCTTTGCCAGCGCCGTCCGGTCGGGCGCGTCTTCGCAAAAAAGATTATTTGGCGATCGCTTGCGTCCGCGCAAATCGCTGTGAGCATGATGCATCGGACCTACCAAAGCGCCATTTGCACGACAAAGTTGTCGGTCTCGTTTGGGAAGCCTGGACCGGCCGAGGGAGACGAGGATTACGCTCTAGCTTATGTTGAGCAACAAAGAGAGTCGGTGAAACATTTCGTTAACCGGTCTTTATGAATGTTGTCATAAATCCGTTCTACGATATGCCGAAGTTGTGCATCAGATTTTCCCTGTGATGCTACTCGACAGAAACCATTCAGGCGCACTTGCTCCATATGACAGTGGAACTACATGAGAGGAGAAAACTCTTCGTCCGTCATGTGCTGCAGTTGATCGCCGGTGGTGTCGGGCTTGGAGCAGGGGCGACGATTGCGGCGGACGCGTTTAAGCCTGGAGCTTCACTAGCTCTGATTCTCCCGGCCTTTGTTATCGGCGGACTCTCTTTCGTATTCGCTTCTACGGCTATTGAAACTCTACCGCACGATTACAGGAGCCTGAGAGAACTGCGGAGAGAAAAAGCAAACTGTTGAGTCGTACGCGATATAGATGGTCTTCTTGGCTCTTGACTTGACCCAATCGGTTCAACGAATTCATCGCACCGCGACCTCCACCAGTTTAATGGCTGTTGAATTCGCACGAGTGCCGCCGTGCTGCGCCGGCTAATTGGCGCAGCTGCGGCCGATCATTAGCGCCTGAGCGCTTCGCGTTCAGGGTTCTGAAAGATTCGATGAACCGGGCGAACGCTGGTATCCTGCTGGAGGGTTTGCGAGGATTCCCTCAACTTCGTTACGGGCTCCAGCCAGCAGACCGCCAGCGGTAGCGACAGCTGAGTATCCAAGCTGGACAGCGGTTGTTGCGAGTGGACGCAGAATGTGCGCGACCAGCGGAAGTCCATATACCACGCCCGCACCGATTAGCGTACCGCCCCACAGTTCGGGCTCGAGCAGCAATCCGGCCCCGATCAGCGCTGCACTCGGAATGATTCTCCCACCGGGCAAATCCAGGCTGCCGACAGGTCGGTTGATTAGAGAGGTCTCTTCTGGAGACATGGCCAACTCCTCCATCACGAGTCACAGGTTGAGACCTTCAACCCAGCTGAAAAGATTAAGGGTAAATGATTGTTGCGAACTTGTTAACGAACAAATCAAGCGAAAGGCTGCCTCAACTTCAAGTGCTCGGATAAAAATGCTCGTCAACGCGCGGGTATCGCCCCTTACCTCGGTTACTCCCTTCTATACTGCATAACCAGCGGTTACGCCGTGGCAAGGTGGTTCGAGCATCACTTGAAACGAGCTAATCTCGAACAGGACGAAAGGCCAGGGCAGGGTGGTTGACTATCGCGCACCTCGACGATTCACGTGCTCATCCTGGTCGTCGTCTTCTTCTCCATGCGGAAGGAGAGGGCGTTAGAGAATGGTCGATGAGATCACGGACGCGGTATTGGCCGCCGTTTGTAGCGCATTACGCAAGAACACAGCACGCAAAGGATAAGACGGTATTATAGCAGAAACGACCGTCGGTGCGGTGAGAGCGGCTCCGAAAATAGAAACATGCCGACACTTCCTTGGCGTTCATTCAAGCTTGCCGATCCTGAAAATCAATACCTGGTGTTGCTTTCTTATCTGCCACTCAAGCATAGCTGGCGAATTCCGCAGTTTGTGCTGCACACCGCATGCATAATGGACCAACTTCGTAAAAGTAGCGCCCTCCTGGGCTATTCGTTGCGTGCCGAACTCCGCGCGAAACGGTTTTGGACGCTCTCGGCATGGCAAGATGAGGCTGCGTTGCAGATGTTCGTGCGGACCCAACCTCATTCGCACACCATGAATGCGATGGTGCCGCGCATGGGCAAAACAGGAATTACCTCGCTGGACGGTCAAAGGCTCCGAATTGCCGATGAGCTGGGAGGAGGCACTAATGCGCTGGCTGAGAGATTAAGGCGATTCTGATCGTTTACTCGAAACTAAGGCGCCGCGACGAATCGGACCGGCTGTAGGTCTCGGGGTTGACCTGATTCCGTTGTTGAATTATCGGCCACACACTGATTGAAAAAAAGCACGGGAGAGTGTCGCCGCCGATACTCTCCCGTGAGGTGTGCCCTAGTCGTTTGCACCAATCCGTTCAATCGGCTTCGTTGACTGCAGAAGAACTTTGCCGATTGTACGATAGTCGCCGAGTCCGTTCTTTGGCTTAGGGGTGTGATATCCCGCGAACATTATCGTGACATCCTTGTTATCTAATTGAGCGCCGCTCGGTGCGTATACTCTCCCAGCGAAAAAGCCTTGCGTATCGCCTGCCACGGGCTCGGCCGATGGGATGTTGGTTTGAGTACCCGAGGTACTCGGAATGCCGTTAGAATCCAAAGTGATGCTGACCGGGGAGACCGAAGCGATCGGATTGTTGATTCCGTTGACGACTGTCCAATGTATCAGATCGGTTGATTCGGCATATCCAATGTAGTGGAAAGCATCTGAGTCGCCATCAATGCAGTTGCCGCTAGAAAAGAACAGGCCGAAAACTCCGTCGTCGAACTTCAGGATAGTGCCCGCCGTCGCGAGCCATCGCGTTCCGGTGGCGGAAACGCTCGTCGGATCGTTCAAACCCTGAAGCGCACCCTGATCAGTGAAATTGATCCCGTCCGACGTGGTCGCCAATCTCAGATAGGTAATATCGTCGTTGGGAGAGATTCCAAAAGGATTAGTGTTGTAGTAGTTCGCCCAGCCAGGATTGTTGTTGCACACCTGGGCAGGATTGGTGAAGGCCGTCGGTCCGCTGATGTCACCATTTAAAATCTTCTGCTCGTAGATGATCTCGACCGGATTGGAGCCGGGGACCACCCCAAGAATGCCATCCGGGTTGAACAGGCCTGACGTTGTTTGAGGCGCCGGAGAGGGAGCCGGAGTGGTGTCGGTTGCCACGTCATCTGCGGCGGGCGCGCCGTTCAGAGGATGCCCCTCAATCGGGTTAAGCTGGTGAACCACCAATTGGTCGCTGTCGATGTGACCTGCGGCACGGTTGAGCGTGTAGAGATAGGTATTCCCGCTTATAGTCATCACGAACTGATGACCCTCGCCATCGTCGTCGCCGTTGTCGGCGTTCTGACATGAGGGACCGTTGGTAGGACTAGGTTTGCAGATCCCGTCAGTCTCGCCGTCCGGCTCTTTGTTGGCTTGGGTCGGGCATACCGGACGACCGTCGGCCTGCGACAACTCGAGCACCTTATCTTGGAAATTCCAGGTGTTGCCGCCGTCCGTGGATGACGCCGCTACCACTGCCTCGTCAATGTCCTTGGGCCGATAATCAAAATAACCCTGCAGATTCAATCCGGAACCCGTGATGAACGGAAAGTAATAGGGAGACATTCTCTCGGTTCCCGGATTTCCAATCTGAGCGCCGCCGGTCGTACAATAGCCGGCTGATTTAAGACCATTGGCCGCACCCGATTGTTCTACGGTCCACGGTCCATTCTTTATGGCGACAGTGCTCGGTGCACTTCCAAGTGTCCAAGTGTTGGGTTGGGCTGCTCGCACTTTGGTCGTGCTAAGCACGAGCGCCGCAACCACCCCGCCCACAGTAGTCACCCGAGACGCCCAAGCACTCCGTTTGAGCCTTCGCTTCCTACCTTCAGTTCTCATCTTTCCTCCGCTCCATCCATGTTTTTCAGAGCTCGCCTAAATCCCGAATTGGGCTCTGATTAGACTGAAGGAGGTGCTATTAGCTGGTGGAGGTTACGTAGAAATTACCGGTCCATGAACAATGGAATGTGCGTGCGCGCAGCGACCTCCTTCAACGTGCAGGCCACGGATCAGGAGCTGCGCGCGCGGTAGTAGAGGAGCAAACGTCCGCCTGGTGATGGCCAAAGAGCCGGCCCGACGTTGTGCACCCTGGACAAGCAACGCCTCGTGCGGCACCTAGGCGCAGTGGAACCCAAAACGGTCCGTGCCACCTTCGCGCGCTTGCGTGACGTATTCGCCTGAGGGTTAGTCGTGCCAGCGCCCTGCTCTGGTCTTATTCCACTTTGTAGCACCTCCTTTATGTCTGGCGCGGGGTTCCGAAACCCAATCCGCCAGACAGGGTAGGGCAGTTCAGCGTATTAAGCAGGTTGTCTGACTGCTCCCCGGTGGTGAGGAAAACCCGATCATTAGAGAATCCTTCGAGCCTAATGCACGTCGGGAGTGTCGTGGAGTTGACCCAAAATTGGGTCAAACTCCATTACCTTTACTGAGGCGAGATTATCGCGGGGCGGCCATTTACACTGAATGTTTTGAAGCCTTTTTATACTGCATGACCAGCGGTTACGCAGTGGAAAGATTCTTCGAGTTGAGCATTACACGTAAATCAGAACGAAGGGCGGGGCAGAGGTTCGCGGTAATCATGAGCGGTCACGCGCGCGGCGCTAGCTAATCGAGCCCGGAGCACACTCAGACAGTCATCAACCGTGTCAAGGGCCTGTTCTACCCCAGTCTCGCGGGAAGGACTGAGGGTCTCTTCCAGCAGCTTCTGGATCAGTCTCAGACATGCGATGCGGTCCCACGCCTTAATATAGACTGCAGTGTCGGCAGGCAGAGCTTCTCGCCGCCAACGATAATGCGTGTGCCAGACATTCAGCTCACTTCTTAGATCTGCCAACAAGTCACGCTTCGATTTCACCGCAAAGCCGAGCGTTCTCGCCGCCGCCACAGCTTCCTGCTCGATCGATTCGACGATCGTCTCGAATTGCTCGCGTAACTTGGTTTCTTTAGAGAATAGCACGGTGACCACGGACGTACCTCCATAGTTCTTCGCGTTAGCTGTTCGTGACGTTCTCCATAGTTACGGGCGGCGCACCGTTGTCATGTTTGTATGTTCATTCTTACTTTGGGCGCAAGCAATTTGTTACCGAGCGATGATGGCGGTTATAATACCCATAGGGTCGGCGCCTGCGATCAAATCACGGGAAGTGCAAATGAAGCGTAACTCAACTGAGCTCATTGAAGAGAGTTAGCTGGGCGGTCGTCCCACGATCCGCATGCTAAGCATTGCGGTGTTTCCCTTGATGCACTAGCCATTAACAGCACGTTAACAGATTGGAGATAGTGGAGGATGGAACGGTCCTGGCGAAGCATTGTCGGTTTCCAGGAATCGCGGTTTACGGGTGCCAAATCACCTGCTGGAGGCGGGAAAAATCCCTACTGCCGCGCAACGGCCCGGCGATAGGTGATTTACGTACCATCTTCGATTTCACACATCCGCGCGAGGACGATCTTCTGATCCTTCCGGACGGAGTCTAGGTAATGGTCCGCACTGAAGAAACCGGCACGCTCAACGCTCGCCATGAAATCGGCGACCGGCACAGAGTGCAGATTCGTCTGCGTTTCCTCCCGCAGCCGCAGGATCGCCCGGTGGATGAGCGGCAGTCGCCGAAGCACGTTCAAGATCTGCCCGACACCTTTTAGGCGCTGGTCAAGCTCCCATCTGAGGGCACGTCCTGGCATACGAGCGGGCGCGCTCGCTCGAGCGCGCCCACCGCTCATACATACAGATTTGTCCTACATGTGTCCGCCAGTCACCTCACCCGTCGAAGGATCCAGAAACACCTGATGGCGATGGCCCGGATTAACTGTCTGCGTGAAGTCGAACATGTTCTCGATTGATCCGGACAGTGCATCGAACGAACCGCCGCCAATTCTGCCAAGGCTCCAGTTGTCCTCAATGAAATGAATAATCGAGCTCTGGTCAGTCAAGGTGTTATCGACGAAGTTCGACTTCGCATAGGGCGAGATCACCAGCATCGGAATTCGCGGACCGTACCCGCAGCGGCCCTCGATGCCATCGAGCGGGGTGCCGTTTCCGCATTTCCCGACACCGTTGAGCTGGTCGCTGTTCTGTCTGTTTTGGGTCGTAGTGAAGGCAGTCTGCGTCCATGCCGAGGGGTTAACGATCGGGCTCATCTGATGGTCGTACCAACCGTCGGAATCGTCCCATGTGATAACGACCGCGGTGCTGTCCCAGAAACCGGATTGCTGGATTGCGTTGACGACGTTGACTACAAACTCCTGTTCCATCAGCGGATCGGAATAACCCGCGTGACCGTCCATATTGGCCGGCGCCTTAAGGAAACTGACCGCCGGCAGATTATTGGCATTGAGCGCTGCGAAGAAGTCGTTGATATCGTAGTTGTGGTTGGCCGCGTCAGTCGTTCCCGTTCCCGTCGAATCGAACACGCCGTACTCGCTCGGCGGAACTGTGGGCCGGGCGTGGGTAGGGTTCGCAGTGCTCGCCCAATATTGGAAGAAAGCATGATGCGGGATGTAGTCGGCTGTAAAGTTCTTATCACCGGCTTGCGGGGGAAAATTCGTGGTGTCATTGGCCGCGGTCGCCGGACTAGATCTTTGGCATCCGGTAGTTGCATTAGGGTTTGTGATGGTCAGATCGAATCCCCCCATGAACGAGCCCCAGCTTAAGCCGTGCGCGCTCAGCAGATTGCCGATATTCTGTCCGCCCATTTGAATTGTGGGCGAACCCGAGCAAACATCGCCAGTGGGATCCAAGTCACCAGTGAGGGTGCCCGTGAGGCCTGTCGGATTCGCAATCTTCGCAGAAGGAGCGCTTGCAGTTGCCGGATAGGTGGTGCCAGCTACCAGGTTCAAGAGACCAGGCGTTGACGGTCCGAAGGTGGTGCCGTAGAAATTGTCGTTCAGCGCATAATTCTGCGCGTAGTTCCACAACGCGGTGACTGTATTGCCATCGAAGTAGCCCTCTACGATGCCTTTACCCTTTCCGTAGGAATATTGGTCGAGGCAAGAGCTGCTTTCACCAACGCCGACGCTGGCTGGGAACAGATCCATCAGTCCCATGTCGAAAGCCAACTGCTCGTCGCCATAGTTATGATCCTGGTCGCAAGTCGAGGCCTGGGAACGATCTAGAAGAAAAGGATTGATCTGGGGGACGTTCGCGGGGTTGTTCTTGTTTGGATTGTTGGTCAGCAGCGACCCCGTTAACCCGTTTACACTCGGCGTTCCGGGCTGGGCTAAGAATTGTGGCTCTGCCGCTGGATTGGTGGCGTTCGGATAACTGCCGAAGTAGTGATCGAATGAGACGTTTTCCTGAAAGATAACGACGACGTGCTGGATTGGAGTCGTAGTTCCCCCGCCGCCAGGCTGACCCGCCTTTGCCGCTTGCGCGCACATCGCCGTTATTGCGAGCGCAGCAATGGCGCGCAAAAGTAATCTGGTTCCTCGCATCTTGGTATTCCTCCCTGGAATGTGGTTTGCGGCCGGACCAAAACGGTCCGAGAAACCTGAGCAGCAGTAGCCGTACAAAGTGACGAAGGGATGAATTTGCGGCGAAGTTCGCGTTACAGGCCCGAGTCAACTATACGGTACGACCAGGACCAAATGTCTTAAATAGGAACCCGCGCCGAACACACGTGGGCCCCGGTCCAACTGGCGTCCCCGCTATGGGAGTGCCTAACTACAACTTCATCGAAGATGCTGCATATGCCGTGGGCCATTTTGTGCATCGTCCAGTGGACTTCGTCCTGGTAGCGATACGTTCCGCGGCGTCCCGAATAAGCCGAAGCGCGCACGCGTTGCGACGACCCTGAAACCCGGCGGAGGCTTTGCTGTTGTCAACGGGCACCGGCGTCCGCGCGAGGAAACGATCGTGCTCGGTAAACCGCGTGGCGGCGGACCGAGATGAGGATAACAGCGGCTGACGTGACGACAATGGTTCTGCCTCAGCGGTTAAGCTCCTCTGCGTCGTCGAGCTTCCGCCAGCAGGCCGAGCACTACGACGCGATCATCGTCGATCCTCGGGATAAAGACCCGGTCGAACTTTATCGCGAATAGTTAGTGACGTGTCACAAAGGAACGGTGAATAAATGATTTGTTGCAGTCGTCCAGCAGAACATGCGAACCGGGCGGCTGAAGGCGGAGTTGGTTTTGACCAGTGATGAGCAGTCTGCGCTGGAGCGCTACGTTCGGCGTGGCGCCACGGCGCAGCTACTGGCGTTGCGAGCAGGATCGTATTGCGCTGCGCAACTGGTCTCGACAACAAGACCGTCGCGCAGGAAGTGGGAGGATGGCCGGGAGTGGTCGGCAAATGGCGGGGCGCTTTGTGGCGAAACGTCGGGAAGGCAAGACTACTTATGGGAAATAAATCCAGAACGCGGGTGCGATTGTCCCTCATCGGAGGCACACGCTGCTCGCAGGATGCTCAATGCACGACGTAGAGAATCCCTTTACGGTGTCGGGCAATGACAATGGCAAGCCAACGATCTGGCAATGCTAGCTGGTAAAGATGGCTACGCCAGCGGAGTATGCCTGCCCCGACGGGAAGACGTATACGGCCTCCCAATTGCGGGATTTCAGGTTGGGTACTGACGCGCCGACAGCTACCAACAAATAGAGTGCAAATGTGACTATCTGCTGCAGAGAAACGGCTGGGTCTCTCATATGTGGATCTTGGAGCAGATTCTCAAAACCCCACGCCAGGCTTAGCAGTACTGATCAACCAGAGCTTGCAGCCTGTCGATGTCGACCGGCTTGGTCAACTGGTGGCTTGCTCCGGCTTCGACTGGGGGGTAGATAGGGGACATGAACGAAATCATAGGCGTTACACTCACGCTATTGTTGGCGTTGGTCTTTCCAGCATTTGGGTTCGAGGATTCTGATCTCACCGGTAGCGCCGCTTACATCTCCGGGGCAGACACAAACCCAGCTCACTTCGGAAGCTATCCTCTTGGCATGGGGTTAACTGGGGGACCCCTACTTGATAATTTACAAGCTGCGCAGGGAGTCACTCCCGCCCCGCCGTCGACCGTCGAAACGGGCGCAAATGGTGCAGCTAACGCTGCTTCGAATAACTATTATTTGAGTATCTACTCCACCAACTTGCCCTACTATCAATGGCAGCTGAACGAATTTTGGAGTGCCTACGCCGGCAGTTCCTGGTATGACGTGTCACAAAGAATAGACGGTGCCTGCCCATTATCGAGTCCCACTACAGCGGAGATCTTGCAGTGGGCAGCATATAAGTGGGGAATCAACCCACTGGTTCTATATGCTGAGGCAACCCAGGAAGGAGACTGGGATAATACGTCTCTGGGGGACTGGTCTGATGGAATCGGAACGTCAAGCGGCGTATTCCAAGTAGCAGATCGCAATACTGCGGACCGGCCACATCACTCCTTTCCTGGATTTACCGGGGGTGGCGCTAACCTGGCCAGAGAAAACACTTGCTTCAACGCGGACTTTTATGCCGCCCATTTGTATGCAGCGTTCAATGGTTTAACCGGTGAGTGTCCCGCAGGAGATATAGGAGCGGCGATGCAGGCTTGGCTGGTTGCACGAACTGCCGCCGCTGGCGCCTACTTCACTGAGATTTACCAAATCATGGTGAATCAGAAATGGGTGCAGTTGTACTTTAATGGTGTAAACATCCCAGAGTAAATGCATGTTTTCTGCAGCTGGAACCCAACCGTGCTCTCGATCAAGCCAAGGCAAGTGCCGCCAGTGGAACGCTGAGTGTGCCTCCGAATCCGTGGACACTCGGGTTGATAGATCTTAGATATTGGGATTTTGTGAAATCTACTCCGGACGCGCGTGTGCGGAGCGCTGGCCGCGTTCGCGCAACTCGAAGTGAACTGCCGCTGAGCCGACTGTGACATGGTAATTCTCAAAAGATCTGTTTGGTAAACGTTTTGTAGACGACAAGATCATATCGTCTGTGACGGGCGGTAGGGTAGTGATTCCACACTTCACAACGTTAACTTAACCTCATGGAAAATGACGCCGCTCTTCACTCAATCTGTTCGCTCAACAACCCGCAAATAAGCGCCGTCTTGGACCGCCTGCATGGCGAGGCGAGCCGGCAGGTGGGAGGTTTGGCGCGTCTGCTCGGCCTGGGCCTAATCGACGCCGTGCTCCGCCGCCGAATCTCGTCAGCCGAAGAGGCACAGCGCCTGAAACACATTTACGTTCCTACCTCGCGCAAGCAGGGCACATTTTTGTATCTCACTGCACGGTCAGTGGCTGCTCGCAGGATCATAGAGTTTGGAACATCCTTTGCGGTTTCCACCATTTATTTGGCGGCGGCGGTGCGGGACAACGGAGGCGGGTGCCTGATCGGATCGGAGCTCGAACCAACCAAGGTGGCCAAAGCACGGGAGAACGTTGCGGAGGCCGGCCTGGGGGACGTGATCGATATTCGAGAAGGAGACGCACGAGAGACACTCAGGAAACCCGACGGCATTGTCGACATGGTCTTTCTTGACGGTCACAAAGATCTCTATTTATCGATCCTGAAGATGGTCACACCCCACTTGCGAAAAGGCGCCGTGATTGTTGCCGACAATATCTATACCTTTAGGCTCGCCCTCGCTCCCTATGTTCGGTACATCAGTGATTCGCGCAACGGCTTCAAGTCGGTGGTTCTCCACCTGAAGGACGGAACTGCATATTCGGTCAGACTATGAGCGGCACGACAGATTTGCTTTGGCAAGGAGAGCGGGTTTAATCGGGACGTCGTCCGGAGTTTACTACTCGAGTTCTTGACTATTTCCGCGGCAAGGTGCCCTGTTTATACTGCATAACCAGCAGTTATGCCGTGGAACATTCTTCGAGCATCAGTTGAGAACCACAGAATCTCGATCAGGACCAAAGGCCGGAGAGGTGGTTGTACGATCTCGCGCTGTTCCGAATGCATCATCGCGGCGAGAAGCGCTTTACTTCGCCGGCGTAGTTACGAGCCACTCAGAGATTCTCGTGCACTCTCCCGCTCATCAGTCGATTGGTTCTCCAAGAGCTGATGCTTACGTTCCTTTTTTCCGCCGCCGGTCAGCGGCGGCGGGGCGGTGAGTTCGCCTCCGAGCTTTGGCCCTTGCGTTCTTCCAGGTTCGACGGGAGCGATAGGACTTCGTGGGGTCTCGATGGATATCCGCACGATCGGTGATGCGGTCGAGTAACGCATTACATAGCCGTAGATTGGGACTCGCCGGTATTTCAACTCGAGGAATTCCTAGCTCACCGGAACTTTGGATGCACCGCATGGGCTCGCCGCAGCAAAACACCTGATTATCACCGCATTAGCGCAATATCCGGTGTTAGGAAGAAGGAGCCGCAGGCGGTGCCGACCGCGCTCGCCGCCCATCATTGGGCTAATACAATCCCTTACACTCCAGCGGCCCGATATTGTCCTGTTCCTACTTTTTCTAGCCTTTTAGATTTTTTTATCTGAAAGGCTGAGCCTTCTTGACTACGCTTCATGAGTCAAGTAATTCATTTGAAACAATCTCTTAACACAACTGTAACAATGGTCCGGGAAACGGCAAACTCGTACAGATAAAGAGGGCCGTAGAAAAACGGTCCCTCAGCCGGAGTTGTCGGCGCCGGAACGAAAGCCGAGCGACGAAGGGTCTGAAGCACCTAGCGATACCAAATGTGCGAGTGAATCGGCTCTGATTCAACCGCCTGTTGAAGAACCTCTTGTTTCGGCCGGCGCAGAAAAGACTTATAGCGGTTTGCAGGCGGAAGCGTCGAAGGAGGAGAAAGTAAGTCGGACGAGCCCGAGACAAGAGCAACAGCATCAAGCCGGCAACGACGTCCGCGGATCGAATCTCCTCGCTTCTGCAGTGTTGATAGGAATCGCCGCGATGATCGAGCCGGAGCTGTTGGTCGGCATGGCTATTGGCGGAGGCCTCGTTCTCACATCAGGCTTGGTCTGGGATCTGGTTAGCCAAGTCGCCGGTGGGATGCTGCACCCGGGATGAAAACCGCGGTCAAGGCCGGTTACATGGTTGCGAGCCAGGTTCATGAGACTGTTGCTGAGCGACCGAACATGTTCATTGGCGTGGTCGCAGAGGCGCGAGGCGAACAGAAAGGCGGGGCAACAGTCCAATTGAACCGCCGAACTTAGATAAATCTGCGGCCGCGTAATCCGCGCGGCTAAACTAACTTAGGTCAGTTGCATTATCCGTCCATCGCTAACGGCGCATGGAGCCGGGGAGGCACTCGTCTTTTCGAGTTTCTGAGACATGCCGCACACAGCATATGTAGCTCATCACATTTCCGGGCGAATCAGGCTCAGGGTTCCTGCGGCGCGAAGTAATCCAGCATTGTTGGAGCAGATTGGCGCAGTCGCTAAAGCTATCCCCGGAGTAGAAGGCATTGAATCGAATGCAACCACCGGAAGCGTCCTAATCCATTATGCACAAGATGAGTGTCAGGATTTCGAGGCCAGCCTAGCGGGAGCCGGTGATTCAATTTTCGAGCTTCTGAGCATCCGGCAGGGACAAAAAGCCGGCAGTCGCCGGTCAGAGACTGACTCCACTACTGCGATAGCTATCGCAGCTGCCTTCAAGAGTTTCGACACGAGAATCAAGACTGTGACCGACAACACGCTTGATCTGAAGGTGCTGTTGCCGATGGCCGCGGCGGCCGCTGCTGCATTCACCGCACGCGAAGCACTCGCGACACCATTGTGGCTGACGCTCGCGATTTTTGCTTTTTCCGCCTTCGTCGTCCTGCATCCGGGCATTGAGGTGAGTCAGAGTGGCGGCGCGGATCCAGCTGTTAGTGGCTGACGCATTGGAATTTTCGTTCTGCGTTCTGTGAATTCTCAAAATTGGCGAGGAGTGCAAACCACGAAATTGAGAGTCTTCTGGGAAATCCGCCACCATGTGCCTGGCCGCGTACGCTTCTACGTTCCGGCTGCGAAGACTGAGAGGTTCGCTCGGGGCCTTAGCGCGCTTCTCAGAAAGGAGCCGGGCATTACAGCAGTACGGACTAATCAATTTTGTGGGGCGCTCGTTATCGACTATGACCAAGGCCGTCCTGAACTTTTTGCCTGGCTGAAGTTGAAGCTCAATACTCTGACTCTCGAGGACCTGTCAGCCGAGGGAATTGCCGATAGTCAAGAAGCGGGTGATGCCAAACCGGCGGACGACAGCGGCCGCGGTTGGTTTGACTGGCTGCACTTGCACGGCTGGCCGGCCCTCGCCCTAAGCACATCTGCCCTGGCGCTCAGCATTTTCGAGGCGCCCCTCGCCGTGCCGATTACGATCGGTATCAGCATTTACAACGCCCTGCCGATTGTAAGGCGCGCATCCGCGACGGTCGTTGAGGAGCGCCGATTGAATGTCGATGTCCTTGACGCGCTCGCGATTGGTGTATCGACCTGGCAAGGACGATTGTTCACGACGACCTTCATGATCTGGCTCATCACCCTCGGCGATTGGATTCGCGACCAGACGGCGGCCCGCTCGAAGAAGGCGATTGGAAGTCTTCTGGATTTCCAGCAGGGCAACGCCTGGATTCTGCGTGCGGGCCAGAAAGTTGAAGTGCCGGTCAAGGAAATCGCGATCGGCGACAAGGTGGTGGTCTATTCGGGTGAGATGGTCCCGGTGGACGGTGAAGTGATTAGCGGTTCTGCCAGTGTGGACCAGCGCAGCATTAACGGAGAGTCGATGCCGGTGCTGCGGGAACCTGGGGACCGGGTTTACGCCACCAGCCTGATGCACGAAGGCAAACTGTGCATAAGAGCAACGCACAGGGCCGTTGATTCGTTGGCTGCGCAAATCGTCCGGATGGTCGAAGCCACTCCGGTCGGTGAAACCCGAGTTCAAAATTACGCGGAAAAGTTTGCCGATCGCCTGGTGCTGCCGACGCTGGGGTTGGCGGGGGGACTCTATGCGCTGACGTCTAATCTCGACCGGACGCTATCAGCGCTGATCGTTGATTTTGGCACTGGTATTCGAGTGGCCGCCCCGACCGCGGTACTCGCGTCGATGGTGGGCGCGGCCCGACGTGGTGTGCTGATAAGAGGCGGCCGTCACATGGAAAATCTGAGCTGCGTGGACGCGGTCGTGTTCGATAAGACGGGCACGCTAACCGAGGGAGTCCCGCGGATAGTGGATATAATCTCGTACAAGAAATGCAGCTTCTCTCAGCACGAACTCCTCAAAATCGCCGCTGCGGTCGAGACCCGCTTCAGACATCCAGTGGCGATCGCGACCCTGGCGAAGGCGCGCGAATATGAGATTGACATTCCAGAGCGCAGCGACTCCAAGTACAGCGTGGGGATGGGCGTCGAGGCGCGTGTCAACGGATACTACGTCCATCTTGGTAGCGAGCGATTTTTGCGCGAGAGCGGCATCAGCATCGCCTGCGCTTCGACAAACTGCCGCAATGCTGCCAGCAGCGGTCGCTCCTCATTAATGTTGTCGGTGAATGGAGAACTGGTTGGCCAGCTGGTTTATCAAGACCAACTTCGCGCCGAGAGCGCAGCAGTTGTCAGAAAGCTCCGCGAGCGGAAGATCGCCAATCTGGTCATGCTCACCGGCGACAATCAATCCGCGGGACGCACCGTCGCCAACCAGCTTGGCCTTGACCAATATCATGCGGAGATCCTGCCTCAAGAAAAAGCCGAAGTTGTTGGCGATCTTCAATCCCGCGGCAAAGTCGTCGCGATGGTCGGCGACGGTGTGAACGACGCTCCAGCCCTTTCGCGTGCTCATGTCGGAATCGCGATGAGAAATGGCGTGGATATCGCACGGCACACTGCCGACGTGGTGCTGCTCCAGGACGATTTGTCCGGCGTTGTTACGGCGGTTGATATCTCACGAGAGGCTATCGCACTGGTTAACCAGAACTACTCGATAGTCGCGGGAATGAACATGCTGGCCTTGGCAGCCGCGGTGACGGGAGGGGTGATCGGACCCGAGTTGACCGCTCTCATCAGCAACGGGTCCGCTCTAGTCGCGAGCACCAACGGCTTGCGGCCCCTGCTCCCGGCTGCAGAACAGAGCCATCGTCCAAGAACTCAGCCGTAAAGGATTTGAGATGACGCTTTTGGTCTCGACTCTCACCTGCGGCATCGCCGTGATCCTTGCAGGGATTATCCTTGGACGGTCGGCCGACGCTATCTCCGCATCGACCGGTTTTGGCCGCGTCTGGACCGGCGCCGTATTACTGGCGATAGCAACATCGCTACCAGAACTCGTCACTGACGTCTCGGCAGTGAGGCTGCACGTTCCTGATCTCGCGGCAGGCGATCTATTCGGCTCGAGCCTCGCGAACATGTTTATTCTCGGCGTGGTCTCGCTGTTCGCAGCGAGGGACAGCGTGCCAAAGCAGTTAGACTCAGGCACTGTTCTCACCATTTGGCTCTCCATCGTCCTGATCTTTTTGGGGGCAATTTTCGTACTATTCCCTTCCGTTGCGGTCTT
>JAMXLL010000044.1 GCA_024281015.1 Candidatus Binataceae bacterium
GCTAACGAAGTTGAAGAGAGCTTCGCTAAAGTCCGTGACTGAATTCATCAGGCCGCAGCGATGGCGCTGGCAGGAAAGGACCAGGCCGCGACTTCAGGAGTTGCATCAAGCGCCGTTCGGCCTTAGATTCCAGATGTAGCCGTTTCGAGTGCCTCACCTTTTAAGCTTCGGAGAACTTGGGGGCGAACCGGGTTCGACGGGGATATGAGGGTTTTGGTCGCACGCCGGGGTGCTGTTGGCCCGTAAAACAAACAGCACTGCGAAATTTATCCGCAGACAATAACGGTTACGCTCTAGCGGCCTAACCGCCGCTAGCGTCCCGCCGCTGTTCGCCCATGGCAGCGGGTCGGGGCGTCATTTAATGGGCTAGGCAGCCGTTGTTCACCGGTTGTATGGTTGTCCGAAATTAAAACCGGCTGGCTTTGCGGCAGCCCGTCCGTGAGCGGTCGCAGGGCGAGCTCCAAATCGCGGAATAAGCGTGTAGTGGCCGATTCCTGAAGATCTTCGGACGGGGGTTCAATTCCCCCCGCCTCCACCACCAAAATGTCTGCTCGGTCTGTCGGCATCCGAAATTCTTTGCAGTGCTGGGTTGTTCCTTTTCTCGTCTCCTCTCGGGAGGCGAGGACCTTACATCGTTTGTCAGATTGAGTCCTGCCTTTTACACGCAGGTAAAGTAGAGTTTCTTACACATCCTCATCACGGCGCTCTTGGCATAGGCGCGCAATACATGGTAGCCGTGTTCACGATTCGATTAGTCAGATATTCCTCATTGTTGCTCATATTTACCGGTATGTCCTACGCAAGACTCGTTACTGCCCGAGACATGACAGATTGGCTTCTGCTAAGAATTGCCCATTCAATGAGGAGGAGCGTGAAGGCCCAAAAACCTATGCGAAGAAATGTAATAGCTCTTGTGATCGCCGCGACTGGAATATTGGCGATCTGCAATCTTCAATCATGTACTGACATTAAGTCTGGAGCATCCCAGCCGCCGGTGGATATCGGCGGAACGTGGGAGGGTTCTACGTCAGCAGGATGCTTTATGGCCAGGGGCCGCTGTAACGCCTATCGACTTATCACGATGAACATCGTTCAAAATGGGTCGGATCTATCCGGGTCATACACGTGTGCCTATGGAAATATGGTGTGCCTGGGTGATGCCAACACCGGAACTATCGCCACGGGCAGAGTAGATGGCTCATATATGCCGGATCTGCGGATCCAGTTACCGACGGGAGTCGATTGCCTGTATCAAGGGCATTTTACCAACAATCAAGGTGAGGGTGGTTACATGTGTCTTGTCGGTGGGAGGATGATCGAGCAGGGAAGCTGGCTACTTAAGCGTAAGACCTGATAACAGGGGATTCGGCTTTCGACAAAATCTCTCACGTTGCGCCCTGCTGAAGAAGCACGAAGGTCCATCCTTGCAACTGTTGCATGGTGGCGGGCATTCGCACGAAATTTTGCCGCACGTGATTCGATACTATAGTTCTAGTGGAGAATGGATCGGGCTGTGAGTTCCTCGATCCGTGTGCGGCTGTAATCCAGGAAATTTTCGAGAACATAAGCAGTATCGTCGCCCAGTGCGGGCGCAGAGCGCGCGATCTTGCACGGAGTGTCAGAAAGAATATACGAAGAACGCTCCACCACTACTTTCCCGAGCTTCGCATCTTCTAGGTCAACAAAATGCTTACGCCAGGCAAGTTGCGGATCGCAGCTCATATCCGTGCTGGTCGCAGCTTTGCTAGCTGCGATGCCGTGCGACTGAAGGATCGATTCCAGCTCCAAAGCATCGAACGAGCTCGTCCAGTTGCCTATAACGAGATCGAGACGGTCCTGATTCTCCAGCCTTTCTCCGAGGCTAGAAAATCCTGAGAATCTCGCACCATGGTCCTCTCGTGCATCTTTCGTTTTCGCCCCACTAATCAGTGCAGCTAAGGCACGCCACTGCTCATCAGTGCTGCAGACGATAGCGATCCAGGAATCTTCGCCAGCACATGGATAGACGCCGTGCGGCGCAAACCGGATATCGCGATTACCCTGCCCAGTCTCTACATGGCCATTCGCAATATAGTCGAGCAGGGCCGGACCAAGAAAATGCATAGACGCTTCCGCCTGCGACAGTTCTATGTATTGCCCGTGGCCGGTACGACGCCGATACTCCAGCGCCGCGAGGATTGATGCAATTGTGAAGCGCGGCGCCACGCAATCAGTGTATGACCCGTACGGTCCGGCCTGTGCCCGATCGGGCCACCCGCACAAATTGCCAAAGCCACACATTGCGGCCGCCAGGTTACCGTAACCGGCGAACTTTGCGAATGGTCCAGTCTGTCCCATGAGACAGCTGCTGACCATGATCAGGTTCGGGTTTATCTCGCGGAGCGCTGCATAGTTGAGTCCCCAAGCACGCATAGCCTTAGGCGAGAATGATTCAGTAACAATATCGCTCCATCGGACGAGATCGCGAAAAACTTCGCGACCTTCCTCTTTGCCAAGATCGAGAGCTATCCCGAATTTGCCCGCATTAAGATTGATAAACAGTCCGGAGCGGTTGATGCCTGGCTTATCGTTCACGTACGGACCAATCGTGCGGCAGGTGTCCAGCCGGCGCATAGATTCAACTCGAACGACTGTCGCGCCGTAATCAGCGAGCGCCCGGGTGCTGGCGGGACCGGCCATCGCCCAGAAGAGGTCGACTATCTTGATTCCGCTCAATGGGAGCTCGTTAGTCGAGCGGGCCGAGCTGAGTTGGGGGCAAGTTCTAGGAACACCCTGTTCAGCCCCGGTCAGGATTTCCTTATTATGCTCGCCGATAGTCGGAGGCCGTCGCCGATAGCTAACAGGCGTCTCACTGAAGCGGGCAAAAGGTCCTGGATAAGTGACGGCGCAGCCGAGTTCAGGATGATCGAGCGGACGCCAATATTCACGTGCCGCCAATTGCTCACTATTAACTACTTCATCGATGGTGGCGACCGGCGCGATCAACAGTGCACGGTCGAGAGCAAGCTTGAGCAACTCGCGCTTCGTCAAGCTACGAGTGAACCGCTCGACAGTCATTTTGAGGGTTTCATATTCCTCGACTGGCACTTCCCCGGAGAGTAGCCGCGCATCATAAGTTGACCAGTCCCGATCTCGTGTAGCTTCGTCACAAAAACCATGCTGGTAGATACATTGCATCAGACGCTGCATCGGCAGAGCGAGAGCGGGACCGAACCACAGCACCAGGACAACGTACCCGTCACGCGCAGGCCACACCTGGCGTGCAACTAGGCTTCCAACTTTAACCCCTCCGGCCATGCGTTTGGTCGTCGTTGCTCCAATGGCTGGAACCAACGGCTGGGAAAATGCCGCTATCGATACCGCCTCCTGCGCCGATACATCTATATGTTGACCCAGACCGGAGCGCACTCGCTGATGATGTGCAATTAGCGCCGCTGCCGCCGCATCAGCGCTCGCATGTAGGTACGCTTGGGGCGCAGCAATACGAATGGGCGGACGATCGGCATCACCCTGCAGCATCATGGGACCCCCGGCGGCGATTAGAGTCAGGTCTGATGCTGCATTTCTTGCTTTAGGTCCGTTCTGGCCGAAAGCCGAAATCGAAATGTAGATTAAGCTTGGGTTAAGCTCGGCGAGCTCTGGATACCCGAGGCCGCGGCTCGAAAAATAACCTGGTTCGGCCGACTCGATCAGAAAGTCCGCCCCGGCAATCAGTTGTTTAAGCCGGAAATGATCGTCACTCTTATCCAGATCCAGTGTGATTGCCCGCTTGTTGCGATTGAAAGCCCAGAAGTGAAGTGAACGATTCGGGTCCTTTCTATTCTCAAGGAACGGCCCCAGGGCCCGTGCGCATGAGCCGCCTGGCGGCTCAACCAATATTACGTCGGCTCCCAGATCGGCCAGAATCTGTCCGCATAGTTGGCCCCGCTCATCGGATAAATCGATCACTGTATAAGGCGAAAGCATCGGCTAGCCTCCTTCGCCAATAAATACGGCTCGCCTCACGTATACCACATCGGACTTTGCATGAGTTTTATAGAACAATCATTGTGGCTATATATATCTACGCAGGGCGCGGCCATCTTCGACGAAGTATTCGTAGGATCAAAAATCCCACCACCAATGACCCTACCACATTTGGCTGGATGCAATGCGGGCACCTTCCGCCATCGACTGAAATTTCGCCCAGGTTATTTTCGGATCGACCGCCGAAAACGCCGCCGAGGTGGCGAACCCGCAATCCGTGCTCGCGATGACGTTCTCGCGTCCAAACAGTTTTGCCAGATTGCAAATTCGTTGGGCGATAAGTTCCGGATGCTCGATGAAATTGGTGGTGGAGTCGAGTACCCCAGGAATGAGGACTTTGCCCTCCGGCAGCTTTACACTTGTGAACACGGCCCATTCATGTTCGTGACGGGGATTGGCTGCCTCGTAGGAGATTCCATTTGCCCTCACTTTGAAAACGATATCGATGATGTCGCGCAAGGCCACGTCACGATGATGGGGACCTTCGTAATTGCCCCAGCACAGATGAATGCGCACATGCTCGGCCGGGATATTAGAGAGTGCGGCGTTGAGCATTTCCACGTGCAGCTCCGTCTTCTTACGAAATTCCGCGATGCTCAAATCAGGGAACTGGATGTGGCGTCCCATCGCCAGATCCGGGCAATCGACCTGGAGTAGAAAGCCGGCTCGATGAATCGCCTCATATTCGGGCTTCATCGCTTCGGCGAGCGCCGCCAGGTAAGCTTCGTGCGTTTTGTAATAGCCATTGGGCAGGAATATCGAGATCACGCCCGGTGATGCCGCGCTCAGAAAGGCTTCAGCCGCTGGGGAATTGGCCGTTGCCGAGCGCAAATCTTCGATTTCCTGGGCGACTGCCTTGTCGTTCTTGTGCCGCACTTCGGCAACGCATTTCGGACGAACCAGGGTGGAGGCAGCGCGCCGCAAATTGTGGCGCTCCCAAAATTCAGGGAAATCAGCCAGGTCGGCTGGGCCCGCGAACGGCACCGGCTCGGTCTCTTGCTCGAACCCTGTAAGGCGATCCTTGACGTACGTTGCATATGAGGGCTTCCCCATCTCCCCGTCGTTAACGATATCGAGGCCGGCTCGGACTTGCGCCTGTACAGTTTCCGCAACCGCCGATCTTATGCGGGCGCTGAATGCGGCTGGGTCGCCGGTGCCGCTTTCCACGGCTTTGATCAGGGCGAGGAGATCAGCAGGTCGTGGCAGGCTACCCGTATGGGTGGTTAGGATACGTTCCGTGCTGCGCTTCATTTGGTTCCTCCGCATCTGTGGGTTTATCCCGATGCCGCGAAGAGTGCCACATCTACTGCCGGAATCTTTTCGGCAAGTATCGCTAAGACTACGGCTACATTTCGGAAGCCCTCTGGTTCTGACAGGTCCTTACACGGTTCACTTCCATGAAAAGAGGCAGTTAGTTCGTAAAATAAACACCTGCCCTGCCATGGTTATGCAGCTAGCGCGAAAAGCTCAAAATCTATCGTGGGAAACGGCATGCGGTCGCATTCGACGCTTGCTCCACGGTTGACCCACGTGAACCTCGAGGTTGCCAAATTCCTGGCGAAGGGACGCCAAAAGGGAAAACCAATGCGGATAGCCGTCACGATCGGCGCCATAATGTTGTTCATTCCTAACCTGGTCTTGGGCGCCGAAACGGAGAGGC
>JAMXLL010000045.1 GCA_024281015.1 Candidatus Binataceae bacterium
AACGACCCGTAGAAAGCCTGCGAGATCCAGGTATGGTTCGACAGGATATTATAAGTGTTGGTGATGTAGACGCTGGAATTGGGATCCCAGGAATGGATTGCCTGTGTGATATTGCCGGCGCCGGAGCCGGTCTTCCCATGATAGGCCGCATACAGCCGCCCGGCATAGAAATCGGCATTAAAGCAACTGTTCTCGCGCGCCAGCATGGAGCCTGCTCCACTGAAGCCCGGGTATGCGTGGTTAGGAGCTCCACTGGAATTCCTATCGGCGACCTGCGTTAGGCCGGACGAGCGCCCATAATCTCCCACGCCCGTCTGGTCCCAATGGCTCTCGTTGGTCACGACCGCGTATAGCAACAATGGATTGATACCCCATTTGTTGGAGGCCCACTGCAGCACCTCGGCGGTGGTTGGATTGGCCATTGGGCAAGCGCCGTCGATGCGGACAGCCTCGGGTCTCCAGCTTGAGCCTGAATAGGCCCCGTGGAAGGCGCTGAGCTGATACAAGTAATTGCCCGGGGCACTGGATGCGATGTGGTTGTAGTAGTTATTGGCAACACTATTTGCCCAACCCGTTCCCCGAGCGTTTTTTTCAATATTGGATTTCTGAGTCGTTCGCACAAACGAGGCGGCCTGCCAATTATTTACTAGTGGACCGCCAATCAATCCATAACCGTCCGCCCACGCGGTGTAGTGGCCATAGTGAGCAGGATTGGTATCCGCTCCTGAGATACCGGAGGCTGAACCGGTTAAGCTGGATATGGTCGCACTCGGCGCAACCTGCCAGCCTCCGGCTCCCGCCGTATTGTTCGAGACAGTGACATTAACCGAGGCGCTACCCAGCAATCCGCCCCCTGAAGAGTATGCGTTTACTGTTACGGTGTGGCCACCCTCCGAAAAAGCCGTCGTGTTCCAATCCCAGCTGTTCCCTGCGGACGCTTCGTAATGCCCGTCCACATAGAAGTTCACAGACGAGACGTTACTTGCTCGAGTTATTGTGACCGGCGTTGTGCCTGAAACCGTGGCCCCGCCCTGCGGCGCAGTCAGCGTTACCTCGGCGCTGTATGCTGCACCGGATATCGTCAGCACCAACGCCGCGCCGACAATGGAAAGGACAGACCTCCGCACACAAACATCTACTTTTTTCATATCTCCCCCCAAAATTGGGATGCTATACGGCGCCGTGAGCGCGCGCTCGTTGACAAGTTAAGGTCGACCGATTTGCAAGCCTGGCATCCGGACAGGCTAATAGCCGGACGTGCCGGGCAGGCAAGAGAGCCCCCTCAGGCTCGGAGATGCACAAGTGCAAGCTATCTCCGGCGAGCGGTCCGGACTCGTTGAAGTTACTCCGGCAAAGCCTTAAATAGGCGCGCCCAGCAGACCCAAGTGACTCTCAGGTCTTTAGTCAGGTTCAGTAGCTATACAACCGGAGAGGCGATGAGGTGCTGAAGTTGAAAAAACCAGCACATCAACAGGCAGTTCCCAAGCCGCAGTCTACTTTTACCTTCGACTACAATCGGCGGGCGCCCTTATCTCCAGCATAAACCACATGATGCTGGGAGGAAGGCAGAGCCGAGAACCAGAGCCCGATTCGCGATGTTTAGAATTTTCGCAGCAGCTCAAAGAGCTGATTCAGACGGGAGAGCCACGCCCTCCAAAGGTGTGAATCACGACCATTGCGTGAAGCTGAAAGGTAACGTATGCGGACCAAATCTGATGGTAGTCTCGGTCTACTCCCGACATGACTTCCCCCGCCCCCTCTAGATTGTGCCGCCTACACGAACTCCAATTCGATATAATTGGAAAGAGTTCGCCGCACGCGTTTGTTAATACAGTCGGGCACGATCTGCGTCAAGACCTAAAGTCAAAGAATTTGCAAGTTGTCGCAGATATCTAACCTCAGCACGAAGCGCCATTCCGGGACGAAAAGCCGCGCCCGTTGCACTTCGAGAGCCTTGTTGGAAGAGAATTCTCTCTCTCCCTAAGGTTTTCTCGCTCTCGAGAGGCGTACAGAACTCCAACAACTGTTAACGGCTGTTAACAATTTGTGAACGAGAAGCAGAATCTTAGTCCGTAATTCCGCCGCGGACACAGATAAAATCAAATTCAAAGGCGCTGAGATCGCGCGCACGGTTGATTGGCGCAAAGAATGCCGGCTTGAAACCCTGATGCCAGAGAAATGTCACGACCTCGGTCATAGCCGGTGTCCCAGCATAAATCGCGTTTACGCTGACCTCGCACAAAATCGCGCGAACCTCGCGAAGCCGGTCGCCGAGTCCCCGAAACACTGGCATCTCGAAGCCCTGCGTGTCGACTTTCAGCAGCGTTAGATCGAGGCTTACCTGGCCAAGAAGATTTTCCAGCCGCCGCACCGGGACCGAACAAGTCCGGACTACGCGGTTGGCGCCATCGCGGTCGTCTACGGGCCGGTTGAAGGAGGAGTAGACCGACGCCGACATAATATTGATCTCGGCCGAGGTGTCCGAGTCTCCTAAAGCGAGGTTGTATCCAGTCCAGTTCCCGTCCAGTTCCATCCGAACCTTCAGCCATCTAAAGACTTCGGGCACCGGTTCGAAGCTGATGATCGGACCTCGATAGCCAATGTGACGCATCGACGTTGCGAACTGCCCCTCGTTTGCGCCCACATCAATGACTCTATCGATAGACAGCTTATTCAGAAGCTCCCGCAAAAACATGAACTTGGACAGCGATGCGACACGGTCGGCCGATACGGAGTGGCCCAGCATGCGCAACGCCAAAAACTGGATTGATCGAAGCAACATATGAGATTCCATTGCCAATGGACTATTGCGCAAGCCGTTATTGAAAGAACTGGCGCCACTTTATTGTTAGTACAGCCAGCTTGCCGTTCGATTGCACGAGACTGCTGCGGCCCGGCTTGCTCATCGCTCACAAACCGTCGGAGGGGTTCCCGCAAATTACGGAAATCTGAATAACACGCTGACGATATCACAGTGGTGAAATCGCGCTTGGATTGCTATTACGCAGTAGCTATACCTCGCCATCAAGCCCGGGCTCACCCTACTTCCGCCGGTTGGCCTCCTGCAGCACGAGAGACCTATAACTCCATGGGATTACGAAAATACTCGCGAAAAATCCGTGAGCGGTGTTCCAGCAGTAGCGGGTCAAGCGCCGATCTGACTACCGGATCGGTAACGGCAAATGCCTGACGACGGGTCTCTGGCATCGGACATTGCTCTGCCGGCAGAGGATCCAGCAAATTCGCAAAGGCGGTCCAGTAGACATCCAATGCGCTCAGAGCTTCGCCGATAAAATAATGTACCCCGCGCGCGTATTGTGACTTGAGTTGTGTGGCCAAAGCTTTCAGCGATCCGGCGATCCTCACTCCGGCAGCCTTGGCGTCCGCTTCGTTGTAGCCGTATTTGCTGCCCATTCGGTGGATGTTCGCCGGCGCGTTACCGGATACGTAGGCGGGCGCAAAGAGCTCGAGCCGCCGATTCCAGCCGATGCCCATCTGTCCACAGATTTCGTGGGATAGACCGATCATCAGGGCGCGCTCCGTGGCGTCGGACGGAATAAGGGAGGGTTGGGGGGCAAGCCGTTCGGTCAGATAGAGAATGTCGATCCAGCGGTTGATTGGCTTTTCGTTGGCCCAAGCCACGACAGGGGCGCTAGCTTCACCGCCCCAGGCCACGATCTCGGCATTGGGTTCGCCGGGCAGCCACGGCGCAGCGACGTAGTCTAGGCCCTTGATCTCGAAAATGGTCTTGGCCGCCTGCCCCCATGGGCTCGGGGTGCCTTGAACCAGCACGATCCGCAATCCGGGATGGTTGATAATTTCCTCAAAGGGGCGATATTGCAGCATTGAATCTTCCTCAACCGGGACCAGTTTACGCCGGTTTAAGTATTTGCAGGACACCAAGCCTTAACCCACCATCCACAGCAGCGCAAACACCCCGCCATGTATGGCATAAACTTAAGCTGTATCGTCCTCAGGTTACATAGATCCTCTACGCGCCCTGAGCACTTGACTCATGGAGATTGCTCGATTGCAAAACTGCGACCTCGGCCAGTGCCGTTTTGAAATATTCGAGTTGAGGCACAAAGCTCAGCCATGCCGGGCGTTGCAAAATGCGCGCTGCTGGCTTAGCTAGCAAAATAAGCTAACTGTGTGTAAATGAACTCGGGTTCGATCCCGTCGGAGTTGATCTCATGGCGCACGATTTGGTGCTCAAGAACGGATTGATTGTCACTCCCTCCGGGCCAATCAATGGCGCACTGGCAATCGTCGGTGAACGAATCGTCGGAGTCGGTGCCGATGAGACGATTGGGGCGGCACACCGGGAGATAGACCTGCGGGGTAAAATCGTAATGCCGGGCCTGTTCGATCCACACGTGCATTTCGGCATCAGCGACACCTTCGGCGACGATGCGATGGCAACTGACTTTCAGTATGACACCCGCGATTGCCTTATGGGCGGGGTCACTACCATCGCAACCACCACCCTCATCGGGCGCGAGCCGCTGCCGGAGCTTTTTTCCCGTGCAATGAAATGCGGGCAGGCACGCAGTTGGTGCGACTTCAAGGTCACCTGCGTTGTCAACACGCTTGACCAGGTCAGGCAGATTCCGGCTGTGGCTAAACAAGGAGGAGTTTCGCACAAGTTTTTCACGGGTTATGCCGGCGAGCAGGCCGAGGCCTTCGGCATGAGCCGCGAGGGCATCAGCCCCGGCTTTTTCTATGAGGCTTGCCGCACCATCGCCGCCAGCGGCCGGCCGGTCTTTCCAATGATCCACGCCGAAGACCCATTCGTGCGGGGAATCCTGGTCGATGAATTGAGGCGCTCAGGACGGCGCGACTACCTGACGGCATGGGCCGAGAGTAGTCCCGAATGGGCGGAGAGCGTTCAGATTTATACTTACGGCGCGATTGCGAATCAGCTCGGGTGTCCACTGTATCCCGTGCATATAAGCGCCGCTCAAAGTGTTGACACGATCGCTACCTTGAAAGCTCAAGGTTTTCCGATCGTCGGAGAGACTATCGCCTATTTCCTTTCGACCACGGCCTCCGAGATGGACGCCAAAGGCGCCGGGGCCAAAGGTAAAATCCAACCGCCGATCCGCTTCGACAAGGACCGCGATCGGCTATGGCGAGGAATCAAGGAGGGCACGCTCTCGGTGGTCGGCACCGATAGTCTGACCTATTCCGCACGTTTCAAGGAAAGTGGTGATTTCTGGGACTGCCGGGTCGGCATAAATATGCAAGTGCCCGACACCCTGGCGCTGTTGTTCGACGAGGCAATCAATCGACGAGGAGTCGACCTGGTAACGCTCGCGCGGGTGCTGTCGGAAAACGCCGCTCGGATGTACGGCATCTTTCCGCGAAAAGGCGCGATCGCCCTGGGCTCAGATGCCGACCTCGTAATAGTGGACCAGGAAAAGGAGCTGACGCTGGGCCGACAGCGCTACCGCGGCCGAACTGATTACTCCTTATGGGAAGGCCGCAAGGTCAAAGGCTCTCCGGTAATGACGTTTTTGCGCGGGAACCTGGTCATGGAAGATGGTGAGATAGTCGCTGACAAGGGCTTCGGACGCCCGGTCGAGCAAACGATGAAACCGCATGGCGGCTGACGTTTCGAGGAAACGACGGGGCACAACCGAAAACTCGAATCACGAAACAACCCACTCCCAGGAGGTCTGACAATGGCCGAGGACAAACAAGCCATTTACCAACGCAGCGGCCTGGGCCATCGGATCGGCTACGGCAAGCATCCAGCGCTGCTGGTGATAGACATGCAGCTCGGTTTTACGGCGCCCGAAAAGTCGCCTTTGGCTGGCAACCTCGACAGTCAGGTAACCGCGATTAACCGGCTGATCCCGGTGGCGCGCAACAACGGGATACCTATCGTCTTCACTGTCGTCGCCTACGATCCGCAAATTCCTGGTGACGGCGGTCTCTGGCCTGAAAAAGCACCGACCTTACTCGTACTGAAAATTGGCTCAGAGCTGGTGGAACTTGACCCCCGGTTGCCGCACAAACCCGAAGACCTCGTGCTGGTTAAGAAATATGCCTCAGCCTTCCTTGGGACGCCGCTCGCCTCCATGCTCGTCTCGCGCGGCGTCGACACGGTAGTGGTCACAGGCTGTACTACCAGTGGATGTGTCCGCGCGACTGTAGTGGACGCGATATCATTTGGATTCCGACCGATAATCCCTGAAGAAGCAGTCGGCGATCGTGCTCGTGACCCGCACGATGCCAATCTCTTCGACATGGATAGCAAGTACGGCGACGTCGTCCCTTTGTCTGACGCGCTGGCATATCTTGAACAAATGAAGCGGTAGGACCGGTGGGTCAATGGAAGCTCTGGGACTGGCGCTGGGATCCGGCCTTTCTCCGACCGATCTCGTTGAGTCGGTAAGGCTTGCCGAACAGGCGGGATATGAGTCCACCTGGGTAGTCGAAGGCCACGGGGGCGAGCAGTTCTCGATTCTAACTGCTTGTGCACTTGCGACCACGCGGATTCGGCTCGGTACGGCGATCAGCAGTGTGTTCGTGCGCACCGCACCAACGCTCGCGATGGCCGCCGCATGTTTGGACTATTTCTCGGCTGGACGCTTCGTACTCGGGCTGGGTTCCAGTCACCGGGTACAGGTCGAGGCGGAACACGGCGTCCCCTACAACGATCCCGTGACTCGGGTGCGAGAGACGGTGGAAGTAGTGCGTATGCTGCTGCGCGACGGCGTGGTCGCATATCGGGGCAAGACGATTACGATCGAAAAATTCGATTTGTGGTTCAAACCGGCCCACACCACAGTGCCGATCTATCTGTCGGCGCTGTTTCCCCAGATGCTCTCGCTGTGTGGGGAGATTGCGGATGGACTCCTGATGGTTTTCAGCACCCCGGACTCAGTGCGAAAGGCTCGCCGGCATCTGGCGATTGCCGCAGCGCGCGCCGGCCGATCGGTAGCAGAAATCGAGGTAGGCTCGCTGATACCAGTGGCGATCGATGCTAATCCTAGGGCTGCCTACCATCGTATGCGCCCGGTGCTCGCATTCTATCTGGGGTTTTTCCCGCGCTACAGGAGGGTCGCGCGTGACGCAGGTTTCGCGAACCTGGTCGATCGTGTAGCAGACGCGTACAAGCGCGGAGGCACCGAAGCCGCGGCGCCGCTGATAGACGATGAGATAGTCGCGACGCTAACTGCTGCGGGTACCGCTCAGCAGGTGCGCGCGAGAATCGCCGAATATCGCAGTGCGGGAATTACGCTGCCTATCGTGATGCCGGTCGCAACCGCAAACGAAACCACCGCCAGCATACCGGGAATAATTCGGGCCTGCGCGCAATGACATGTCGGGCCCGCCGAATGCTGCTTGGAAGCGGGGCCAAGAGCCTTCTTCAAGTTTCACCGACGCAGGATGTGCCTTCGCTTGTACGGAGAAACGCCAGGAGTGCTAGTAGCGCGAGGCCTATTCGGCGACCTCGTCTTTTCAACCCGTTAAAGCTGAAAAAAGACTCGCGGCCGGCCCAGTTTTCGAAGAGGGAGAGATATCCTCAATACCCGGAAATCACCTAATCTGGCCACTGCCGCGGATGACGTACTTGTACGTGGTGAGCTCGCGCAGACCCATCGGGCCGCGCGCATGCAGACGATTGGTTGAGATGCCGGTTTCGGCACCGAAACCAAACTCAAAGCCGTCCGTAAACCGCGTTGAGGCATTGACGTAAACGGTCGCCGAATCGACTTCGTGTTCGAACCGGCCCGCCGCCTCGGGGTCGCCGGTAATTATCGCATCAGCCAGTCCAGAGCCATGGCAGGAAATAAACTCAATGGCGTCATCAATGGAATCGACCACCCTTATCGCCAAGATCAGGTCCAAATACTCCGTATCCCAATCCGCGTCAGTGGCTATTCGTGCTTCGGGAAGAATTGTCCGAACCTGAGGGTCACCACGCAACTCGACGCCCGCGGCGGTCATCCGCTGTGCTATGGCAGGCAGGAACCTGTCAGCCGCCTCACGATGAACCAACAACGTCTCCATCGCATTGCAAACTGACGGGCGGCTACATTTGGCGTTGAAGCAGATCTCCTCCGCCATCTTTAGGTCCGCAGCACGGTCTACATAGGTATGACAGACTCCATCAAAGTGCGGCAGTACCGCAACTTCGGCGCCGGCGAGTGCCTCTTTCAGGGATTTCCCCCCGCGTGGGATAATCAGGTCGAGCAGATCCGGCCGCCTCTTCAGGATCTGAATAGCCTCACGATCGGGATTGTTGATGAAGGCCACGCAATCTGGCGGAAAGCCGTTAGCCTGCAAAGCGTCGACAATCAACTTGGCCAGCAACGAATTCGTTGCGAGCGCCTCCTTTCCGCCACGCAACACAACCGCGTTACCCGCTTTCAAGCACAGCACTCCCGCGTCAATCGTGACATTCGGACGTGCTTCATAGATTATCGCGACCACACCGATCGGCACCCGCGTCTGGATGATTTCCAGGCCATTGGGACGTGCCCACCGTGCGATGATCTCACCCACCGGATCGGGCAGCGCAATTACCTCTTCCACGCTTCGCGCCATCGCAGCAATTCGGGAGCGGTTCAGGCTCAGACGATCGACTAAAGCGGCCGTGAGCCCACCATCGCGCGCCCGGGCCACATCGCTTTGATTGGCAGCAAGAATGTCATCGGTTCGGCAGGTGAGGTTTTGTTGGACCGCAGCCAGAGCCCGATTCTTTTGCTCGCCGGAAGCTAGTGCGATAGTGCGCCCGGCGATACGGGCGTACTGAAGCTGGGAGGCGAGATCGGCTTCAAGAGTCATGGGGTTGCATTAAGCAGCACGAAATTATCTCGATGGACAATCTCGTCGGCCAGTTTGTAACCGAGCACACGCGCAATGTCGGCTGATCGCTTGCCCTTCAGACGAAGCACGTCAGCTGCCGGATAATTGACCAGCCCGCGCCCGAATTCAACATCATCATTATCAAGCAAACTTACACAGTCGCCGCTGCGGAAGTTGCCGCGCACGTCGCGAATCCCCGACGCCAGCAGACTTCTACCTTTGCTGCGCAGCGCTTCGGCAGCTCCTCGATCCACTGCAAGTGCCCCGACAGGCCGCAAGGCGAAAGCAATCCAGTGTTTGCGCCGGCGCATGCGCTTGGGGGCCGGCACCACCAACGTGCCAATTTCACGCGCCGGATCAGTCGCAGCCACAATCGCGTCCGGCTCGCGCCCCGATGCGATGATCACGCTGACCCCGGCCCGCGCGGCTTGACGAGCGGCCTGAAGCTTGGTGGCCATTCCGCCACTGCCCAATGGTCCGGCACTTTCAGCAACGAGTCCGCACATTTCCGCTTCGGCATCAGTAATCATCGGAATCAAGCGCGCATCGGTGCGTTTGCGCGGATCGCCGGTCAGCACACCAGAGACGTCGCTCAGAATTATCAGTAACTCCGCCTGAATCAGGTCAGCAACTAAGGCAGATAGTACGTCATTGTCGCCCATCCGGATCTCTTCGACCGCGACGGTATCATTTTCGTTGACGATTGGCAGAACCTGGCTCGCCAGCAAAGCGCGGATCGTATGAACCGCGTTTTGACGGCGCGGCTGCTCAGCGACATCCTGATGGGTGAGCAGCAATTGAGCCACGGTTCGCCCGCGCACGTCGAAGGCCTTGGCCCATTGCCGCATGAGCTCAATCTGGCCGGTCGCTGCGGCTGCTTGCCGTTCGGCAATACTCGCGCCATTTCGGCCCAGCCGGGCGCGTCCGGCCGCGATTGCACCCGACGTGACCAGCACGACCTCACGCCCCCCGCTTAGGAGCGTTTCAATCTGATCTGCAAGGTGGTCGATCACGCTGGTGCGCAGCCCACCCTCGTCAGACAGAACAGCACTGCCGACCTTGATCACGATTCGGCGCACCGGCGCCAGCAGTAGTGCCTTATAGTCGAGCTGCGACATCTGGCTCAGCCGAGTGAGATTTCAGGATCCGCCCAACGGCTGTTACCAGCGGCCCCAGGCCGCGTTGTTCGCGGGCCGAGATGACAAAAACCTCGCTTCCCGTTCGCGACCGAAGGATGTTGGCACATTCTTTCGCCCCTTGGGCCGCAACAAGGTCATCCTTGTTCAAAGCAATAAGCGCGGGCCGGGACGCCATCTCGTCATCGAATGCCGCGACTTCCCGACGCACGACTTCGAAATCGCGTACCGGATCAGAGTCCAGCGCGAGTACGTAGACCAGTACCCGGGTGCGCTTGAGATGACGTAGAAAGCGGATTCCGAGTCCATGTCCTCGGTGCGCGCCTTCGATCAATCCTGGAACATCGGCGATGCTGAAAGCTTCCTCGTCGGAAATTCGGATGCGGCCGAGGTTGGGGGTGAGGGTGGTAAACGGGTATAAAGCGATCTTCGGACGCGCGGCCGTCAGCGCCGCCAGCAGAGTCGATTTCCCGGCGTTTGGCAAGCCCACCAAACCCACTTCTGCCACCAGTCGCAATTCCAGCCGAATCCAGCGCTGCTCGCCCTTGCCGCCCGGGGTGGCAATTCGCGGTGCGCGCCGGGTCGGAGAAACGAAATGCATGTTGCCGCGCCCCCCGCCGCCGCCATGTGCAACAATGGCACTCGCTCCAGGTAAAACCAGGTCGGCGAGCATTCCTCCGCTCGGCTCGTCAAAAGCAATCGTGCCCGGCGGAACCCGAACAACAAGAGCATCGCCATCTCGTCCATATTGTTGCTTGCCACGTCCGGGTTCTCCGTCGCGGGCAATGAGCCGAGGCTGGTACTTAAAATCGAGCAGAGTCGAGAGACCCTCGTCGACCTCCAGGATCACGTCGCCGCCGCGGCCGCCGTCTCCACCCGCCGGACCACCGAAAGGCCGGAATTTTTCGCGCAAAAACGCGACTGCGCCGTCGCCACCCTTACCGGCCTGAACATACACTCGGGCCTCGTCGATGAAGCGCGTAGCACACACCAATTGAATTATAGCAGAGCTGACGCCTAGCTTCGGCTACGGGGGTGCACTGCTGTCCGGGGACACAGCCGTATGGAGGCTCGCTGTATCTGGAGGTGTCGAAGCGTACCGACGCGCTACACGATGAATTCGGCTGACGCATGGCATCGTAGGCAGTCGCGGAGATACTGAGACAAGCGAGCAAGCGTCCGATTACTTTGAGTCACGATGCCTGGACGGAAATGATTGCTGTTGAGTAGAGGAAGGTCCTCGCCCACGCGAGATTCAATCGGCTGCTCTTCCACGTGAAAACCCCGAAATCGAAACGGAATCTGCATGAGTAGCCGAGCGGCAAGCTGAGCACCTGCTCCCATTTTTCGGCGCAGCTCTACCGGCGCTCCCGAATGCTTGCCGCATGAAGCGCCGAACGCCGGGGCCTGAATTTTAACGCCAGCTCAGGCTAGTCACGCCCCTGACGACGGGTCGCGAAGAAATTGCTGAGCAGGCGGGCACATTCTGCACCCAGGATGCCGCCGTATACTTCGACGCGATGATTGAGGCGGCCGTCGCGACCAATATCATAGACCGAACCGAGGGCGCCGGCCTTCTCGTCGCGTGCCCCATAGTAAACCTTGGCGATGCGCGCGTTCACGATGGCGCCGATACACATCACGCACGGCTCTAGCGTAACGAAGATGGACGTGTCGACGAGCCGATAGTCGCCGAGCAACGCCGCGGCATCGCGGATCGCGAGGATTTCCGCATGGGCGGTCGGGTCGCGCAGGTTAACCGGCAGGTTGTGGGCGGCAGCCATTACCCGACGTTCAGCGATCAGGACTGCCCCGACCGGCACCTCGCCATCCCGCAGCGCCACCTCTGCCTCCTCTAACGCGAGCCTCATCGCCGCTTCCCCGAACGTGTAGCGCTGCTGCAGCTCATCCAGACGCTCTTGGAACGGGGCCAGATGTTCGTGGTGATCGTCGTACCCCATCAGGAACCCTGCCCTCTTATTTCACTCTGCCACGACGGTCATGCTATTTGAGTAGACGGAGCGGATCGAGGAGCAGGATTTAACGGCCTCTATGGCAGTCATCGCTGAGATCGAACCACTGGAACTTAAGGACAGGCTGACGCGCGGCGATCAGCTGTGCCTGCTGGACGTACGCGAACCGGAGGAAGTCGCGATCGCCTCCTTTCCCGGCGCCCTCCATCTTCCGATGGGCGAGCTGCCATCGCGGGTAAGCGAACTCGACGCAGCCGCCGAATGGGTAATCATTTGTCACCATGGCATTCGGAGCGCGCAGGTTGCGACATATCTGGCGCGCATCGGCTTTGAACGGGTTGCCAATCTGGTTGGCGGTATTGATCGGTGGTCGGCAACCGTCGACCAATCTGTTCCGCGATATTGAACTAACTTCACCTCTCCACTCCGAGCGTAAGGGAGATTTCCTTATGACGTACCTGGCGGCAGCTATCCAGATGACCTCCACTTCTGACAAGCCGGCCAACCTGGAAAAAGCCGAACGAATGATTCATTTGGCGGCCGCTCGCGGCGCACGGCTGGTGGGTCTGCCCGAAACCTTCAACTGGCGCGGCAAGCGGCCAGAAGAAGCTGCTGCCGCAGAAGAGCTGGGCGGCGACACACTGACTGCCATGTCACGGCTGGCCAGGCAGTTGGACATCTGGCTGCTCGCCGGCTCGGTTACGGAACACGTGCCAGGCGAGAGTCGCCGTTACAATACGTCGGTCCTGTTGGCTCCCGATGGTGCGCAGGTCGCTGTGTACCGCAAAATCCACCTGTTCGATATCGATCTTCCGGGGCGTGTTACCGTCAAGGAGTCGGATGCCAAAATGCCTGGGGCATCTGTCGTCACCGCAGCCACGGAACTTGGCACGATGGGGCTCAGTGTATGTTACGACGTTCGGTTTCCCGAGTTGTACCGGCGCCTCGTCTACGCAGGAGCGAAGATTATTACCATCCCCAGCGCATTCACATTCCCCACCGGCGAGGCGCACTGGGAAGTATTGCTCCGTGCACGAGCAATTGAGAATCAATGCTATGTTCTCGCTCCGGCACAATTTGGTACGAACGTCCACGGGTTTGCCGATTACGGCAACTCGATGATCATTGACCCTTGGGGGCGGGTGCTGGCGCGTGCCGCCGAGCAAGAGGGCGTGCTGGTAGCGCCGATCGACATCGAATATCTTGAGCGGGTGCGGCGTGAACTGCCCGCGCTGACTCACGCACGCCTTAGATGATCATTCTGCTGACGGGAGAACAGCCAGGCCCAAGCTTCAAGCCCGGAGCCAACAAAGTAGCTGACATTCCCGGCCCGGTTGACGGGCATAACTGCAAGGCGAGCAGCAGGGCGACGATAACGCACAATCGGTGAGATCCACAGCGCCCTGTTACCGCGACGCAGGTCGCTACAGCCGCAGCAACGAAGCGCAGTGATGTGCAGATAACAAAGGTCGGTGAGAACGATGGCGGAAGGACCATTGGCGGGATTTCATATTCTGGATTTGACCCAGGTTGTTTCCGGGCCGTTCTGCACAATGCTGCTCGGCGATATGGGCGCCGATATCATCAAAGTTGAGCCCCCCGAAGGTGACCCGACGCGCCGGATCGGGCGGCCGCGCAAGAACGGCATCAACTCGGGCTTTCTCGTATTCAATCGGAATAAGCGCAGCATTGTCATCGACCTGAAAAAGGAACATGGACGCGACCTCGTCAAACGGCTCGCCGGCAAGTGCGACGCTGTGGTCGAGAATAACCGGCCCGGTGTTGCCGACCGTCTCGGGGTCGGCTATGCGGATATTCGCAAGGTCAACCCCAAAATTGTCTACTGTGCAATCCATGGCTTCGGACCCAAAGGCAAAATGGCCAATGCGCCCGCGTATGATCCTGTGATCCAGGGATTCTCCGGGATGACCGCGGTTCAGGGCGGACCCGGCGGCAAGCCGGTCGCTGTCAGGATGGCATTGGCGGACAAGATTAGCGGTATGACCGCTGCCTTGAGCATCGTGGCCGCACTCCATGCCGCGCGCAATCGCGGCGTCGGCCAGTACATTCGCATCCCGATGGTCGAGGCGATGATGGCGTTTGCGGCCAACGACTCAATGGTTGGTTATGTTTTCGTGCCCGAGGACGAGTATAAGGATCAGACCCCCAAGAACGGCAGCCTCGACCCGTTCCGCACCAGGGACGGTTACGTTACCATCGCGCCCTACACGGACGAACAATGGAGCCGCTTACTGACGGCTATCGGTCATCCCGAATGGTGGGAAATTCCGGACCGGCGGCAGCGCCTGCGCGCTTGCCTGAAGGGGATTGCCGGCTTATTTCCGGAACAGGATTCTTCATATTGGCTCAAGAAGCTTGAAGAGGCCGATTGTCCCGGCGGCCCGGTGCATACCTACGAAACATTGTTCCGCGACCCTGAGATCATCGCCAACGAGAACTTCACGCTCTACGAGCATCCGGAAGCAGGCACGGTGCGCACCACTAATCCCGGCATGCGCTTCAGTGAGACACCGGCGCGATTGTGGCGTATTCCGCCGAAGCTCGGCGAACAAACCGAGGAAATCCTCCGCGAAAACGGGGTATCTCGCGAGCAAATTGCTGAACTGCGCCTCGAGAACATTATTAATTGACTAAAGTAGCCGATGAGCCGCGGCATCATTGTGGAGATCAAAACCTCGCATCGATGACGCCCGGATCAATCCAGGTCGTCGTAGATGCGGCGGGGTGAAAACCGGGCTCGGGCCAGCGATTCGACCGGGGTGCGGATGCGTAGCGCTTCAAGCCCAGCGCGAGCCAGCGCGGGCGCGGTACAATCTCGCCGGTCAACACCTGACCGCGGAATGGCAGCGCAGAAGACGACAAGGTTAACCGTACAATGTAGAATTAGGCAACCTATCCTACCCTACTCTCTCCTCCCTAACCGTAATCTCGCCTTGCGCCGGAAAGGGATTTGTACTGGCGCTTCGGACCATTCCAAAACCAGGCTAGCCCGACAACCAAGCTACAGGCGGCATTACTAGTACTAGTTCGTACAACTCAACAACTGTCCATCTCTAGTTGGCGCTGATGGGTGCCCCGATCAGATCGCCTACAAACGAAAAATAGAGCCGTTAATCGACTTGCCGGGGTCAGTCGGCCCACGGACTCCAGAAGCCGCTAAAGACTGGCGACTCGATCAGTGACATTGGGGCACTAGGGCCAGAATCGTTGTCCCAACTGCGACATCGAAGAGGGCAGCACTTTCGCAAGGCGTGGCCTGTAATGCAACGCCGCCATGCGCTCAAGGGCACGATTACCTGCAAAGCAAGACGAACAAGTGGATATGGCTCGCACTACGTCACGGAACGCCTCTTGCGACCAAGGGGATACTAAAATGAAAACCGACAACACCGCGAGAGAGTCACAATGAAACAAGCAAAGCGGGTTCTGGCTCTTGCGACGCACGCCGTCCCACGGGACAACCGCTGGGTTTATTTGCCGGGGGCCGCTCGCGCTCGAATAAATCAATCAGTTCTTGCGGTGGCTATTTCGCTTTCAATAATGCTCTGCGGTGTTCGTCCGAAATCGGTGTTTGCCAGCAGCTACGATGACTTCGGATTGACGGGAAGTTTGTCTGCACCCGACTATAGTGCCGGAACCTGCGATATCCTTACCGGTCCGCGCCAACTCTCGACGGGCCAAAGTCTCGCTGCCAACGAGTTCCTAATGACTATTCGCAACGGCAACGGCGTCGAGCTGTCGCTGCAGGGGACTTTTCAAAGCGACCAAGCGGGCAGGCTGTACTTGTCTCCGGACCACGCGTCAGCGGAGACCGCCTTCACTAATATCCTTAAAACTCAAGCCGGCGACCCCAGCATCAAGTTTCGTCTCAAGCAAGTGAGCGCGAGCGCGAGTATTCTTCCCATCGCGTCGAACGTCGAGCAGGCTGACTGCCGTGCTGATCTGACGGGCGAAGTCACGATGAATTCCGAAGCAGCGGCAGCCAATGGTTCTTCCGGAGCGATCGACGACAATTTTTCCGTGAGCAATCCGATCACCGTGAGTTACAAAGGTCTTGGGACTTATCTTTCGGGCGTCAACGCGCCGGAGTCGACCTCGGCAGCTTTTGCAACCGCGGGAGGGAACCCCGCTTGCAGTCTTCCAGACAATCTGCAGCCCAACTCGCAACCCTGTTCAGGGGCGAACTGCCTGCTCGACTTCGCCGGCTTCAAATGGTGGACGTACAACCAGTTTTACCCGGGCGGCAGCGGCTTCTGGAACAACAACAACGTGTGGAGTCCGAGAAATTCCAGCGTCGATGGAGCTGGACTTCACCTGTTCGTCCGTCCAGACAACATCGGGAACGGCAGTGCTTACATGGCCTCGGAAGTCGTTCTCCTGGAGAACCCGGACGGCTCCATCGCCAACCTGGGTTTCGGGACTTATCTGGTTACCGCGCAGGTCAACAGCGGCTCACAGACCTGGGACGGCCTCGATCCCAACGTTGCCTTTGGCGCATTCACCTACGAGAAGGAGCAGACCGGAACCGCTCAAAATCCGGCGCGCGAGATAGACCTCGCCGAGATTTCACGCTGGGGTCATCCGGCCGGGCAGAGCTGCAGCGACCCCGTGCCGGTCCTATGCGAGGGGAACGCTCAGTTCACGCTGCAAAAATACGCGAGTTTGCCGGATTATCAGAACATTCGTCGCTACACGATAAGTGCGAGTGCCAACCAGATAACCCTAGTGATGGTGTGGAGCGGGGCGAATCAGCCCGTCACGTTTAAGCAGTATAACGGCTCCTTCACGCTGGCGACGCTACCGAGCACTCCCGATAATCAGTGGACGACTTCCGGAAATCAAAACCAGTTTATACCGGATAGCAATTGCCAGAAATTCCATTTGAACTTCTGGATGGGAAATTTCTCGAAGGCAGTCAATGGCATCAATCCTCCCCCCAGCAGTCCGCAAGAGATTCTGATCACTAACTTTCAATTCCAGCCGCTCTCGTAGCTAGGTTGAAACGGATCACGGCGATCGACTCTTCTACCCCGCCTCATCACTCAAGATGGCTCGTCCGGAAGCGCAGCTTTAAGCCGGAGCGAAGTCGCCGCTCACATCCTGAATACGCCAAAGGCCGGGGCAGCGGGGATGCCGGCATTAAGCGATGCGGCTATTGCCAGCGCCAGAGTTGCGCGGGTTTCCAGCGGATCGATAACCCCATCGTCCCAAAGCCTCGCGCTGCCATAATAGACTGACGACTCGAATTCGTATTTCTCCAGCGTGGGGCGCACGAATTCCTGCTGCTCCTCCGCCGGCATGGTGCCCCCTTCGCGGGCAAGCTGATCCAGCTTGACCGTCAGCAGAGTGTTGGCCGCCTGCTCGCCGCCCATAACCGAGATGCGGGCATTGGGCCAAGTGAAGAGTAGTCGCGGCGAATAAGCCCGTCCGCACATGCCATAATTGCCGGCGCCGTTTGAGGCTCCGATTATCACGGTGAATTTGGGAACCTGGGCGTTTGCGACAGCATTAACCATCTTGGCGCCGTCCTTCGCGATGCCCCCCTGCTCGTAACGCTTGCCGACGATGAAGCCGGTGATGTTCTGCAGGAACAGCAGCGGGATACGGCGTTCGCAGCACATCTGGATGAAGTGCGTGGCCTTCAAAGCCGATTCGCTGAAGAGCACGCCGTTGTTGGCGATGATGCCGACCGGATACCCGTAAATACGGGCGAAGCCGGTTACCAGCGTCGGGCCGTAGCGCGGCTTGAATTCATGCAACCGGCTGCCGTCAACCAGCCGGGCGATTACATCGCGTACTTCGTATGGGCGCCGCGGGTCGGGCGAGATGATTCCGTAGAGCTCAGCCGGATCATAGTAGGGATCCTCGGGAGGGTCCTGCGGCAAGACGTCTTCAAGCCCCAGCCGCGGGCCGAGATTCTCAAACACCGCGCGCGCGATTTCCAGCGCGTGCTCGTCGTCGTCGGCCAGGTGATCGGCCACACCTGAAACCCGCGTATGAACATCGCCACCGCCGAGCTCCTCTGCAGTCACCACCTCGCCTGTGGCGGCTCGCACCAGTGGGGGACCGCCGAGAAAAATGGTGCCTTGCTCGCGCACAATTATGCTCTCGTCCGACATCGCCGGGATGTAAGCTCCGCCGGCGGTGCAGGATCCCATTACCAGCGAGACCTGTGCAATTCCCATCGCCGACATTCGCGCCATGTTGTAGAAGATTCGGCCGAAGTGGTCGCGGTCGGGAAACACTTCCGACTGAAGCGGCAGGAAAGCGCCGCCCGAATCGACTAGGTAAATGCACGGCAGCCGGTTCTCCATCGCGATTTCCTGGGCGCGGAGATGTTTTTTGACGGTAATCGGATAATACGTTCCGCCCTTAACGGTTGCGTCATTGGCAACTATCACCGCCTCTCGGCCATGTATAACGCCGATCCCGGTAACAATACTGGCTGCCGGAGGTTCATCACCCTCGTACATCCCATAGGCGGCGAGGGCAGAAAACTCGAGAAAGGGGCTGTCGGGATCGAGCAGGCGTCTCACCCGCTCGCGGACGAGCAGTTTACCGCGTTCGGTATGGCGACGGCGCGCATGCTCGGGACCCCCTTGGCGGATCCGCTCAACTTCGGCGCGCAGGCGCCCGACCTGCGCCTCCATTACTGCATGGTTGTGCTTGAATTCCGGGCTGCTGGTATTGATCCGCGATTCGATCCGTTCCATTTTCCACCGTTTATTTCACCGAACTTGAATCCATGCGCCTAGGGCTGTCGCTTACAGGTCCCGGATGGCTTCATCTCGCTTATGATGCATGCCATGCGGAACTGCCCTGGGATAATCTAGATAATAACGTGAAGGAAGGCCCCGAGGTCATGGATACGCTCAGAGCCAGTACAGCGGGATCACCATCGTGCCGCAAACGATCATACAACCGCGACAAAAACGCGGTGGAAAACCAGAAGGGCGCTTGGAAGCGCCAGCCAACCTGCCTGTGAGGCGCGCATAACTAGCCGGTGGCAAAAAATGAGGGAGCGCGACCTTAAGGCGTTGGAGTTCGACAAGGTTATCGGAGTGCTGACCGGGTTGGCGGTCTCGCAGCCCGGGCGCGATGCTGTCACTGAACTGCAACCGGCATCCGAGCCCAATGAGGTACGGCGCCGTTTGCGCGCCGTTGCCGAATTGTCCGATCTCCGTTCCCACTCCGGGTCATTGCCGCTTGATGAGTTTGTCGATCAGCGCGCGCTTTTACTAGCCGCGGCGCCCGAACATGCTGTCTTGAGCGGGCCCGCGCTGGTGCAGATTCGCGATTTCGTGGTCGCGGCACGCACCGCCGAGGCCTTTCTTCGCTCACGGGTCGAAACGCGCCCGATGCTCGCTGCACTTGTCCAGGAACTGGTTGCACCCAAGGAGTTATCTGACGCGCTGTTGCGCTCCCTCGCTGATGACGGCGGATTGGTGGACGATGCGAGCCCCGAGCTGAAAAGGTTGCGAACAAAGCTGCGCGATGAGCGGCTAGAGCTCGAAACGCGGCTGGCGCGGTCGCTCAACGCGCCCGGGATGGGAGCATTCGTGGCTGACTACCTGGTCACGGTGCGTAATCGGCGCTTCGTACTGCCGCTCAAGCTCAACTATGCGGAACGGCTCGACGGAATTGTGCAGGATCGGTCAGTCTCGGGTGAGACACTCTTCGTCGAGCCGATGTGGGCGATCGAATTGAACAACCGGCTGATGATGCTCGAGCGCGAGGCGGAGGCCGAAGAATACCGGTTATTGATGCAACTGACTGCTCTGGTGCGCGGGTACGTCACCGAACTCCGGATGACGTTCGCCGCGCTGGTGAGGCTGGATGCACTCAATGCCCGTGCGATTTTCGCCGAACGTTTCGAATGCATCGAACCGAGGGTGAGCGACGACAGCATTGAGCTGCTTGCGGCACGCCATCCACTACTTCTCGGAAGTGGCCGGCCCGTGATTCCAATCGATGTGCGGATTGGTCGTGGCCAGCGCGGGATCGTGATTTCGGGGCCGAATACCGGCGGCAAAACGGTTGCATTAAAGACATTGGGATTGCTGTCTCTCATGGCGCAGGCTGGAATCTTGATTCCGGCGGGCAAGGATAGCGCGATTCGGCCATTCCGAACCGTTTTTGCCGATATTGGTGACGAGCAGTCGATCGAAGCGAGCTTGTCGAGTTTCTCCGCTCATGTGCTGAATCTCGGCGAAATAGTGCGCTCGCTCGCTGAGCCGGCACTGGTGATTCTAGACGAGCCTGGGGCGGGCACTGACCCCGTCGAAGGCGCTGCGCTGGGAATAGCAATAATGGACTACCTGGCGAGACGGGACTGCGTTGTCGCGGTAGCCACCCATTCGACTGCGGTAAAACTCCACGCCTACTCGCGACCAGAATTGGATGCGGCGGCAGTCGATTTCGATCCGGAACATCTTACGCCGCTTTATCGCCTGAAACCGCATACTATCGGCCAAAGCTATGGACTCGCGGTGGCTCGCCGTCTGGGGTTGGCGGAGGAAATCGTCGCTGCAGCGGAAGCCGTGTTGCCGGCCGGCACCGCTCAATTAACTGAAGCCTTGAATCGGCTTGAGGACGAGCGCGCGCGACTCAAGGCCCAAACCGAGCGGTTGCATGACCAGGAAATCGCACTGGCAGAGCGAGAGCGCCGGGCTTTGGAAGCAGCGGAGCGGATGCGTGGCCGCGCCCAAGCCGAACGCGAACGGTTGCGCAGCGAAGGTGCCCAATTTCTTGCGGACTTGCGCCGTGAGGGTGCAGCGACATTGGCCGACCTCAAGTCGGGGGCGAAGGGCCGCCGCGAACTGAGCCACGCACTGGCACAGGCCACGGCAAGGCTGGACGAGGTTGCGCCGCCGCAACCCGATTCGGATGAAGCTTCGCAGGCGCCGTTAAAAGTTGGCGACCAGGTCGAACTCGGGGAAATACGAGGTGAATTGCTGGTGCTTGAGCCGGGCAAGGCCGTGATTGGCCGGGGCGGGCTCCGCATCGAGGTCGCTCCGGAGCGCCTGCGGCGAGCTCGAGCAGGGCGGCCGGTTGAGCGTATGCCAACTGTTACGGTAAGCGCCGACGCTGCCGTTCACGATGAACTAAACGTGGTCGGAATGAGAATCGGTGAGGCTTTGCGTCAACTGGAGCAATTCCTGGATCAGGCTTATCTGACCAATCAGCACGAGCTGAGAATCGTCCACGGGATCGGGTCGGGGGCCTTAAAGAAGGCCATCCACGATTATCTCAGCACATCGCCGTATTGCACCGGTTTTCGCCAGGCCGAACCGCATCACGGTGGCGCCGGTGCGACCATTGTGGAAATCAGCCCCTGAGCGAGCACGGCGCCGGGACTTTCACCTGGTTCAGGACGACCGCTCGGCTGCGTCTGCGAGGTCACTTTGGGAGGCCGAGTTGGCGCTCGCCGAGGATGTTTTTCTGAATTTCGCTGGTGCCGCCCGCGATAGTGTATTGGCGCGAACTGAGCACCCGCTGGAGCCATCGGGGCGCGTCCGGAACAGCCTCGGTCGCTTCTCCCAAAAGGGCATATCCACCCAACATCTCGCTGGCAAATCCGGCAATTCGCACTCCGAGCTCCGAACCATAAAGCTTGAGGATCGAACCTTCCGGGCCGGGTGGCAGACCTTTGAGCCGGCGCGTCAAGGACCGCAGCCTGGTGTACTTGGCGGCTTCGCATTCGATCATGAATTGGGCGAGTCCCTGGCGAACCCACTCGTAATCCCACGCCTGGCGCCCTGCAATCGTGAAGCGATGGGCCAGTTCTGCCAGCCGGCGCACCTGCGACGAATGGCCTCCACCGCCGGCGATGCCACGCTCAAAGGCGAGGGTGGTGACGGCGACCTTCCATCCTTCGTTCATCGGCCCGACCAGGTTCTCACGAGGGATGCGAACGTTATAAAAGAACACTTCGTTGAAATGATGATGCCCGTTCATCACCACCAGCGGGCGGACATCCACTCCCGGCGAATGCATATCGTCCAGTAATAAATAGCTGATGCCCTTGTGCTTGGGGGCATCGGGGTCGGTGCGCGCCAGCAAGAACATCTTGTCGGCGAATTGCGCCCCCGAGGTCCAGACTTTCTGCCCATTGACGACAAAGTAGTCACCCTTCAACTCGGCACGGGTCTGCAAACTCGCGAGGTCAGAGCCGGCCCCCGGTTCGGAGTAACCCTGGCACCAGATATCGTCACCAGGCAGGATCCGGGGCAAATATGTTTTCTTTTGCTCTTCGGAACCCCACTGCATCAGCGTAGGCCCCAGCAAACCGACGCCCGAGTAGCCCGGCAAAATGGGGGCACGGGCGCGAAAATATTCCTCGTCGAAGATTATCTGCTCCAGCAGACTCGCCTGGCGTCCTCCATATTCTTTCGGCCATGACAGCCCGACCCATCCAGCTCCCGCCAATTCTCGCTGCCACGCGCGGCGCTTCTCGAACACCTCACGGTTCGGGGCGATCCGCTCATCCATCGGATCGTCAATGCACAAATCGCTGGGCAGATTGCGATGCAACCACGCCCGCACCTCGGCGCGAAAGGCCTCTTGCTGTGGCGTAAATTCAAAATCCATTTCCAGGCTCCGGCCAAGTTATTGAACTCATTCCAGCTAGGCCTCGCGATTCGCGTTGCGCCGCGTGAGCTTGAGGGTGACCTCGGGGCTTAGCTATCGAGTCAATTCAGATTGAACCAGCGGGCCGCGTTGTCCCAAAGGATCTTGCGCTTGGCTTCCTGCGCGATTGGCTGCTTAAGCATCGCTTCGATACCCCAGGGATAGGTGCCGTCAGGATGCGGGTAGTCGGTATCCCACGAAAAATTGCTATCACCGACCAATTCGACCGCGGCTTTCATCGTCGGTTCGTCACCACGAAAAGCCACGCAGATATTGCGCTTGAAATACTCAGTCGGGCGACTGGTCAAGTATTCGTGTTCCGCGTTGCCGCTGAAATTCCAATGCTGCTCCATTCGCTGCAGCCAATAAGGCACCCATCCCGCATCAGCTTCGACGTGAACGACCTTGAGATTGGGAAACCGTTCAAACACGCCATACCAGATCAGCCCCGCCATCGCCGCCATCGCTTCGAACGGATGTGACAGGATGTGGCCGCTGACGTGGGTGTCCATCCGGTCGCCAAAGCCCGGCACTGATGAAGAAGCTGATTCGTGGGTCGATATCGGTTTGCCGATATGTTCGATTTCAGACCATACCGGAAACAATTCCTCGTTCCAGAGCGAGCGCCCGCCTACCGGGTTGGGACGCATATAGTAGCTGACACAGCCCATCTCGGCCGTGCGATGGGCTTCCTTTATCGCCTCCTCGGGGTCCTGCATCGGCAAGGCTGCCGCCCAGCGCAGCCGGTCCGGCGCTGCCGACGCATAATCACACGCCCAGTTGTTGTAGGCACGCACACAAGCGGCGAGCAGCTTGGTATCTCGGAATTCCCGCCCCAGCATCTGGCCCGCAACCGTGGGATAGAGAATCTGGACGTCCACGCCCTGCGCATCCATATCGTCGAGGCGGCTCTGCGCGCTGAAGCCGCTTTTGGCCGCGCGTTCAAAGCGTTCCATCGCCTTCTTAACCGCGGCAAAAAAGGCCGGCGCAGCCATCGGATACTTACCCTTCTCGCGCACGAACGATTCGCCTTCGACCATAAAGCCGCGCCGCTGCGACTCGGGGATAATACCCATCTTGGGGGCGCGCGACTTGAACGCATCTTCGGTATAGCGCTCCCATATCCATTCCGGCTCCATCATGTGGGCATCAGTGTCGATGATTTTGAATCCGTCACGCATGGCCGTTCACCTCGAATTCGCAATGGTGCAGGCGTCTTGCCTTCCACCCATTATAAGCAATGCTTGGCTCGGGCCGCAAAATTCAGCCGTCATTCCGGCCGGGGCATTATCAGCGCCTTGACTCCCTGCTTGTTGTGCAGAAGTTCGAATGCTTCGATTCCATGATCAAGATCGTAGCGATGGGTTACCATCGGCTTCAGGTCGACGGCCCCGCTCGCAGCTAGCGCAATGGAGCGCCTCCAGGTCTCAGGCACCCGTACCCGTGACGGGATTATTTTGACCCCATGAAAGAACAACGAGCGCATCTCGGTATTGGGAATATCGCGCGCTGGCCAGCCAAGCTCGACCAGTTCGCCGTTGCGCTTGATAACCTGCCGAACGGAATCGAGGAAGCCGGCCGCATCGAATACCACGTCGGCACCGTCGCCGGGCATCAGCGCCTTGACCTGGTCGGTCCAATCACGATCGGAGGCGCACACGGTGGTGAAGCCCATGCGGCGTGCCAACGCCAACCGTTCTTCGTCCTGCTTGAGACCAGTGATGACGATTGAAGTGGCGCCGAGCGCTCGGGCAGCCAGCGCGGTAGACAGGCCGATCGGTCCCGGACCCTCAACTACACAGCTCTCACCTGCCCTGAGCGACGACTCTTCGACCGCGTGCACTCCGGTGGCAAAGGGTTCAAGCAAGGCGGCTTGTTCGAGGTCCATCGACTTCGGTACCAACCAGGCGTTTTGAACTGGCGCGACACAATATTCGGCGAACGCACCGCCCAACCGGCCCGGATTGAGACAGAAATTGAAACGCCCGCTCTGGCATACCGCGCATCGGCCGCACGGCCCGAACGGATCAAGCGCGACATGGTCGCCGACCTTGAACTCCGTCACACCCGGGCCGAGTTCGACAACCTCACCGGCGGGCTCATGACCAATCACGGCCGGCATCCCGGCCAGCGCGCGGTCGGCCCCCAACTCCCACAGGTAAATATGTAGATCGGAGCCGCAGATGCCGCAGGCTGCGATCTTGACCAGGACCTGCTGGGGTCCCGGGTGCGGCAGCGGAACGTCGATAATCTCGACCCCTGGCTCGGGGCGGGTTTTAGCAATAGCTTTCATCGCGGGCTCCTCCGATGGTTATTAATATGACCCGGCCAGGCCCGCGTCAAAAGTCGCGTCCTTCGTTTATTGAGCTTGGCTGAGTGGCTGACGAATATAGACTCTGCTGACGAGCGATGGCGGCGTGCGCATTTGAGGAATTTGCGCTATCAGGGTAATGGCTGACGTCATGACCGAAGAGATCAAATTCTACTACGATTACAAAAGCCCATTTACCTATCTCGCCTTCGCGCCGGCGCTGGAGCTTGAGGTCACGCACAACGTTCGCCTGCGCTTCATCCCCCATGAACTCGACATCCGTGGCGCCTACGGTGGCGAGTTGCAACAGCGGCCGGAGCGCGAATGGTTCAAGGTGCGCTACCTTTATGCGGATGCACGCCGGTTCGCGAATGAGCGCGGATTGGTGATTCGCGGACCGCAGAAAATTTTCGATTCACGCCGAGCGTTGTTAAGCGGTTTATACGCTGATCTGCATGGGCGCTTTCGCCAATACTCACAGCTGGTTTTCGAACGTTTTTTCAGGCGGGAACTCGATCTCGAAAACGATAAGGCGTTGGCAGAGGTGTTGAACGAGGTAGGGCTTGACCCCGAAGATTTCCAACGCTTCGCCACTGGCGACGGCGAAGCAGCGTTTCAACAGGCATGCCAGGAAGGCGATCTAGATCGAGTGTTTGGCGTACCCACCTTGATGGTTGGCGGCGAGATGTTCTGGGGCAACGATCGTATGAGATGGGTTATCAAAAAGCTCGACGGGATGGGACTCAGAAAAGAGGTGCGCGGCCAATAGCAGGCGGTCCGTCCCAGCGGAGCGGCGGCGCATCCCAGTTCGAAAAAAGGTAAATCGATGCGACAGGTTCCGGTTGGAGCTAAGGGAACATACGAATTCACAGTCAAGCACGAACATCTCGCTGATACGATGGCACCTTCGCTGCCGCCCGTCTTGGCGACCGCGATGATGAGTTTGGCAATGGAGTTGGCAGCGATGGATGCGCTCAAGCCCTACCTGGAGACCGGCGAGATGTCGGTCGGCGTAGTGGTTAACGTAACCCATACGGGTGCCACTCCCGAAGGATGGAAGGTTCGCGCCGAAGCTGAAGTCACCAAGGCTGAGGGCCGTCGGATCGAATATGACGTGCGCGCCTACGATGAAAAGGAACAGGTGGGCAGCGGAACTCATTCACGCACGGTGCTCGAACGTGCGAAGTTCGACCAACGCTTTGAAGCGAAGGTCAAATCAAGAAATTGATCAAGCGTGCATCGGGACTTCATCGTAGACGAGAATGAAGGTACGCGATCCGATCCGGCTGCTAGAAGTGGACGGCTGGTTCGTGGTGCGTACGACGGGCAGCCACCGGCAGCTCCCTCGCGTGACTGGCGCGCAAGAATGAGAACTGGGTCGGCCCCGGATATAAACGCAAACGTCGGCTGTTCGCTTTAAAAAGTTACAGAACAAAGCCAATTTACGGGGCAACCTTGCCGCAGGATAATCCCCAGTAAAGTTGGAACCTCGGCTGTGCTTCAACGGTGACCGTAGTGCTCGAGGCAAAAAGTGCAACAAGAGTTGACTAGCGTCGCCGAAGAGTTATGGGGCAGCAGGACAACGTACAGACGGTCAAGCGCCATTCGCGAAGGCTTGCTCGGCGGCGACCTGCATCTGCGTCGGCAGTTAAAAATTGAGGCGAGTTCATGAGCATCGAGATTTTCAGGGCAAGTGAAATCTATGTGGGGCGCGATTTTGGCGGTTTCGATTTCGATATCACGCCCGCTGCCATCGAGAACTACATTGCCGGGACTGGCGACGCGAACCCGTGGTATACTGGCGAATCGCCGTTGGGGGGGCCGCTTGCTCCGGCCCTGATTCTGCATTCTGCCGTATTTCGCCGGCATGATTGGTATTTGCCCAATATTTTCGGCAATCTGCATGCCCGCCAGGAATGGCAAGGGTTCGGCCCGATTCGCCCGGGCGACCAGCTCCATTCACGCTCTGTCATCGTCGATCGCTACATCAAACGCGATCGCGAGTATGTCGTGAATGAGTGCTTAATTCTTGACAGTAATGGCCGTCTCGTACAGCGCAGCCGCACGCATCAGAGTTTTCTGATGGCCGCCGAGGGCGGCAATGGCTTTGCGGTCGACCGTGCGCGCGAAAAGTCCGGCGGGCGCGTCTTCAATGTCGGCCAGCGCGGCGGTGAACCGATAGAGACGCCGATGCGCAAGGTCTCACAGCCCATGTGCATGGCATTCTCCGGCCCCGGCCGCAATTACCACACCGATGTCGAAGAGGCGCACAAGCTGGGATTCCCCGAAATTGTCGTGCAGGGCATGCTGTCGGTGTGCATGATTGGAGAGCTGATGACCCGGCGCTTTGGCCTGGGTTTCCTGGTCGGCGGAAGGTTCGACCTGCGGCTCGTCAATGTTTTGTGGGCCGAAGAAATCACCGCCGCAAAGGGCCGCATCCTGGAACGCCATCCGGAAGGTGAGCGCACGCGTGCCGAAGTTGAGGTCTGGTGCGAAAAGGCCGACGGCACGGTGACCGTCGTCGGGACAGCTTCCGCGCTCGATTTGTAGAGCCAGAACCTCTCCATCACGCCGATTGTCAATGATCCTGGTTGGCCGGTGACGACGCATCGGCGTAGTCAGCGGCGCGCGACTTTTCCTGGGGAAACCGGGGCTGGTGCTACTTTCGATTATTGGCCTTTTGATAGACGCGGAGTTCGTTGACTATCATGGAGCGGCCGCTGACAAGGAGCATCTCTCATCGCAAGTTGAGCGTGAAATCGGAGAGCCTTAACGGGGTTGTCGCGTCAAATCCATCGGCTCGGCACGTGTCTGGCCGGTGTCTTTGCGGTGCGGTAGAGCTCCAGATTGATTTTCCGGCTTTTTGGGCGTGGCATGATCACTCCGCGGCCAGCCGTCGCGCGCATGGCGCTGCGTATGCCACCTATGTCGGCTGTTGGCGCAAGCACGTCCGGGTAATGAAGGCCCAAACAACCATTGCCCGCTTCGAGGATGCGAAGTCAAACTCTACTCGAAGCTTTTGCTCCCGGTGCGGAGCGCCGCTTTTTTACGAGCGCAGGGGCTCGCCGCACATGGTCAATATCCCCAGAGCACTATTCACGGGCCGCACCGGCCGCGAGCCCCGCTATCACGTGGCCATCGAAGAGCTTCAGGATTGGGCGTATATGGGCCACCGGCTTGTTCCCCTCAAGGGTTATCCCGATATCGTCTGGGAACGGCCGAAGTCACGCCGGCGCACGCGCGACGCTGACGTTCAATTGCTCGACCAGCTTTTCCGGTCCGCGCGCGCCAATATTAACCGGTGAGTCATATACATGCCCAAGCTTTTGTGAACCCATCAGAGGTCATTTTTGTAGACAATGCCCCCCTTCATGACGAGTTTGAGATGCTGTTGCGGGTTCGTTACGACAGTCAGATCGCTCAATGGATCCCCATCGACGATCAGCAGGTCGGCATAGGCATCGGGAGCTATCGCGCCAAGTTTTCCCTGCTGGTTCAGTAATTCGGCATTGATGCGCGTTGCGGATCGGATGATATCGGCGGGACTGTCGAGACCAATTCTCATCTCAAGTTCTCCGAGCTGCGACTTTCGCGCTTCGAAACCCCACAGGTCGGTGCCTAACGCGAGCGGGACTCCGTAGCTCTTCGCCCATTGGTAGACCTGGCGCCCTTTGCCGACGGTCTTCTTCAGATTTTCAACGATGCCTTCCGGGAGCCCCGTTGCCGGTGCTGATTCGATGCGTTGAACCAGGGAGATGAAAGTGAGATCGAGATACACTCGGCTGTCTGCCATCATGGCAACGGTTTCTTCACTCACGAAATTAGCGTGTTCAATCGAACGCACGCCGGCAAGGAGACATCGACGTACCGATTCGTCGGTGTAGGCATGCGCCATGACATAAGTTCCGCGGCTCTGCGCCTCTTCGACGATCGCGCGCAGCTCGTCAAGTGAGTATTCATAGATGGTGGGGTGGGCTTCGGAGGGAAACACCACGCCGCCGGAGACAAACACTTTGAGCTGACTCGCTCCCCTGCGTAATTCTTCACGCGCTGCCTTGCGCACCTCGCTGACGCCGTCGGCAATTACCGACATGATGGACAACGGCCCAGGTTGTCCGCATGGGTCATCGACTTCATCGGGTGTTCGAAAGTCAGCACCGCCGCCGGTCTGGGTAAGGGCGCGTCCCGAATAGAACAGCCGTGGACCGACGATTTTCCTTTCAGCCAGCAGACGCGCGATGCTGTGGTCGGCGCCTCCTGCTTCTCTGATTGTGGTGAAACCGTCCATCAGGCTGCTGCGCATATAATCGCCGGCGGCAACGGCGATCTCGGCGGGTGGATAGGAGGCGTTCCTGGGCGTCAGCGATAATCCAGTTATATGCGCATGAGCATCGATGAGACCGGGCATTAATGTTCGGCCGCCGATATCGAGGATTTTCGCATCATCGCAACTGACAGGCGTCCGGGACACGGCAACAATGCGCTCGTCTGCGACGAGCACATCCGAAGATTGTTGCAGTTCTGGCAATCCATCGATGAGCACATTCGCGTTCTTAAGAAGAATTTTCGCAGGGCTTTCCATTAGTGCTTGCGAGTTTCTCCTACACTATTGTCGTGAGTTGGAAATCCGCCAAACAACTCGTCGACATGATTTACGCAGCTAGATTTCAAACTCCGGACGCTAATTTAGCTTCGATTTGCCCAGCTCCGTTTCAGCGTTGATGACCGACGGGGATGTTGGCCGATAGCCGTTGGCAAGCCACGTCACCGCGGAGAATGCGCCAACCCATGAACCGGCCGCTGCAAAGAGTACGTACACGGCATTGTGCGTGTAACTAATCACCGCGAATGCGGATAGCAAATACCAGATCGAGCTCCACGACGCGGCACGGAATCGATGCCGCTCCGAGACCGCCGCATTAAAGAGGACATACACAGCATCCGTGGTCGCTGTCGATATGGCGACGCCAATTGCGAGAAAAGGGTTCAAGCTCATCGCGCTAATCCTTTTTTGATAAGTACATACTGGCCTGGACTTAATCTAGTATTGTGTTTCGAGAATTCCTTTAAAGAAGGAAGCGGTTTCGCGGACCCAGAATCTGGTACCGGTTTCTCGCTGGCGCGTGAGACTGTCCGAGGTTGCTTCCACTGCGTTCGCATTTGCTCACTTATCTGCGGAACAGCAAGGTAAGTGAGCACACCGGTTTATCTATACTTATGACCGTAAAAACGAGAGTCAGATTATCGATATACTGTCTCAGTCAGCATCAGCCGCCGATAAATTCCTGCGTTCGCGTATCGAGGCCCGCCGGGGTCTATTTATTGCCGGGCAGCCTTTTGCGCAGCCTCTCGTTGGCTCCGTCGAAAGAGGAAAGATTTGGATCGAATGGCCGCCCGATCCAGGTCTTCAAATCCTCATGCTCTTCGTGAAAAGGATAGGACAGCTCCTCGAGAAACTCGGGGCGTCAGGTTGTCAATTGGCGATGGTGTTGGATGGGCCTAGTCGCGATCAGTTGTGGTCAGCGATTCCACATCAGCAACTGACTTGGGTATTGCCGCGGTCATTACTTCGTGACCGTCGAGCGTGACGAGGACGTCGTCTTCGATGCGAATGCCGATGCCGCGAAATTCCTCAGGCGCTTCGTCGTCGTCTCGGGCGATGTAGATTCCGGGCTCAGCGGTCAAAACCATGCCCGGCTCGAGGGTGCGAGACTGGCCACCGAGACGGTAGAGCCCGACGTCATGCACGTCCATGCCCAGCCAGTGGCTGGTGCGATGCATAAAATAACGCCGATATGAGCCGTTTTTGATACTCGCCTCGGGCCCATCCTTGAGCAGCCCTACGCGGCACATTCCATCAACCAGGACTTGCAGCGCGGCTTCGTGAGGTTCGTCGAACTTAACCCCTGGCCGTATTGTTTCAATCGCTTTCAATTGGGCAGCCAGCACGATCTCATAGAGGTCACGTTGCACGGGACGAAATCGTGCGCCGACCGGGAATGTCCGAGTCACGTCCGAGGCGTAAAAGTCGTACTCGCAACCCGCATCGATCAGCAGCAGTTCTCCAGCCCGCATCTCGCGGTCATTATGGATATAGTGAAGCGTCGAGGCGTTGGGGCCAGATGCGATGATCGATGGGTAGCTGGGGCCCGCCGCGCCCCGCCGGCGGAAATTGTAGTCGACCAGTGCTTCAATCTCCCATTCCATCATCCCACCGCGGGCATTGCGCATCGCCGCGACGTGAGCCTCAGCCGAGATGGCGATCGCGCGCCTCATCGTTTCCAGCTCTTCGGGATGTTTATGGAGCCGCGATTCGTGGAGGATTTCGCGCGGATCGAGCAAGGCATTAGGGCCCGAGCCCACGCGCGGCCGCATGGCGGCGGCGCTTTTGACCATCTCGAGCATGCGCGCGTCAATTCGTTCATTGACGCCCAGCGGATAATAGATGCGCTCGGCCCTTTCGAAATAGCGGGCGGCAACGCGCTGAAATTCATCGATGGCGTAGGCCTTATCGGCGCCATACTGGCCCATTGCGCCCTCTATGCCGGCGCGCCGTCCGGTCCACGTTTCGCGCTCCTTGTCACGCGGGCGCACGAACAGGATGAAGCTGTCGTTCTCGCCGGGCGCAAACATGGCTATCGATTCCGGTTCCGCAAAACCGGTCAAATAGTAAAAGTCGTTGTCCTGGCGGTAGATGAATTCGACATCCGCCGAACGCACGGCAACCGGCGCGCCAGGCAGGATTGCGAGCGCGTCTCCGATCGCCTCCATAAAACATTTACGCCGTTGTGCGAATAGTTGTGCTTTAAAGTTTGAGTCCACGCTATCCAGATTTTCTCCGCAATTACCGCATTTTACTTGACGGCACCGATTTATTACAAAGGTGCAAAGCTTGGTCTTACCGGCTTAGTTGCTGGTGAGCCATCATACCCGGGAGAAAATCATGCGAGACGTGGTCATTGTCGCGGCTGGTCGGTCGCCCATCGGCAAGAAGAACGGAGCCCTGTCGGCTGCCCATCCCACCGAACTGCTGGCTCAGGTGCTGATGGAGGTGCTCAAGCGTGCTGGTGTGGCACCAGCCGCGGTGGGACAGGTGGTCGGCGGCTGCATCAACAAGGTCGGCGCCCAGTCGATGAACGTGACGCGGACCGCCTGGCTGACGGCAGGAGGGCCGGCCGAAGTGCCCTGCTCGACGGTCGATTCGCAATGCGGCTCGAGCCAGTATGCGGTCAACCTGGCCGCAAGCCTCGTCGCATCCGGCGCCGAGGATATAGTGCTGGCCTGCGGCGTGGAAAACATGAGCCTGCTTCCAATCGGCTCTGATGCGGTGGCGGGTGCGCAAGCCGGCTTTGGCAAACCGATTACGCGCAGCTACCGCGAACACTTCGAGTTCACCAGCCAGTTCGAAGGCGCCGAGCGTATCGCCACTAAATACGGCATCACGCGGCAGGACACTGATAGCTTTGGGCTTGAATCGCAGCTCCGCGCGGCGCGGGCGATAGATGCCGGACGTTTCGAATCCCAGCTCGTCCCTGTAGAAGTGCCAGTGCCCAATACTGACCCGAAGCAGCGCAGCTCCGAGCTGCGGACCGTATCCCGCGACGAGGTGCCGCGTAACACGAGTATGGAGGCGCTCGCAGGGCTGAAACCAGTGGCACGGCCAAACGGCATCCATACCGCCGGTTCCTCTTCACAGGTCGCGGATGGTGCGGCGGCGGTGCTGCTGATGAATGAGGCCAAGGCGCGGG
>JAMXLL010000046.1 GCA_024281015.1 Candidatus Binataceae bacterium
GATGACCCTATTATTCCTGGATTATATTGCCAGGGAGTGTTTGTGGAAATGAAGCATGGCGCCGCTTTTCATGAGGATTTGTTCCGCGAAGAAGAATTACGACTCTCGTCCAATCGTCGGTTTGGCCTGACTTTCGCCGCGATCTTCTTGCTAATCGCTTTCGCACCAGTCTTACGCCATCATTCTTATCGGCCCTGGGCTGTGGTTGTTGCCGCTCCATTCGCTGCCATAAGCCTCCTACGGCCAGAAATTCTTGGGCCGCTGAACAACTGGTGGACCCGACTTGGAATGATGCTCCAGAAAGTGACCAGCCCGGTCGTGCTCGGATTGCTGTTCTTCGCGGCTATCACGCCGCTAGCGATGTTGATGCGATGGGTAAAGCGCGACCCGCTCTGCCTGCAGCGCGATGATGAGGCGAAAAGCTACTGGTTGAAGCGTTCAGGGGCCAGTGCGCCCGAGTCGATGAGAGATCAGTTTTGACTGAAAAGGGAGAGGCATGGATTTTGTTCGAGAACTACTTCGCTTTATGTGGGTCCGCAAGAAATTCTGGTTGTTCCCGCTTGTGCTGATGCTTGTGCTCTTTGGTACCCTGCTCGTCTTGACCCAGGGGAGCGCCGTAGCTCCTTTCATATACACGCTCTTTTAACAATCGCATCTACAGCTTTTTACCATCACCGCGCGGCAGTTCGGTGGCATCAATCTGAGGCGCATCGCTTGATGAATCTCTCACGCCGGCCGCGCGGTTTCTTGCGGGATCAACTTAAAAGGAAACATCAAAATTCCCCTAATGACTCAGCAAGCGCCTTAGTGCTTCCTCCCAGCTTATCGGCAGCTCTGAACCTTTGACCGGCCAGCGGATGAACCTGGTTGCGCCCATGCGCGTCGCCATCGCCCTCATTGTCTGCGAATGAGGTGCAGCCAGCACAAAGGCCTGCAGGACGGTCTCATCTTGCCATGCCGATAGCGTCCAAAACCGTTTCGCCCAGAGCTCGGCGCGCAACGAATAGCCCAGGAGTCCCCGGCTTTTGCGAAGTTGACCCATTATGCGCGCGGTGTGCAGCAGAAAGTGCGGAATTTGCCAGCTATGCCGGAGTGGCAGATATGATAGCAGGGCCAGGTATTGCCGCTCAGGATCGGCAACGTTTAATGATCGCCACGGAAGCGTTGGCACATTCTTTATAAACCCCCACCGTCTATCTGCGACTCGTGCCTCGTAGAGCGTGATACGTCGAGTCGTCGATGAGCAACAGCTTCTTGAATTTCTGACCGTATTGAATAATGGCCGCCTCAGCCTCGGTGTAAATGCCTCCAGGCAGCCTGCCCTCAGCCGAGTGCCGGAGCTTTCCTTCGCTGATTCCGATGCAACGTTCCACCGCCGCCCTTCCCGTTTGCTGCAGCCCGCAGACGCCGCAGCCATGCACCGGGCCTGCTTAAGCCGACCAGCGAATTAAATTATTGATTAATTTTTTGAGGCTTCTGAAGTCACAGCGCCTGCCATGAAAGCGTTGTGCGGGCGAGAGGAAGCAATCTCGCTCAACATCGTATGAGAGAACACATCGAGCAGCACCCGCTGGCCTTCTTCCCACACGCGGAACATCCGGCAGGCCGGCTGCAGGTTGCACGCACTGCTCCCGTCAACGCAAACATTCAAGGTGATAGGCCCTTCAACAGCCTCAATCACCTCTCGGAACGAAACGGTTTCCGGCGGCCGGGCGAGCTGATAACCACCACCCGGACCGCGGCGCGCGCGCACCAGGCCTCTTTTCATGAGATCGCGGATAACCTTTTCGAGGTAATACTTCGGGATATGCTCCTGCCGGGCAATTACGCTGCCACGGGCCACGCCGCCGGGATTGTCGGCGAGATGAATCATGGCCCGCAGTGCATATTCGATCTTGCGAGGGATCTGCATCAGGCTCATGTAAGCTCTCCGACAGCGTTGTTGGTTAACGGCACGAGCTTGCGCTGTTTGCGCACGTTCCGCCGATGCAGCCCGCTTGCGCCCAGTATCCGCTCGACGTACTTGACCAACATGTCGCTCTCAACATTCAGTCGCGAGCCGACCTGTTTGTAGCCTAGTGTGGTGAGCTTGAGCGTATGGGGTATCAGTGCAACTTTGAAGCGTCGGCCACGAATTCCGAACACGGTCAGGCTGATGCCATCGAGCGCCACGGAACCCTTCTCCACGAGATAGCGGCTCTGGTCGGCGCCAACCTCGAAGGTGTAGAGGCGCGAATCACCCTCGGGTTTGATCGATACAATCCGTCCAATGCCGTCGACGTGACCCGAAACCAAATGACCGCCGAGCAGCTTGTTAAGTGTTAGACAGCGCTCCAGGTTTACGCGATCACCCGGCTTCAGTTCGCCCAGAATGGTGCGGCGCAAAGTTTCCGCTGAAACATCCATCGCGAGAGTGCCCAGCGCTTTGCGCACGACCGTCAGACAACATCCGCTGACCGCAATCGAATCACCTGTCGCGATACGAGCTGTTGGTAAGCCGGTACGGATGGTTATGGTTGCACCCTCAGCAGACCTTTTGATCTGTTCGACCTTGCCGAGGTCTTCAATGATGCCGGTAAACAATGACGCGTGCTCGCCAAAAAACCTGAAAAATCATAACTTTTTCGAGACCGGCTTGACAACCGCGTCAATCGTACGCTGCCTAGAATTTCCCGTGTCTACCTACACCTGACTTGAACTGCCCCGCCCCGGCGCGGGTCTCGCCTGATTGGATCGTCGCGATGCCGCGGTATTCGTTGGCTAGCGCGTCTTCGAGCGGCATCGCCCACCCCTCATACGCCGAGCGCCGATCGGAACGCATGCAGCTTTGTGGAAATGCTGCAAGCTGATGAGCCAGTTCCTTAGCGGCGGCCAAAGCCGTTCCAGGTTCGACAACCCGGTTGGCAAGGCCCATTCGCAGGGCTTCGTCACCCGACACTCCGCGCCCGGTCAGAATCAGATCAAGTGCATGGCTCATTCCGATTAACCGGGGTAGGCGCACAGTCCCGCCATCTATTAGCGGTACACCGAAGCGCCGGCAGTACACCCCGAACACGGCATTGCGCGCTGCAACCCGCATATCGCACCACAAGGCGAGTTCAAGTCCCCCCGCGACAGCGAAGCCTTCGACCGCTGCGATAACCGGCTTATCAAGCATCATCCGAGTGCATCCTAGCGGACCGTCACCCTCGGCCGCGACGCGGTTGCCATTGCCGCTCGCGACCGCTTTGAGGTCGGCACCCGAACAAAAAAACCCGCCGGTCCCTGTAAGAACTGCCGCCCTGAGTAACTCGTCTTCATCGAAGCGGCGAAAGACCTCCGCCAGCGCTTTTGCAGTTTCACGATTCACTGCATTGCGTGCTTCAGGACGGTTGATCGTAACGATCGCTATATGCTGTTCAATTTCAAGATTGACGCTGTCCATACGAACTGAATGGGGCGGTGCTCCGGGAAGGTTTGACCACCGCGTTAGTTGCCGGCCCGCAGGCCCGTATTTGCGACTGGTGGCGCGTCGATCGGTCCGCCAATCGGCTCAGGGCGTGCGCGTGTGTGCGGGAGCATGCCATCTGCAACTTGCCGGGTCCCCGCTGCTTCAGCACGCGGATTATGCACGAAGAGCATCTCACCACGCGGACGACCGGCGACATGCTGACCAGGCGGCCGCAACTGATAACGCACCTCGCGGAAATGGTCCGAGTGCTGGCGCTCAGCATTATAAACGCTGTTGAATTTCCACAGCATGCGGAGAAAATTTGTCTGACCTTTGATCGCAAGTCCGGCCGCCATACGGCCGACGTTCTTCAGGCCCTGCCAACCCAGATGTTTGCGGTTAATCACTGCCTGTGTGTTGACCAGCTCCTCGTAGAAGCGGCGTAAGGGCAGCCGCGTGGGTAGTACAGCATGCTGGATATCGAAAAGACGATAATCGAGCGTCGTCAGCTTGCGCGACTCAGTAATCCAGGTCTCTGTCCCGGGATAAGGGGTGGCGACCGTGATATGCACTACTTCCGGAATTTCCAGCGCCCATTGGCGAACTACTTCAAACTGCCGTTCATCCCAACCCGGATCGGCGATCAGGTTGACCGCCACAGTAAGGCCAATCTCGCGTGCGAGTTCGAGAGCTTTGAGGTTAATATCCGGGGAAGAGCGCTTGCGATGGAGTTTGAGGCCCTGCTCATCAATCGCTTCCAATCCCAGGAACATGTACTCCAGCCCGAGCCGGCGCCAATAGTCGAAAACTTCCCGATTCCGGCATAACACGTCGGCCCGGGTCTCAAGATAGTAGGCTTTTTTTACTTTGCGTTTCTCCAACTCGTGCCCGATCTCAAAACCGTGCTCGGGATGAATGAAGGCAACATCGTCGACGATGAAAACGTTGGGTTCTGCAATCGAGCGCATATCCTCGGCGATAGCGGCTGCGCTGGATTTCCGGTAGCTGCGCCCATAGAAGGTCCATGCGCTGCAGAAGGAACAATCCCATGGGCATCCGCGCGTGAATTCAATCGATGCGCATGGATCGAGCACTCCGATAAAGTATTTGCGGCGCCGGCGCGCCAAATCACGGGCGGGCATGAAATGGTCCAGGTCTTCCAGCAGGCGCGGTGCCGGTCCCTCACCATCGCGGCTTATCACACCATGGACCTTGGCCAGACTGCAGGTGCCAAATGCGTCGAGCAGTTCCGGGGTAGCCCCCTCGCCTTCGCCGCGCAGCACGCAATCGAGCGCGTCACTATGTTCCAGCAGTTCGGCCGCTACAAACGACGCACTGTGGCCACCAGCAAAAATCAAAGAGTTCTTGAGGAGTGCGCGTGCTCCAGCCGCAAGCTCGAGCACCTCGGGTACGTTAGCCAGGTAATTCAAAGAAAAACCCAACGCCTGGGGGTGCCAACTGTCGAGCAGCCGGTAAAAGTCTCGATGAGAAAAAATTTGCAGGTCCAGGATCTGAACGTCGTGACCGGCCGCGCGCACTGCCGCTGCGACTCGCTCCATGCCCAGTGGTTCGAGACGCAGATAGATTTCGCTGTACATCAACGGCCCGGGATGGACCAGGAGAACCCGCATTGGTGTTGTGATCCTTTGCAAAATTGCCCTCCAAGCGCTCCACCGCTCAACAATTCACATCACCAACCGCAAATGCTTTTGTCACAGCGGCGTGAAAACCCGGACAGTTTAGCCGATGGTAAGATGCGCGCCAACCTGGGCGATATCCGCTCCAACATGGAGTGAAGAGACATGAGTGTACAAGTTGACAGCCTTTGCAGGCGTGGTTAGAGCAACTTAGCTAACACCGTCAGATTTGCGCGATGACTGTCAACGCGAACTCCCCGGCATACCAAATGTTCGGCTTGCAGCTTGCCTACTGCTTGCTCGAGCACCGCCGTTGACAGCCCCAGCAGGCGCGCAACTGCACGCTCATCGCCATAGCCCGCCATTTCGTAATACCGCCGGACGACAGCGTAAGCGGCGTGATGTGGCTTGAGGCGCCGCGCCGCCCGAGTCGCTTCAAGCCAGTGATGCTCAACGGTATCCCATACGTAAGTAAACGGGTTGTAACGCTCTTCGATCTTTAGCGCCAGGAATCTCTCTTGCACCTCCTTCATTGCGCGGTCGAATTCAGGACGCAATTTCGCCTGTGCGTAACCCGTCGTCAGCTTCAGTGCCTTGGTCTCGCTCGGCCCACGGCGAGTGAGCGCATCCATGACGAGTTTGGCGCAATGCGAAAGCAGGCCCTGCTGGTAGAGCTTTTCGTAACCCACAGAAGCAAGGCGCAAGCGCAGAAAATACGGCAGCATCTCGAGCGCAATGAAACTGGGACGTCCGCTTAATACTTTGCCGTAATAGACCGCACGCCGCGCGGGCAATACGTCTTTCAAATTCCACGTCATCATGATCGCGCGGTCATGTTGGATATGATGCGGGAGTTCGGGTTCGCGCCGGCCCTCGATAGCCTCGCGCAAACACGGTACGCCAAGTCCGGCAGTGAACGCCGCGCAGAAGCCCGTTTCATCAATGAACCGGAGCGCCATTCGCTCACCCGTGACCCGGCGCGCCGGAATCCTGCGAAAATGATGGTCACGATGGGCTTCTAGCGCATGACTGGTCACCATCGCTCAGCAACCTCCGGCGGCGAAAGCAATTTCGCCTGGCGCCGCCTGGTCTCTGCTAGCGGGATGAAGATCCATACAGCGGATTCTGTGATAAGGCTGACTCAATGGCAAAATACGGAAGCGGCTCCCGTCTCGTGCAATTGGCCAACGAATGACGGTCTTCTTCAGCAGCACACCTCCGCAATCAATCCCGGTCACGGCCAGCTCAGCGGAGGAGAGAGCTTTTACCGCGGTCCTATTACGAATAGCATGAGAAGTGTGACGGCGGCTGGTAGGCATCCATGGCGGACACCAAGCTGAACTCTTTGCTGGATCGTTTCGCGCGGCGCGACCGCCTCGCGCTCGCCAGGTTAATAACCTTGGTCGAGAATCGGACGGCCGAAGTAAGTACTGTAATGGAGCGCATTTATGCGCAGAGCGGGCATGCCTGTATTATCGGCATAACCGGCGCGCCAGGTGCCGGGAAATCCACTTTGGTCAATCGTCTCATCGGCAAATACCGTGCTCAGGGCAAATTGGTGGCAGTGCTGGCGATTGACCCATCCAGTCCCTTTTCTGGCGGCGCGGTGCTGGGTGATCGCGTACGAATGACCGATCATTACAAGGACGCCGGTGTTTACATCCGCAGCCTCTCGACCCGCGGGCATCATGGAGGATTGAGCCGTGCTGCGCGCGAGATTGTCAAACTGCTGGACGCTTTCGGCCACGATATCATTATTCTGGAGACCGTTGGCGTTGGCCAAACCGAATTGAGCGTAATGGATCTGGCGGACACCACCGTGGTCGTCACCGTACCCGAAGGGGGCGACGGGGTACAGGTGATGAAGGCGGGCTTAAACGAGATCGCCGACGTCTTTGTTGTTAATAAGGCCGATCGCGACGGTGCCGACCGGATTAAAGCGGAACTTGAGCTAAGCGTCCATTTGAGACCAGCCGGCGGGTGGCGTCCCCCGGTGCTGATGACGCAAGCTTCGATGGACGTCGGAATTGATGCGCTGGTAGCTCAAATCGAGCGTCATCACGCTTACCTGAACGAGCATCGCGACCCCGCGCGAGAAAGCGAGCGGCGGGCACGCGAATTCATGGAGGTACTCGCCGGGGAAATCGAGGAGCGCACCGCTCGGGCGCTCCGTGATGGCGCCGATGGCGCGGAAGCTATCTTTGCCGATGTACGTCACGGGAACCTCAATCCATACAGCGCCGCCCGGCGTATAATAGAAGACCGGGCGATTCTCTCCGATCTATTATCGGACGTACGCCGGCGCGGGGAGCAGGAGTAAGGCTTGGCAAGGAAAGGTCTCACGATTCGCGCGCACCATGCTGAAAAGCAGCTTGCCGGTGTTGGCAGCGGGCGCCTGTTTGCAATCGGCGACATCCATGGCTGCGTTGACGAACTTACCGCGATGCTCAACGCAATCGCTCCGCGGCGAGGAGACAGCGTGGTGTTCGTGGGCGACTATATCGATCGCGGTCCGGCCGCCCGCGAAGTCATCGAACTGCTGCTCGACTCCCGCCAAGGCGGAGCGGAATACATTTTTTTGAAGGGCAACCACGAAGACATGATGCTCTCCTACCTGGGCTTGCCCGGCCATTACGGCGAATCTTTCCTGTTCAATGGCGGAGCACCGACATTGGATAGTTACGGGGTACCTGAGGGAGAGCCCGCACTCGAGCGAATTCCGCCAGAACACGTAGATTTTCTAAAATCGCTCGCCACGAGTTATCTACATCCGCCCTATTTGTTCGTTCACGCTGGCATCTCGCCTTTGCGCCAGCTCGAGGAGCAAACTGTCGAGGATATGCTCTGGATTAGACAGGAGTTTATCTTTAATCCGCATCAGCTTGGCGCCACAGTAGTCTTCGGTCATACCCCTATGAGAGCCGTGATGGTGGACCTGCCGTTTAAGCTCGGCATTGATACGGGACTGGTATATGGCGGCAAGCTGAGCTGCCTCGAGCTCAACGAAGGAGTGCTATATCAGATTGGCCGCGGCAGCCGCCACGTCAAGAGCCAGTCCGTGGCGACGCGCTGAACCGCCCTTCCGTACGCGCTGTCCTCTCGCTATTGTAATCGCTTTGTGGCGGCGTAGCTCAGTTGGTCAGAGCATGCGGCTCATATCCGCAGAGTCCGGAGTTCGAGTCTCCGCGCCGCCACCCGCCTACTCCCGATGGAGGCTGCGGTTCGAAAGTGAAACCTTCACCCGCTTCGATCGGGGCCGTAAATACCGCTGAATATTGTTGGCCAGGCCAGTGATGGACATTTACGACTTCGTTAACCCCATGGATTTCCGCTATTACGGGGCGGACCCCAGCTTTTTCGAGCGGCTGCGGCCCTACGTGTCGGAAACGGGGTTCTTTGATTACCAGCGCCGGGTCGAAACCGCGCTGATCGTCGCATTCCGGGAACTTGGATGGTGCTCCTCGAAGCACGCCGACGAGATTCTCGGCGCCTTCAGTTCAGTAACCGCCGCCGAAGTCTACGAGGAGGAAAAGCGTACCGGCCATATAGTTCGAGCCCTGGTGAATTGCGCAGCGCGGAGAGTAAGTGCCGAAGCGGGTAACTACGTTCACCTGTTTCTGACCTCGAACGATACGACCGATACCGCCAACAGCTTGCGCTTCCAGGAGCTTCTCCGCGACATCGTGCTGCCCGACGTGCTGGACTTACTGGAAACACTTATAGCACTCGCCGAAGAGCACGCCGACACACCTCAGATCGGACGTACCCATGGTCAACATGCCGTACCGGTAACCTTCGGGTTTGCACTGGCCCTCTATGTCGATCGGCTCGGCGGGCGTGTCAAAGCGCTCGAAGAGAGCCGGCAGAATCTGCGCGGCAAAATAGCCGGAGCGGTGGGAGCCTACAACGCCCTGTCGCTGCAATTGCCCAAGGCGGCGGTTCTGTTCGAGAAACTGGTCCTTTCCTGTTTGGGAATGCAGCCAGCACCCGGAAGCATTGCCAGCCAGATTGTCCAGCCTGAATTTATTACCGACATGGCTTATGCCATTCAGTCGTGCTTCGCCGTAATGGCGAACCTTGCGGATGATGTGCGCCATCTCTGCCGCAGCGAGATAGCCGAGGTTCAGGAAGCGCAATCGGCGGACGCTGTCGGCTCGTCCACCATGCCCCATAAAGTCAACCCGAAAAGTTTTGAAAACATAAAGAGCCTGTGGAAGGCTTACATGCCGCGCATGACGACAATGTTCATGGATCAGATCTCTGAACATCAGCGCGACCTGACCAATTCTGCATCGCAAAGATTTCTTCCCGAGCTTCTGACCGCTTTCGATTATTGCGCTGTGCGTTTAAATCAGACAATGAAGCTCTTGCGCGTTGACCGGCAGGCCATGACGCGCAACCTCGGCGCCAGCGGCGAGCAGATCATTGCCGAGCCCCTTTACGTCCTGTTAGCGCTACAAGGCTGCCCCAATGCTTACGAGCGCGTGCGTAAGCTTGCCCGAGAAGCGCGCCAGCGCGGCAAACCAATAATCGAACTGGCGCGGCAGGATGCCGAAATAGACGGCTATCTCGCCAAGATGCGGCCCGAACAGCGGTGTGTGCTGGATGACCCTGCAAGATATACCGGCCAATCGTCGCCGCGTACGCACGCCGTGTGCAAGTATTGGCGCTTACAGGCGGACCGGTTGCGCGCCGACCTGGTCGGCGAGAAGGCCGCGTTGAGTGCCATCAAGCCCGCACACCTGCGCCGCATCAACGAGCGCCTCCAACAAATCGAACAAGGCGAGTCCAATGCGGCCGACTTCTGCCCAGCCGAAGATCGCCGAGAGGTTATCAGGCAGCTGGTGGAAGCTGGCGACAGCAAAGTGGGTCGCTCCGTGCCAGAGTGAATCCGCTTTTAGCAAGCCGCACTGCAGCCCCTGCTCCGAGACTACCCTACGATTAATGCCCGCGTCTCAAAATGCTTCGGCCGCCGCGAACTGGGAGTCGCGGCGACCGTATCTGTTCAGCACACTTCGGGTGCAGTCCAACCGGTGCCCGCCTTGCCGGGGGATACCGGTATCTTCGGACCAGGCCGACGATTATTTTCGGAAGCGACGGCGGACCGACGCCGATTGTGACTAAAAGTGAGTCGCGCCTTCGCCGCTACGGTGCCGCGTTCTAGAGCGTTGCGGCTTTTGGTATTGGAATGCGGCTTGGCATTGAGGACATGTGCCTTGAGGCTGAGGATATCCCCCCCGGCGGGTCAATTTGACGTAGCGGACCGCTCCGTCGGAACAGAGATGCCCGGCGACCGGGAAATCATATACAGTGCGAACGGCGGTTGAATTTGCCATTGCTAACGCTAGCGCTCCCTCATGCAGAATTTTCCTTGTGGGTTAACGCCGGCTGGATTGCCGGCGCGCGAATGGTCACATCAACAAAATAGTGATTTCACAGTGACGATCAATATTTTCTCAGGTCGTCAGCGGCGAAAAAAAAATTTTTTTTGGCTGACCATTCATTGCCCTTACTCACTCGTGCAGGAGGCTCCTAAAATGGCCAGTTGGACGTGAGGATTTGGAATGCGCGCGATACGTACCCTGCTGATTGCAAACCGCGGAGAAATTGCCCTGCGCATCATCCGCAGTGCGCGGGTTCTCGGGCTCCGCACCGTGGCGGTTTATTCGGAAGCCGATTCTGCTGCAGCGCACGTCACAGCCGCGGATGAGGCGGTGCCGATTGGTCCGGCCGAACCTGCCGGAAGCTACCTAAATACTGCGGCAATTATTGCCGCCGCGCGCGACTCAGCTGCCGACGCTATTCATCCAGGTTACGGCTTCTTGTCCGAGCGCCCGGACTTCGCTCACGCCGTCCAACAAGCGGACCTCGTCTTTGTTGGCCCTCCTCCAGAATTGCTGTCGATGCTGGGGGATAAAATCGCCGCCCGGCGCATCGCCGTAAGCGCAGGCGTGCCGGTAGTCCCTGGCTGCGATGTTGCGGATCTTCAGTCGGCCGCCGAGTTCGGCATCAAAGCCGGTTATCCTATCCTGGTCAAAGCAGCCGCCGGCGGCGGCGGACGCGGAATGCGGGTGGTAGAGGGACCGGAACAACTCACCGGGGCGCTTGATGCCGCTGCGCGTGAGGCCAAAGCGGCATTCGGCGATCCCCGGTTATTCATCGAAAAATATCTTAATCGGCCCCGGCATATAGAGGTCCAGATCCTCGCGGATAATGAAGGCAGGACTGTGGCGCTTGGTGAACGGGAGTGCTCGATTCAGCGCCGGCATCAGAAGATTATTGAGGAATCTCCTGCGCCTCAACTTGCGGATGACGTTCGCCATCGCCTGGTCGAGGCAGCGCTCAAGCTCGCGGATGCCGCCGGCTATCGGAACGCCGGCACCGTCGAATTCCTGGTCGATCAAGATTTTTTTTACTTTCTCGAAGTAAATGCACGCCTGCAGGTCGAGCATCCGGTCACGGAAATCCGGTTCGGCCGCGATCTGGTTATCGACCAACTGCTGATAGCGATGGGAGAACGGGTCAGCGAGGCTATCCCGCCTCATGGTGCCGCAATTGAATGCCGTATCAACGCCGAGGATCCGCAGCAGGATTTTCGGCCGGCAACGGGAACCGTGCTTCAGCTTGCACTGCCAGCCGGACCGGGCGTGCGTGTCGATACGCATTTGTTGACGGGGACGGAAATCACACCATATTACGATAGCCTGATTGCTAAAGTAATTTCGTACGGCAACACGCGCGAGCAGGCCCGGCGGCGAATGCTCGTCGCGCTGGGCGAATTCTCACTGCTGGGTGTACGCACTACGGCTGAGTTTCTGCGGGGCGCGATCGCGAGCGAGATGTTCGCGCGCGGCGATCTATCGACTCGTTTTGTCCCGGAGTTTCTCCGTCAATGGAGTAGCGACGCCGACCTCAAGCTGGCCTTGATCGCGGCGTTGGCTACTGCTCGTAACAGCAAACCCACCGCCCCCATGGCCGCGACCGCTGACGGCGCTCGAAGCTCCACCCGGGGACACTCTCCCTGGACCGAGCTCGGCGATTTCGAGCTCTGGCGTCCCGTTTCCAGCTGAGCAAAGGAAGGCTGAGACAAGCGAGCTTAACACACCAGGTGAACGCAACGGAGCCGAGTACACCACGCGAGGAGCGCACGTCCCGAATGAAATTTAAACTGCCAGGCGATCCCCGCGAATTCGACGTGGAGCTGACCGCAATCCCCGGTGGCGCGGTCCAGGCCAGGATCAACGGTGACGAGGAGATAGTGAGTGCCATCGAGTCAACGCCCGGCGGGGGCGGGATTGTGCGAATCGGCAGGCGGGCCGCCCGAATCTACAGCACCCGCCAACGCGGCTCAACTTGGGTGTCGATCGGCCCGGCTCAATTCGAATTTATTACCGTCGAGCCACGCAGCGCGAGACGCGCGCACGGCTTGACAACTCCAGAAGTAACTGCACCGCTACCGGGCAAGGTGGTGAGATTACCAGTGACAGAGGGCCAGCAAGTCGCTTCGGGTGACGTGCTGGTGGTGCTTGAGGCTATGAAGATGGAGACGGCACTCCACGCTGAGAGCCCGGCGGTCATCAAGCAAATTCGGGTCACCGTCGGCCAAACCGTCGATCATGGCGCCGTTCTGGTCGTGCTCAGTCCGGCGCCTTCGCCAACAAAAGGCGCAGCTGATCCTGCAGCCCGTTAAGCCATTGAGCGAAGTCCGCATTTTGCTCGACGACAATTTCGATCTTGCCGCCGGCAATCCTTCGCACACATCCGGGACTGGCTGTACGCAGCGGGATGACAAGCGCCTCACGGGAAATACCCAGGCCATCCGTAATTGCAAAAATCAGCTCAATCTCCTTGAGCGTGATTGCTTTCAGCAATTCAATTTTCTCCTCAAGACTCGACTCCAGGCCCTTTACTTACGGCGTCATCCGCCTAAGCTCAATCGAGACCGGTTTGGCAGATACGGGTCAGAACAGGAGACGAAAAAAGACTCGTGATTACGCACCCTCGTAAACGTGCCACGCGGTCCCAAAACCCTGCGGAACCGGTAGAGATTAGTCTTCCCGTTTGTTGTGCGAGAGGGCAATAGCGAACGAGGATTATGCTCCATGTACGGAACAATCAAGAAAGTAATGAAAGACAAGGGGTTCGGCTTTATTGTTCCCGACGATGGCAGTGATGATATCTTCTTCCATCGATCACGGCTATCGCCGAAGGTCTACTTCGAGGATTTGCGCGAAGGGAGCGAGGTCCAATTCGAGGTGAGGCCGGGGGAGAAAGGGCGCCAAGCCTTTAATATCAGGCTTCGTTAGGTGATAAACCTTTGGGCGGCTCCTCGCACCGGCGTCTCCTTATGTAAGCCGATGGCTCGAAGCTGTGGCGGAAAATCATTAATCGTACAAGTGCTGTTAAACAAATGAAGAACAATTGCATGAAATTATGGACGGGGATGTTGGTTGACCTCCCAGCTTTGCTCCTCAGCACCCCGGCGTGGGCGCAGGCTGGCGACCAGAGCCTGAACGAAGGTGCCGGAGTGATCGCCTGGATTTTGGTAGGGTTGATCGGCGGTTATCTTGCCAGCCGGGTAGTAAACCGCCGAGGCGAGGGACTGCTGCGCGATATTTTCCTCGGAGTTATTGGAGGAATCGTCGGCGGCCTAATTTTCCGCGCGGTTGGCCACCATGGCGTCACCGGGTTTAATCTTTGGAGCATCCTGGTCGCTTTCATCGGCGGGGTGGTCGTACTGTTACTGTATCATGCGGTAACAGGCCAGCACCGAACGTGACATGTGCTCTCCCCAATGTTGTTGGAAATTGCGTTGCTAGGTTATCGTCGATTGCCTCTTCTGACGTATGTTCCCGCCTACCTTTCAGCTATGATGCCGAGTGCTATTTCCATGATTAGTAAAATTGCCTTCGCCAAAACTGGGCAACGTCTTTGGGGTTCTTTCGTCTGCCCGGCATAGCGCGTCCGCGCCTGCCGGGTATCAACTTGCAGCAGGTCCCTCACCGTGCCATAACGGGCGCGTAAGTCCCGTGCGTTCAAACATTCTCATCACCGCGAACCCAAATTGATGGCCGAATCGCTATCCATCCCCCGGCTCGTGATCGGTGGCGCAGCAAGCGGTATCGGCAAGACAAGTATAACGGTCGGCCTGTCCCGGGCTTTGCGCGAACGCGGCCTTCGAGTCGCGACCTTCAAGTGCGGACCCGATTATCTTGATCCGACTTATCATGTGCGGGCAACCGGACGGACTTGCCACAACCTCGATGGCTGGATGATGGGCCGCCAGGCGGTGCTGGAGAGCTTCGTTCGGGCCTGCACTGATGCCGATATCGCGCTGATTGAAGGCATGATGGGGCTGTTCGATGGTGCTTCGCCAATCAGGGACGACGGTTCGACCGCGGAAATCGCAAAATGGTTGAATGCACCGGTATTGCTGGTTGTAGATGCGGCCGGAATTGCCCGGACACTCGCTGCGCTAGTGTTCGGCTTCGCCGGATTTGACCCCGGGCTCCGATTAGCCGGAGTTCTATGCAATCGTCTTGGCAGCCAAGGCCATCTCCAGTTGCTGCGCGAGTCAGTGACTGAGCCGCCCGTGCTCGGCGGCCTTCCGGATGATCATGCGCTGGCTTTTCCAGAGCGGCATCTCGGCTTGCGAACCGCTGATGAGCGCGCCGTGCCTGATTCGATATTTGACCGGTTGGCACAGACCTGTGCCGAATGGTGCAATTTGACGGCGATAATTGACCTCGCGAATTCGGCCCCTCCATTGGAATGCCGATTATCGATAATAAAAAAGGAATTTCCTTCACGAGTATGTAGAATCGGCGTAGCGCTCGATGAGGCATTTCATTTTTACTACGAATATAACCTGGCTCTACTGGAGAGCTTGGGAGCTGAACTAGTATATTTTTCGCCAATATCGGACCAGGCTTTGCCTGATGTGGATGGCATTTACCTGGGTGGCGGCTACCCCGAATTGCATGCGGAAGCATTAAGCGCAAACCGCGCGATGCGTGAACAGATAGCAGGCTTCGCCGCAAATGGTGGTGCAGTATACGGAGAATGCGGTGGGTTGATGTACTTATCGTCGGGTATCACTATGTTGGACGGCCGTTACTTTCCGATGGCGGGCGTGATTCCTGGCCGCACGATAATGCACGAACGCTTGCAGGCTCTCGGCTATGTGGAAGTGGAGACTGCAAGAGATTCGGTGATTGGACCTCCGGGGATTCGCTTCCGGGGTCACCAATTCCGCTACTCAGAGCTTAAGCCGATGACGGAGCTCGACACCGCATATCGAATGGCTAGGGATTACGATGGCCGGGTTATCCCCGAGGGTTTTCGGCTGAAAAACGTGTTGGCCTCATATGTTCATGCTCATTGGGCATCCAATCCCGCTATTGCCAATCATCTGGTCGAAGCATGCACTTGCAAAGTGCCAATCAGATAAGACAATAGTCGCTTCAGCTGACCGATAACGACGGCATTTTAGGTGCCAATGCAGAAATAAACGTGAATGAGCCTGATTCGCTAAACGGCCGACGTCCCAATTGGTTTCATCGTCGGCGCGAGACACTAGCGAATTCGGACTTTTGGTCGCCGCCAGTCAGAAATTACCTCAATTTTGATTGACCGGCGCGTGGCCAAGCCCGGCTGGCCCATCGCCCGGATTGCTCGAACGCCAGGTTTTCTCAGCAATCGAAAGCTTGTGACTCGCTGCGCATCGATTTCGAGCAACCCCCGAATCGGAGAGTCGCGATACGACCTGGAGTATACTAATCAGATGAAACCTCGACGAATAATCGTCATCGGCGCTTCGGCCGGCGGCCTCAACGCTCTTCAGGCCGTTTTTACCAAGCTGGATGCCAATTTACCTGCCACGGTCTTTGCCGTACTCCATACCGCGTCGGACTCGCGATATTTGCCGGGGATTCTCAACCGCGCTAGCCGGCTGCCCGTGAAAAATGCGGAGAATGGACCGATCGAGGAAGGAACGATCTATATTGCGGCACCGGATTTTCATTTGATGCTCGAACGAGACGGGATGCATGTAGTCAAGGGTCCCAAAGAGAATCGCCACCGGCCTTCCATTGACGTGCTGTTCCGTTCAGCCGCCTTGACCTATCGCAGCACCGTTATTGGAGTAGTGCTCACTGGCATGTTAGACGACGGCACCGCTGGACTCTTTTACATCAAACGCTACGGCGGCACGACCGTTGTGCAGGATCCGAACGATGCCGAGTTCAAGAGTATGCCATTGAATGCCACCTCTCACGTCAAGGTCGATTACATCATGCCCTTGGCGGAAATCGGCGATCTCCTGAACAGGTTGGCGAAGGAGGAGATTACTTCAGCCGGTGTGATTGCTTCGCCTCAAGAGTTCTCAGTGGGTAGTGCCATGTGCCAGGAGGATGAAAGAGCCGGCAAACCATCGCTCTACACCTGCCCCGAATGCCAGGGCCCTTTGCTCGAATTACGAAATGGCGACATGACCCGTTATCGCTGCCGTGCCGGTCATGGCTACGGGCTCAAGTCGCTGACCTATTCACAAGCAGAGAGCACTGAAAGAATGCTCTGGTCGGCTTTGCAATCTTTAGAGGCTAAAGCGGAACTTGAAGGGACAATGTTAGAGCTGGCACACGTCAAGGAAGATCCGCTCGCTTCGGAGGAATACCGAAAGCGCCACCTTAACTCTCAGCGCGCCATCAAACTATTGAAAGACGTCTTGGAACTGTCCGGCGGCGAGGGCACCATCGACTAAAGAGCAACCTGACAACCTCTGATATCTGAAACATCCGCACCAAGGGGATCAAAGGGCTTGCCGGATCGCTGTACCCAGATCGGCAGTCGACGCTTGACCACCCAGGTCCGGGGTCAAGGGCGCATTAGGTAATCGCAAGACCGCCTCAATTGCTCGAAACACCGCGCGACCGGCTTCCGCCTCACCCAGATGTTCTAACATCAGCGCCGCCGACCAGATCTGGCCGATTGGATTCGCTATCCCCTTCCCGGCAATATCCGGCGCTGAGCCGTGCACCGGCTCGAACATCGAGGGGAACTTCCGCTCGGGGTT
>JAMXLL010000047.1 GCA_024281015.1 Candidatus Binataceae bacterium
GTGTTCTCAAGCAGCTGCGCGACTTACGGAATCCCTGAGCGCCTGCCCTTGACGGAAGACTCTATTCAGCAACCGGTGAACCCGTACGGATATACAAAGCTCGCCGTCGAGCGCCTGCTTAAAGAGGCCGAGGCCGCTTATGGGCTCCGCACCGTATGTCTGCGATACTTCAATGCGGCGGGCGCCGACCCCGACGGCGATCTTGGCGAAGGTCACGATCCCGAAACACACCTCATCCCGCTGGTGCTCTTTGCGGCAATGGGACGGCGGCCACTAATCGAAGTATTCGGTAGTGACTACCCTACTCCCGATGGCACTTGCATTCGTGATTACGTACATGTGAGTGATCTCGCGCAGGCCCATTTAGCTGCCATCGAGTGGTTGGCTGCTGGTAAGCCCAGCTTGGCGTTCAATCTCGGCACCGGACGCGGCTTCTCGGTTTCAGAAGTGATCAAGACCGCCGAGAAGGTCACGTCTCGAGAGATTCCTCTGAGATTATGCGCCAGGCGCCCCGGCGATCCGCCGGTGCTTATCAGCGATTCTAGCAAAGCTCGCGATCTGCTCCGATGGACGCCCCAATTCCCTGATATCGAGGACCAGATTAACCATGCTTGGCGCTGGTTTAGCAAGAACAATTCGTAGAAACGTCGGGGTTACCGAAGCAGGCAAGGTAAACTCGTTGAGACGTATCAAGAACACAGATTCTCGAACAGATTCTCGTACTGCACCGCTATCCGCCGCCAGCTTAGCCGTTCAGCTTGAGCTCGTGCCGACTTGCCCATCTTGAAGCGGAGCATGATATCGGCCCTGACATGCCCGAGAGCGACGACGGCAGCATCAAAATCTCCCCGCGGAGTTAAGATCGCCTCATCTCCAGAGAGATAACTCCGCGTAGAGACAAGATCGGTCGTGATGACCGGCAGCCCGCTAGCAATTCCCTCCAAAAGAGCGTTATTAGCCGTGGAGTCTTCCAGTGGCAGAAACAAAATGTGCGAATCCCGATATAGGGAGGCCAGCGCCTCATCGTCAATACCACGATGTAAGAAAACGTTGGGAAGGTGGTCTGCTTGCGTATCGCGTGCAGTGACCGCATGAAACTCGATCTCTGGCATGCGTTCCGCGACAGCGCGAAACACGCTCCAGTCCCTCAGCCAATGGCCCACGGTAATACAGCGGATAGTTTTCGGCCGCTCCTCAAAATGGCCCGGACGGAAGAACTCCGTATCAACTCCATGCTGAATTACAGAAACCTTTTCAGGCGGCATCAATTCATCGAAAAACGACCGCTGCGAGGGGGACATCAGAACAATGTGATTAAAATGACGCAGAACCCGGCGGTCCAAAAGGTTATCCAGCAAATTTGGCGGCTGATGGAAAGTGGCAACTGTTCTTACGCGAGAGCGAGCGAGTCTGAGCAGACCGGGCAGAAACTGGCCTGAATGCTCGCCATCAAGGAAATGCAGTACATCGACATTTCCCCGCAGACATTCGCGGCCGGCATCGAACTCGGCATTGAGGTCGCCGAGCTTGTACCACTTCATGCGACGCAGTCTTAGCGCCGAAAGCACCCAAGGCCGCATTGGCCCCAACCATTGGGCACCTTCATCGCTATCCGGAACACCGTGTTTATCGACCCGAAACCGAGCGCGGTCGAGATAATCACTAAAGCATGGATAACCGCTGCGTCCACCCCAATGGGGATACAGCGTATGTTCCAGACGCAACCTAATCAAGCGGTCACCGTCCCGCGGCACCAAGAATTCCTGCTGCATAACCGAGGTCTATGAGAGCGAGGCATTTTTCTCTGAAGATTGCGGGATCGGAGGTCGGGAAAGATAGAGCTTTGACCCGCTTGGGAGATGTTGCGAGCTGGGCAAGCCTCCGGATTGCGAGCTGTAGACGGTGCCGCTTCGAGGGGCAATCCTGAATAATTTGCATCACGGCATCCGACATACCCTGCCAATAAAACCGCTTGGTGAACCACGCCTGTGTTAGCCGAGACGGTGGAGCAAGATGCTGAATAGCCATTTTCGGCACATAAAGGCACTTGTAGCCGCGCCGAATTATTTGCATTTGGAGGTAAACGTCGCCGCTCGAGAGCAGATTGGATCCTACTCTGTCCAGCCACGGATGAAATCCTCCGACTTCGGCCAACACAGCCTTGGGCGCGGCCATATTGGCACCTACCAGCCACTCGCGTCGAGCGTCTGTTATAAATTTCTGCTGCGGTCCCCGGTCCAGTATTGTCAAAGCCCCAGCGATTTCGTCCGCCAGCCAATCTGGTCGTGGACCAAGCCAGACAGGATCGACTCTTCCCCCGATCACCCCCACCGTTCCAGACGAATGTTCGAACGCTTCGGCAACCGCGTCAAGCCAACCAGGCTGCGCTATTGCGTCATCGTCGAAAAACACCACGTAGCGGCCACGAGCTTTCTCCCATCCAGTGTTGCGCGCGACGCATAAGCCAATGCGATCCTCACGCAGGTACAACACATTTGCTTGGGAATTGAATTCCGTAGCGACTAGCCCAGTGTGATCCGATGACCCGTTATCAACTACAACGATCTCAAACTTTTCTTTAGGAAATTGTTGCCCTACGATGCTAGCTACCGCTTTCCGCAGGAGATCCGCGCGGTTACGAGTGCACACAACCACCGAGATTAGATAAAGGGATTTCACGTCGCCGGACGTCATGACCGCACTCGCGTCGACTGCCGCTTCGCAAACGCAAGTATACGCCTTGGGAAATCAGAAGGGCGGAGAAGAAGCGTCTCTAGCGCGCGAAGTAACAGCCTTCTAATTGGTTGATCCTCATTATCGACGTGGGAAGGCGAAAGCAACGGTACGTACGAATTTACGATTCGGAGTGCAAGACGATTGGCTTCGGTGTCGAAAGCCGAAAGCGCTTCTGCCCTTATAGCCCTTAGGGCCGTATTTCGCGCCCGACTGCTCTTTTCAACCAAGGGCAAACGTCTCGCGAGAAGACACGGCAGAGTAACTCCGTTCCATCCTTTAGCCATCACTTCGTTGGAAAGAGCCCAAACGTCGTATTCACGGGGAAGTCCTAGCCGGAATGGCGCGGATCCCTGGATCGCTTCTGAGCGGAACCCGCTCGCTGGGGCCACGTCATTTTCGATCATTTGCTGTGCGAGAGCAGGAGACGGACGAACGTCCAAAAAGGGGCGAGGACCCAATCGTTCAGTCCATAGTGTCACGATTCCAATGTCGGACCGGTTCGCAAACACGGCCGCCATCTGCGCGAGACAGTCAGGCTCAAGTGCATCAGCGTGGTCCAAGAAAAGCCAAAACCCGGGCGCTGGGCAAGATCGAAGAAGGGATGCACCCTCGTTCCAACCTTGAGGGCCAGTGATGTTGGGCGCGTGGTGCAAAATCAGGTGCACGCTAGTGTTAGCTCTAAGCCGCTCAATCGCATCTTCCGGACTCGGTATTTCATAGACCACCGCGATCGCCTGCGGAAGCATCGTTTGTGTACCAAGTTTCCGTATGAGTTTCTCACCCTCTTGGAGGGAACGGCTTCGGATCACAATGTTGGGGGGCGCCACCGCGGAGTTTTTTGATGCTGGAATTGATGAGCGAATAGATCCTTGTGAAGCTATGGCGCGCCGAAACTTTTGGTGAGCTTCTGCCACGCGCGCATTATTGCAAACGCGACGAACAGCTTCAGACGCTTCAGCGCCCATTACAGCTTTTTTCTCCGGCGTGGTGGAGAGGCAGCGCTCAAGCGCCCGCGTCAGACTATCCGTCAGACCCGCGACCCCGGTGTTTTCCGCAAGCCAGCCACTGCGGCCGTCCTCGACGAGTTCCACCATTCCGCCGAAACGCGTTGTGATGACCGGTAGGCCCGAGCTCATCGCCTCGATACATGTATTCGGGAAATTTTCCCATCGCGAAGGCACGACCGCTGCGTTCGATCGACTGAGATGGAAGGCAATTTCTTTTTTCGACTTGGGACCATGGAAGCGGAACCGAGCGGTCAATTCTGCAGGGATTTCCTTCGACAATTCGGCTTGAAGGTTGTTCCAGCTATTTGCGCCGACGAAGTCGAAATGTGCTTCTGGATGAGACCGCGCGACACGTACAGCTGCATCAACCCACTCGATCACTCCCTTTCTTGGTTCCAGCCGCCCGACGAAGCAAACCGACCCCCTCGACCATACCTCCGCATCCCGTTCGACCCGCGGAATGATCCCAATCGGGAGCGGGATGACGTTAATTCGGTCACGCGGCACCTGAAATCTTCCGGCTGCTTGCTCAGCTAGGGTGCCGCTTGGGCAAAGCAGCGCGTCAGCCGAGCGAATGCAGAACTCTTCCATGCGATCTGTCACCACAAGACCCGGCGGGGCGGATGGAGGCCCATTGTAATGATGAATGATCGCGCTCGGTGAATGCAGGTGAACTATACAGGGCGGCTTGCGCGTCGGCCCTAAGCCGATTGAACGACGCAGCAAAAAATAATAAAGAGGCGCCTCCCATTCCTGTGCCTCAACCACGTCAATACCTTCTTCGTCGATCAGTCTCTCAGCAAGGAATCCTGCGCTCCAGGCGAACCACTGTGCCGGAAAGGTAGTTTCCTTCAACCCTGCCAGCTCTTGCTTCATCCGAGCGGCATTTGCACCTCCCAAGACACGAGGAATATCTTCGCTGCCAACCCGGTGGATAATTAAGTTACCATGGCACCGAACCTCCAACTCTCGAGGCGCTTGCGCCCACCTTTCTCCAATTACATGGACGGTTTCGCCCCGGTCGACCAGCAGCTGCATAATGTTAGCGACATAGGTACCGATCCCGCCCGCGCCATAACTCGCGGGTGGTAATTCGCGACTGATGATTAAATGTTTCATAATGTTAGCGCGAGTGCTGAGCCGTATACGACCAAGTCCGCCATTACCAAAGCCGCCACCAACTTCGAGCTGGAGCTAAACCCGCTGCTATTCGACAAGGATGCTCCAAAACGCGAGCAGCATCCTCATGCATTGATGGGCTAGGATAGTACCAGTTCTTCTCCCAAGGCGCCGAACTCCAAGGATCTGAGATGGTCACTCGTTTTCCTGTATTCCGATCAGTCAGCGCATGCGGTAATCCCCTGCGACTTACACAAGATGCGAAATAGCGAGTCTCCGCCCTCAAGAATCCCAACATCGCGCGGTTTACGAGTTGCGGGTACTCACCCAGCAGTCCGCGGACCCCCTTACCCGCGCTTTGGTTGTCAGGTCCCCTGGTTGAAAACCAGAACAACACTGTAGGGGCTGTTAAGCCCGAAAGAAGCGCTCGGTAGCTTGAAAGCCAACTGCTCCTGGTCTCCTCGACAATGCGAGCAACCACAGCGCTCGGCTGTGTCCGCAAAAGTTCTTCGAAGGCCGCTTCGCTGGTCATTTCAGTGCCGTCGGACTTCCGCCTGTAGTGACCGACTCCTCGGCTTTCGAACAGAGAGTTTCCCTCGGATCTTGCTGACATAACTTGCAGGACTACGAAACGCGCCCCATTCAAATAGCTTAAAAGTCGATCCTTATCGTGCAGAAAGAACGACGGTCCGGCCCCCCCATGACTAACGTTTAGCACCGGCAAGCCGAGGCGCTCCTGCAGCAGCGACGGGAATGGACGTAAACAAAATCGACCAAATGTCTGCGCTGCACCTAGGCAAACAAAATAGGAGCCTTTCTCGAGAGAGGGCGGCCTAGGACCACGGATAAACAGTGGCTTAAATCGAGACGGGTCGATGATTTCTGGGTCGAGACAAAAACACTCGTAATCCACTACGCGCCAATCAGTTTCTTGGTACTCCGCCGCCATTCACATGTCCTTCGGCACAGCAGCCACTGTATCACTTTGTTTGAAGAACTCCTCCCAGACGGACCCGGCAAAACAGGCGCGAAGCTCGTTGTAATTGGTAATCGTCGTGGACAGCGGCTGCGTTCTCTGTCGAGCAATTCGCGCAACAACTGGTTCCATAGATACTCCGAGCTTAGTGAAAATTCGTGCCATAACACTGGATCTATCGCCGACCAACTCCTCGAAGGTCACGATTTCGACGTCGCGTCCCGCAAAGAACGCATCGCATTCATTCTCGTATTTCCGAACTTGTTCGAAATGATTTCGGCAGTCGATTGGATCCAACCGAATCGGCTTGATCGGGATTGGAGACCGGTCAGGCGAAGTTGACCAAACATTCGTCGTGTGCGCAATCCTTAAAGATGCGTACTGTTCGAGTATATTGAGCCGCCTGATATGAATTATAACGATATCGGGCTCGCGTCTCACGTAGTCCCACAAGGCAGATTGAGCTCCAGTACGCGCATGATAGTAAAACAACTTAAAACCGACTGCACGAACCTCGGCCGGCCACTTGCGAAACACTTCTCGATGAATGAACTCAATAGGACTCGCTTCAATCAGCCGCATCAAACGCCGACTCTGGTAAGTAAGAAAAGGCGCAGTATCCCATCCGATTCTCCCATCACCGCGAAAGAGTTCGCCAAACGCAATCGCGCCCGTGTGAGCATTTAGGAGGTTGAGCAACAAAGTAGATCCCGTTCGCGCAATGCCGACGATTACGAATTTTCGGTATCGCCGTCCGTTAAGAGCAGCGCGGATGTCTATCAACGCGCGCGCAATCGCCTCGTCCGCGACTTGCGATCCCGTTCTAATCCGAGCAAATCTCATTTTGCCTCCGCGGCAACAACGGAGGCATACGCCATTTCGGAGCTATCCGCGATGAACATTTTGGCAAATGGGCCGGCCGCTCGTGCCAACATGGCTGGGGGTCCCTGCTCGACAACCCGTCCATTTTGGAGCACGATCACGTGGTCCGCTATTTGTATAGTGCTAAGCTTGTGCGCGACGATAACCACGGCTCCTTTCCTAGCGAACGTCTTGAGCGTCAACTGGAACTCCGCCTCAGTGTTGGCATCGAGTGCGTTAGTGGCCTCATCGAGCAGCAAAAGATCCGGATCACGCAAAAGAGCGCGCGCGAGCGCAATCCGCTGTTTCTGGCCGCCGGACAGGTTGGCTGCGCGCTCGCCTACGCGCGTATAATATCCCTGAGGCAGCGCTCGAATGAAGTCATCAGCGGCAGCTGCCCGCGCCGCTCTGATTACATCTTCAGGTGACGCATCCAGACGACCATAAAGAATGTTGGTTTGGACCGTGTCATCGAATACGTAAGGATCCTGGCTAACCACTCCAATTCGCTGTCGCCATGCCGGCGCGGTGACATCATCAAGTACAATTTGACCAATACGTATCTCTCCAACCTCCGGAAACTGAAATCCTAATATCAAATCCAGCAACGTCGACTTGCCGGCGCCCGACGCGCCAACGACTGCAACAATTCCGTGGGCCGGAAATTGGAATGAAAAATTTGTTATTGTCGGCGCGCTAACCCCGTCGTATCTGAAGGTCACATTGCGAAACGATATCTGCCCCCGTATGCAGGGTGACGCCGCGCGAGCGGTTTGGCGCCCTGCCTGCTCGAGAAGGTTCGAGACCGCGACGATCGAGGCATTTACACTCGCTAATTGTGTTTGCGCCGACACCAAGGTCATAATCCGGGGCTGCAGCCGGTAAAGAATTGCCACGAAGGCGACAAGCGCGGCCACGCCGCCAGTCGTGGTACTAACGACGAGCACAAGCAGGGCGATAACAGCGGTGGCCATGATTTCCGAGATCGGGCCACTGCTAATACTTATGAGCACCATTTTGAGAAACAAATATCGAACACGGTCGGAGATTCGTTCAAAACGTTCTTGCTCATAACTTTCGCGACCGAAAGTATGGATCGTTCGGAGGCCATTGATTGTCGACCATGCTTGTTGAGACAACTTCTCGTTATTTTCAAGCGCTACCTTACTGAGCGTCTTTGTCCGCCGCGCGATGAGGTGCACCACTGCAGGAATGAACGACAAACATCCAATAGCGATAAGCGCCATCTTCCAATTCAAAAGCACGAGCAGAACGACGAATACAACCGCGGTGGAGAGACTTGTGATAATGACGAATATGTGGTTGACCGCATCAGTGACTCGCCATGTCTCGTTACTAAGCGTATTGAGCAGTGTACCCGATTGCTGGCGTTCCAACGTGGCAAGGGGAAGCGACAGCAGGCGAGTGAAAACCGCAGTTCGAAGCCGGTGACTGATTTTACCGTACACGATTGCCAGAACGGCCATGTTGCCGTAGCTAAAAATGCTTTTTGCTACAATTGCGGCTAACATTAAACCTAACACTACCACCGTGCGACTGGCGGGTGGAACTGAACTGACCAAATCCTGCAGGAATTCTACATACCCGCGAGAATAGTGCGGCTCCCCCGCTTTGTTAAGAGAGTCCACCAACGGAATAACAAGTGTCAAACCCACGCCCTCAAACAGCGAGGTTAAAAGCGCCAAAACTATCATTACTGGTAAAAACCAGAATTGCTCACGCGCAAGGGCCACAAGCGCACGAGAATCTCGAAGTTCCTGAATGAGGACGCGTGGCCTGTGGAGCTGTTGCCCTTCGGCGACCTTGTCTTCCGGCAGCGCCCGCACATTAGGAGCGTCGCCTGTCTTTACGCTAGACGTTCGCATCGGCCGAGGCACGTGGGAAAGTTTTGGCTGCAAGTTCGGTCAGGTTAGATAGATTGACGAGAGGATCTTCCAACGCACCACTATGCAGCACCGCTAGAAAAGCGGCATGTTTTGGATGCTGGGGCTGATGGACTGCACGGGATGCATACTCACCCTCCGTGAAAGTGTCCCAGTCGAGCATCTTATGGAAGCTGATTCTATCACAGGCATGACGACGCCCAAGTTCAACGAATTCCGGCATTTCGTTGAAGTTATTTGCCTGGACAGTCATGTGAATTTCTAAGTACTCTAACGGCCCTTCTCGCCGTAGTTGAGCGATAAATGCCAACCGCTTCAATAGAGTTTGAAAATCCCCCCCCCGCCGGTTCTCAGCATAAGTGGCCGGCCGAGCGGCATCGATGGAAATTGTTGCCGCTTTGACAAGAGCACGTGTTTCTGCAGGGATAGAAAGCCACATGCGCGGTGTCCACAAAAGTGCATTCGTATGAAGATGAAGTCGCTCAAGCTTAGGCATTGAGGAGCGCTTCATCGTCTGGAGCCAGCGCCGGAAGTATGGACTGCCGAACGGGTCCCCAGAGCCAGTAATATATAGCAGCCGTGCGTCTGCCAGCGCCTCCTCATCCAGCCGTTTTTGAATGTCTAGGATGGCCCCCTCGTGCTTCGTTTCCATAATAATTTTGGTACGGCACGTTGGGCACGATAGGTTACAGGACTGATCGAAGCAGCAAATGATATCCTTTGGCCCAAATGGCAATACGGTCAACTCTTCCCGTATGATGCGGAGGAGATCTGGGTCGGTCACCTCCGACACCCGCTTTACGGGCCCATCTACACGTTGAAGGTAGGGACAAATATCTTGCCGACAGTACTCGAATGTCCCGTTCAAGATTGAGCGTCGAAATTGACGTGCGGACCGGCCATTCCACACCTCGTCAACCGAACTTTCGACCATGTTGCCGATTGATCGGGTCACCCAGTTTTGGCAGCAAAAATAGACATCCCCGCGTTCGCCGCCGCCGCCCAGGATTTCGAACCGTTCAAATGGTTGCGAGCAAAAGAGCCGTTCTGCGTGGTGAACGGAGCGTTTCTTCCGTGTGAAGAGTTCCCATGCCTCCGCGAACGATCCCCGGGCGCGTTTTGCGATTCGTTTCGTTCTGTGCCACAAACTGCGTCCTCGACGAAGTCTCAGGAATTTTATCATTGCTTTCGCGCCATCCAACTTTTCAAGAGCGACATGAAACGCTGCGAACCCGATTCGATATCGTTCTTTTGCTTGAAACGCTCAAGGTGTTCTTTATTGATTCGTTGGTCTGCCCAGTCCCATACGGAAACGGTTTTTTTTGTCCTCCGGAAGATTGCCGTCACCTGAAACGCTTTGACCAGCTCCCATTCGTCTTCTCCTACCAAAAAATCGTAGAGAATCCGCACTGATGGCATTCGAAAGTCATCAACAATCATAATACCACCCACGGGCACCCTCTCTTGCGTGTAATGCCAGTCCAGGACTGGGAACGGAAATCTGTGTGCGCCATCTATCAGCACGAGATCCAGTTGGTCTGGAACACCACGCCCGGAAGGTAAGGCGACATCCGAGCTCTGTTGAATAAAATGCACTGAGTCGACAAGTCCAAGTGGTTCTAGATAAGCTTGTATTCTCCTAATTTGATCTTTGTCAGGGGTGATACAGACATGCTTGGCGCCGCTTGCCGCCAGCGCTACGGTTGTCTGACCTGCGCCCGTTTCCAGGGTGCTCATGCCGGGCCTGACAAGATCAGAAATAAAACGAAGTACGTCGTTTGAGACAGACCAGTCAGCTGGGCTACCGTCCGGCCATGCGTGGAAGGCAGGCATTTCCTTGAACAGCCGTTCGATAATGAGATTTGTCATTGACGTGGCGCTATCTTTTCAAGAATTCTGGAATTCAAGGCTCGTGCTTCGCTGAGGCAGCGCCTCAGTTTTACCCAGGCCCGCCAAAGAAGCGATTCCTCAATCTCTGCCAGTGCCGAGCGTGTCTTCTGAAGTTCAGAGCGGGCTTGCCGAACGTCGCACTCAAGACGGCTTGCGTAGGACTCAAGCCTCTCGGCCCCGAGCTTGTGCCATAGAACTATACTGGGATGAGCTATATCGAGAAGAGGGCTTCCTGGTGACCTCGGCTCCTTTAAAAGGTTGCTCCACCTGTCCAGCTCCCTCTGTCTGACGAAACACAGCAGGTTTTGGCGATACCAGACTTCGACCGCCTCAAGGTTCCATATGCGGGCTCGTAAATCCGAGTAGCACAAAAAATCACGACTTGCGAAAAGGGCCGCCCAATACGAGGGAAGCTGCTCGTTGATATGCCCATCCCCGCCCTGGCCTGGGAGCGCTGCCGAGAAGATCACAACCGGCGCCGCGTCTGTCAACGTTTCAACAAGCGTGGGCGCCGAGAAACTGGGCAGGTGCTCGGCAGTTTCGAGGCATAGCGCCAGATCAAAAGCACGGCAAAGTTTCAGCGGCCGGGAGAGGTCCCACTCCATATAATGATCGGCCGACATAACCCGCGCTGCTTCTGGAACCCAAGGGCCGTCGACAGATAATACGTCTTGCACCCCGCGCCTCAGGAACGCAGCGGCCCAGTGACCAGCCCCCCCTCCCAGATCTACGACGCTCTTCGGCGCAAAAAGTTCGCATATGAGGCGGACAACTTCATCCGCAGAACGGCTTGAACCGTCAGCGATCCGATCGAAAAATTCGCCGTTGTATTGAGCGATCTCATTCGTGGCAGGCAACGCACGCTCCTGATGCTGACCATATCTAACATACGAACCTCCCTGCGGTAACGGCCAGCTAAAGCAGTGCCGGGAAGCGCGTGGGGGTCTCACACGTCGACAATCGTCGCCCCTTGCTCGCGTTGCGACCCCTCTGAAGTCTCCGGGCGCGCGACACTCCAGCGCACCTGGGATGAAGCCTCCAGCTTGGCCACTCTCGACTTAGTTGCATTCCATTAGGATACAACCTGCGTAAGCGCAGCCGCTCACAAATCAGAATTGCCGCTCTTGGTCACAGGGGTGATTGGGACACCCGCATCGAGTGTTATTGGAACGGCACTCCAATCCGGAATTTCCCTTTATTGAACGGAACACGTCTGTTCGATATTGACGACATCAGAACGCGCGCAGCCGCCCAAACGCCAAAGAAAAACCCGCGACTTGAGATTGATCGCAATACTTCTCGAGCTACAGAGAGCTGACCTTCCGATAATGCGCGTGTCAAGAGATAACCGCCGAAATACGTGTGGCCGCGCGTAATGGACAGCGATAGGCGGGGTTCTCTCTTCCGCAAGCGATTCGCAAGGCTTTCAGAAGATCGGAGCATTCGCAGCAAATTAGCCGACATCGCACCATCAGTTCGACGGTAGCCGGTGAGTGGTTCCGGAACAACAGCAAAACGGAACTTTGAAGCAAGATCAATGTAAAATTGCCAGTCCTCACACCCTTGAACACCTTCCTCAAAGAAACTCGTATCGAAGCCACCCACGGCGGTGAAGGCCTCTCGGGTCAGCAAAACAGCACTGCCATTGCAGATGAAATTGCTCGCACACATGAGTTCGAGGACGTTGCCCGATGCCGTCGCGCGATGAATGCCTGTGATTTGGCCGTCCTGATCGATAACAGCAGACCAAGTGTAAACTACTTTTGTTTCGGGGCCAAAAGCATTTAACGCTGTGAGCTGCTTGGCAACCTTCTCGGCAGCCCACAAGTCGTCTGCATCTACAAACGCTAAGAATCTCCCTTTGCTATTACGAGCACCATGATTTCGAGCTTCAGCTACTCCCTTGTTGCGCTGCCTCAAGAGGCGCACCCGCGGATCGACTTTAGCGTGGGCGAGAACCAGCTCGGCGGTTCCGTCCTTGGAGCCATCATCCACTATGATGATATCGAGGTTAGTATGGGTTTGCGCCCGCACGCTTCGTAGCGTTTCAGAGATGGTTTGTTCCGCATTCCATGCGGGAATAACCACCGACACACAGTCGCAACAGTTGCCCTGAGGATCTACAAGGCGCCTAAAAGCTTGGATTGGGATGCCCTCACGAATAGTTATCCGCGGGAGACACAACGCCTCGTCTGAGACTAGCGCCGCTCTCTCGCCAGCTATGATACCGAATGTGTAACCAGCTTGTTTACCCAAAACTGAGAGTCGTCGGCAGCTATTGCCAGAGGGAGCAGCGAAGTAGTCTACCCTGCACCCGGCGAGTTGCTCCAAGATACTTTTCGACTGTACTAGGGCGCTGAACAGTTGTTCGCTGCCGCGGCTGTCTGGCTGCTCATCTCGCCCTATATAGATTCCAAACTGAGTTCCAGCCGCCGCAAGATCATGCATCCTCTCTCTACTAACACTAGCACTAGACGAGTCCCCCCGTTGTATATTTGTTATGACATCCTCGGGAATTAATACTATTCCGTCAAACCCGAAGCGTTTCAAAATTCCAGATACAATCTCACAATATTCCACAGTTTCACTGACGGCCGCTATAATGATCGGCTTATGATAGCCATTCTCCAAGTACTTTATTTTCCCGCGGAGCTCTTGGGCGCTGATACTTGAATAGCTCTGCTTCTTCAGCCATTGCATGTGCGCGCACAATCCGTCCTCTGTCATAGCCTCATCCGGATCAACGAATCTCTCACATGCTTGCGTTCCAACATATAAAACAATCGGCACGTTCGTAATCGCTTGGGCCAAACAATGGTCACCCGCCTCTCCCCGCTCATACACAATGGAACTAACACTTTTGATGAATTCATCGCTCGAGTCCATGAGCCGTTTCGAAGGCCCCACCTTATGACCGCTAATATTCTGTGGCCCAGATATCTTCTGAATGCTGAATTGTGCGAACGCCGCGGCAGCGACGATCAATCGGACGGTGCTTACAACGCCCTTTTGTCGAACTTGATTGACGAGCTCATGGAACCCTCCCACACAAATCCACAACCCTTTGCCCCAGAAGCTTAAACCAGAAATCAGGCGTGCCTTAGGAATGATAGTCGTCACCGGCACACTGCGCAAAACCATGACAGCAGGGTCCAGCAAGGGAATACCTTTAATAACTGGTGACTCACTGAACGAGAGTACCTCACCTCCGGCATGAATATTGACTACGACATGGTCAATGTGGACCGGCAGCTCAATCGACTTTGGAGCCTGGAGATCGAACGGAACTGATGCGGCGCGAGTGAGCACGGTAGTTGACATCGGCGAGACGATTTCCAGAATTCTCAGTTCAAGCTGCAACTGAACCTGTGCCGCAAGTCCAAAACCCGATGATCCTTCTTCGACCCGCATCAGCAAATCGGAAACCCTGCCTCTAGATCCAAGATAGAGGTTACTAAGCTCTACTGAGTTCCCGCGAGCCGCACTGCATAGGCCCTCGAAAAACGCCCGCACGACCGCAGGTACATGTTCCTTTAAATCGGTTATTTGGCTTAGCATCGATAGCAGCTCGCGCCACTCGCGCTGGGTCTGCTCTCCATTTATTGACATCTCTGCCAAACACTTCAGAACGAAAATTGATGAGGCGACCTCTACAGAAGTAACAGGTAGGTTGGAGCCGGGCACAGTGCTTTCTGGGAAGCAAGTAGCAGTGAAGCCGTTTGCTATTATTTTGAGCCCTTCTGCAATTTTATTTCGTATCGTCCGATTACTCGCACTAGAACCGCAAATGGCGAATGGCTTTTTTGTTCCGATGAAACGCGCGCCGATGTTGGCAGCGCGTTGCAGCAGATCCCAGTCCTCACAATTAGCAAGCATCTCATCGAAGCCGCCCAGGGTTCTCATAAGACTTCGTCGAATGAGAACGCTGTGTATTAGAATATCCCCATCCGTTGCTAAGAATTGAGAACTAAGCGACTCTAATTCTCCGGGCCATTGAATGTCGACGCACGAGCATCCTGTTTTATATTTCTGACTTTCACAAAACGCACAATCGGCCCAGACATTTGACGCAAGACTCGCGCCCAACACTGCGAGCAGGGGCGCGGAAATGCTGTCGCCGAGATCTAGAAACACAACCGCTTCGCCTTCGGCCCGAAAGAGGGCTCGATTCCGAGCTTTAGATCTACGTTCTGGCCCCCCCTCAACCAGTACAAAACGAGGATCTAGTTCCGCGTACGCGAGCGCGCCCCGACGGGAGCTTTCGCAAAACGTCCCAAGCAGGACAAGTGCCTCCCACCTTTGCTCTGTTTGAGCAACCAGGCTACTAAATGTCCTTTCCACCGCAGCGTCGCGCGTTTCGGCGAGCTCAGGTTCGCACACGATTATTGAGATCAACGGTTTCAGTTATTCACCCGTCATGGTCAACGTTCTGATTCTGTCATGAGCTTCACTTGTTTTTGCTCTGAACAAGTCCCAGGATCGCTCAAATCGTGTGCGCGCACTACGAATGAAGAATTGACTTTTTTTTGCGATGCCAGTGCCGAACATTTTTTGGATATACTGATACTTAGGCGATAAAATAGGCAACATCATCGTACCCCCGAGCTCAATTATGAGCTTTCTAGTTTTGTCGACTAACTCCGGACTTTCTGGGTAAAAAAGGGTCAAGCGACGATGTAGGAATGTCAGACAGGCGGCCTGCGACCGTGGCGTTACTTCGAACTTTCTGTAATGTTCGACGCAGCGCGCGGTACTTTGGAACAACGCTTCGAGGTCTCGTCCAGACCGCCGCCACGCCCAGCTAACGCTGCCGCTGTTGCCAACACGCCAAAAGGTTCTAGCAGATGGCACGAAAGATACCGCGTTCGATGCAGCAACCACTCGACAAAAATACTCCCCATCATCGTCAGCGGACCTCAATTCCCACCAGGGCCCAGCCGCTTCCGTGAGGTGCCGGCTCACGAGCCAGGTTGCCGGTTGCAAGAAGGTGTCATAGTTGAATTTAACAAAAAAGTAATCAGACGGAGTGAGGTCTTGATATAGCAGGCTAGAAAATAACTTTGCTGCCTCTGTGCGGAAGTAGAAGGTGAAGAAAGGACAAGAGAGCAACGTTCGATCGTCCGCAACCCTCTCGGAACGCTTCATTTGCATTGAGATCTTCTGTGGACCAAGCATGTCGTCAGCATCAAGCCACTGGATATAATCTCCTTGAGCATGAGCGAGCGCGGTATTTCTCGCAACAGGAGCCCCGCCGTTAGGCTGTGTAATCACCTTAACGGTCCGGCCCTCGAAGCGACGGGCAATCTCCACGGTCCGATCAAGGGACCCATCATCCACGACGATAACTTCAATGCTGGGATAGTCCTGGGTAAGGACAGAGTGAATAGCCAACCCAATCCACCGCTCTGCGTTGAAGCTGGGGATTAATACAGAAACTAGGGGTTTGATAGCCATGTGGAGACCCGCTGACCGCTCGAGGCCTTCGACTGCAATGAAAGCACCTGATTCCGCGTTCAAACCGATGCTATTGTAATTACCAGCGCCAGTCTAAAGTATCATGTCGCGTGGTGATCCGAGACTTGATGAAGTAAGAACAAAGCTGAATTGTGGGGAATGCTTTGAAAAGCATGCTCTCCTCCGCTTCCTGTAACAGCGAAAAATACGCCCTGAATTCCCGGTACGTTGGCCGCTCTTTCGTCAAAAATTCCGTTGTTGCGGACCGAACTCGATGTTTTCCTGTGGTTACACAGCTACTTCCTCGAGCCAGAAAGTAAGCTCGCATGCGAGTGTCAACTACTTTTCGACGCTTCGGATCGATGAGTTGGCTGTTTTGATTACCAAGCCACATATTGCGGCCATGCGCACGATACTTCACATTGCTCGTTGCCAGGTAAAACTTGTGCGCGCCAAGCATATCTGACGCATAGATCAAGAAATCATCTGCGTTTGTACGAAATTCGTGCACTAGGTCTTCCGGAACATTCAATAATATGCGTTGCGCAAGTTCGCGGGTCATGGTCAGAGCGGATGTCGGACTGCCGCGCCAAACCGACAGAGGTGTACATAGAGCTTGGATAAGCGAACGACCGTAATCTGTCGACTTGCTAGTTCCATGAAAGTATCCTTCGCGCTGATCGAAATAACACATGTCTGTGTAGACAAATTCCGCCTGGGCGCGCCTTTCGTATACACGCACCACGTTTGCGAGGTGTGCTGGTTCCCAGAGATCGTCTGCGTCGAGAAATGCGACAATGCGAGCCTGCGCATTGGCCACACCCGCTGCGAATGCTGAAAGCTGTCCGCCGTTCTGCTGTTGGTGGACTCGAACTCGCGGCTCATTGGCATATTTTTCCATCACAAATTCTGCTGATCCGTCTGTCGAGCCATCATCCACGACAATCACTTCCAGAGGAGGAAATGTTTGTCTGAGAGCGGAATCAATTGCCTCTAGGATGAAACGACGATAATTATAGCTCGTCACTACGACGCTGAATTCGTTTGGGTTTTGCATTAGTTCCAGTCGCTGCACCGATCACGAGGGGCGGCAGCGCGGAACGCAGATGTTCCAAGTTGCGCCGACGCTGTAGGAAACTTATACAACTGTGCCGGGCCGAGGAAAAGCCTGACGACACGAGACTCACTCCTGGGCCTCAAACAAACACTTGGACAGCGATGTAGTAAGCAGCTAGGTCTCATCTAACCGAAGCTTTCCCGCACGACACCCATGTCAATCGATGATCAAAAGGCAGGCGGCTGAATCGTGCAACTTAGCCGAGCTAGCATCGTCGCGCGCAACGCCTTTTATCTATTCATCGGGCAAGTCGTATCGACTGTTCTGGGGCTGCTACTTAATGCAGCTCTCGGCCGCACGCTGGGGCCGATTGAGTTTGGGATTTACTATTTGCTGACCTCGATATGCGCGTTTTCCTACGTCATCGTGGATTGGGGCCAGACGGCGGTCATAGTCCGGGAGGCCGTCCGTAGCCCCCATGAAACAGGTGATCTCCTTGGAGCCGCGCTGATATTCCGCTTAATAGTGGCAGGGATCCTGGCCCTTTTGGCTGCTTTTGGCACAAAATCATTGGGCTACTCGGATCGCGTGCAAGTGCTGTCGGCGCTAGCGATTCTCTGCGGCATTCCTTTAGCGCTCTCTCAAGTTTTTGGTTATGTGTTCAGAGCCCGCAATCGTATGGATCTGGATACCGCCATTTCTGTAGCCGCTAAACTCATTTCGGTAATCATAGCCGTAGGTGCACTGCTTTTTGGGGCAAGACTGGCCTGGGTTTTCATTGCGCAGCTGTGCGGCGGAGTTGGAGGACTGGGTTTGGCTGTTCTGGCCTGGTACAGCTCTTCTTCCTTGCCAAAAATAAAAGCCTCTTGGGCAACAATTCGCAAACTGATCAGGGAGGGGGGTCACGCCGCCATTTTCTTTATCGTAGTTGCTGTCCAGCCGCTTATTGAGGCTATTGTGCTATCAAAGATGTCGACCCCTGAGATTGTGGGATTCTATGGCGCCGCTCGAAACATCATCGGCGTTTTGATGGCCCCTGCAAACATTCTTACGGCGGCGGCCTTTCCTGAGCTTTCTCGCGCCGCCGCGTCAACAGGTGAATTAAGCCGCGTACTCCGGAAGGCTCTCAAACCGATGCTCATGCTTGGATCGTTTGGGGGACTCGGATGCCTCTTATTCTCTCATGAGGCAGTCGCGATCTTATATAGTCGCAGCAGCTTTGGGCCGTCGGTTGACGTCTTAAAAGTTTTTGCACCTGCGTTATTTATAGTCTATTTCGAAGCGCTTTTTGGTGCAGTGGCTTTCGCCACAGGGCACACCCGATCCCTCGCCCTCGTGAAGCTTTTGAACGTGCTACTGAGTACGGCTTTGTCGTTCATTTTGGTACCTCTAGCTCAGCATCGGTTTGAAAACGGAGGGCTGGGAATTGTGGCAGCCTTTACGGGTGGAGAGCTCGTGATGTTATTGGGATATGCCGTCGTGCTCCCCCAAGGCCTATTTACGAAAGAAACTCTTCACGATGCAATGCGAGCATTGCTGTCCGCCCTCATAGCCTTTGTCGGCTTTGCTCTAATACCCGCGATCCCGACGTGGGCCGGCATCCCACTTTGCTTCGTAATGTATATGTTCGGAGCGATCATTACTGGACTAATCACCCGCAACGAGATCAGGATGCTGGTCGCGCATGCGCTTGAGCTACGCCGCTCCCGACGAGGTCAGGTTAGTCAGCTCAACGTTCCATAATGTGCGTTCACTCTTGGTAATAATGCTGGAACCTGTTTCCCTTGTAAGCTTCGATACTCTTTAAAGCTACAGGGTCTGCCTTGTTCAGGACCACGTCGACAATGCGGTTACGAATAACGCCTGCCTCATTCAGAGCTTCCGAAACGACCGTTCGTTTCGTCTGACCCCATTCGATTACGAAAACGAAAACATCGACGAATTTTTCAATTAGCTTGACATCAGCTACGGACATGATGGGCGCCACTTCCAAGATGATACAGTCGTAAGTACCGCGCGCGGCAGTCAACAAACGTTCCATCTTGGGCGACCCAAGGAGATCAGCCGCATTGGGAACGCGGGAAGGCAGTACACAGGGCAGCACATCAAGCCCCGAGCGGTTCTTTCTGTGCACCAGCTTGTCCAGTCGCGACGGATCAACGAGAGCTTCGATCAATCCATATTGGGCTTGCGGTGCGAGGCGAGCGGACAGCTGCCGCAAATGCATGTCGGTATCTATTAGGAGTGTGCGAGCGCCTGAAGAAGCCACCATGAGGGCGCCTAAGTTGGCCGCCACCGTCGTTTTGCCCTCTTTGGGCAGCGAAGAAATAATACCTACTACCCTACCGCCATTAACCGATTTGGAAGCGAAAATCGCAGTCTTCACGGTTCGCAAGTTTTCCGAAAAACGAGAAAAAGGCGCATCTAGGACGTATTCTTCTAAAGAAAACTGCGAAGACCCCTTAATGTTCTTTACGCGCGTGACCAGGGGCAACATTGAACAATGGATGTCCGTAGCGTCTTCAATCGATCGGGGATTCCGAAAAACGTCGGCAGACCACTCCTTTCCAAGAGCGCCCCCGATTCCCAACGCCAAGCCGAGCAGCACGCTTCCGCCCAATACAGCGATGCTTTTTTTATAGCTTTTGGTGGGCGACGGGACAGCCTTGGTCATTATCCTAGCGTTTTCGATAGGTAAGCCCTGCTCTTGCAGTGTGTTGATCTCGCGATATTTCTGCAAGAACGTGTTGTAGAGAGCTCGTGATGTTTCCGCCGAGCTCTCGAGATCGCGCAGCTTAATCCGCGCTTTGCTATTTGAACCTTCGATTTCCATCAGTTGCGCAACCGCACTTGACAGCTCACTCTCACGAGCCTTCGCTCGCTGATATTCATTTGCGTAAGAGTCGGCTATAAGTTGCTCTTGGTCCCGAATCGCCGCTCGCAATTCGTCCAATTTCTTTTTGAGTCTGATAACGGCTGCATGCCCAGCACCCAAGCTAGATTCTAGCTCAGCGGCCCGGGATGATACGTCTCGATATTCGGACCTGAGTTTCAAGATGTCAGCATTGTTGAGTGATATTCCTGAGGGGTTGCGGGCCGCGGAGCCTTCGTTCCTTTTTTCCCCGGCTATTTTCGACGCGCCATCGAGGCGCGCTTTGGCCTCCGCGACTGCTATTCTTGCGTTTGCCAATTGCGCATTCAAGTCGGACAACTGCTCTGAGTTAAGTATCCCCTTTCCTGTACTTACGATATTATTAGCTGTTTTGTAATTCTGCACGGCTATTTCAGCTTCGGCTGTTTGCGACTTTAACTCTGCCATACGATCCTGCAGCCATTGACTGACCACCCGGGTGGAGTTTAACTTACTTTGAAGCGCGCTTGAAATGTATTGATCCGCGAGAGCGTTCGCAATTTGAGCCGCCCTGTTCGGATCACGCGAAGAAAAAGTGATGTTTATCACATTTGGCACATCCTCGCGGTAAACAGTAAGATTTTGGAACACTGCATCGGCTGCCCTTTGTTCAAGACGATCGTTGTCTTCCCCGGTCGGGAGTGGAATTTCGTCCCACCCCAGAAAACGATAGATGCGATTCAGAATACCAGTAAGGCCTTCGTGCTTTTCGTTGGGCGAACCGACAAATTCTGGGTCGTGAGTCAGGTCTAAAGATTTAACCACCGGTAGAATGTTGCTCTCGGAAGAGATGACGTAGATCTGGCTGCCAATCTGAGCGTCATCTAGGCCAGGCTCATCTACGATCTTGCTACTCTGCAGGTAGCGTCCCATCGCCGTATCGATTATGATACGTGAACTGCTCTTATAGAGAGTAGGCGCGAGCGCAACGTAGGTGAGGCCAAGCGTAGCCCCGACTAGCGTTCCGATGACCGGAAATCGCCACTCTCGTTTTAGCGTCGCAATGACATCGTACAACTGACTTAGCGGACTAGCGCGCCGGGGGCTGTCTTCCGGACCGGGGTCGAAGTCTCTTGAGCGGAGCGCGAAATCTCTGATGCTTGCGTCCATTTGGACCTTCTCTCTGCTTTCGTAGCTTCCCTTGCAACCTCTGGCGCGCCTTTCCAGGGCTTTCGTTAGCAGCTCACATTCTCTCGTCGAGGAGACGGCTGTGCGACTTAAAAGCGCAAGCGCTACCCATTCGGTATAGCCTGGACCATACATGCTCGCTTCGGACGTGAGTAGACCGAAAGTACGTTAGGTTGAAGAAAGTATAAGGGGGGCCCACCAAAGTTCAGGCAGGTGTTCGACATCCGGAGGCAGCACTCCTTCGAAAGTCCCGGTTCCTTCGAACTGAAATCGTCTACGCATGCAAACTCGCAACCGCCGTGCGGGTGGACACGAGGAACCTGCGGAAGATCTTCCGCGAGGATGAAGCCACCGGCGGAGCTCGTGTTAAATGATTATGGGTGGCGACCTCTACAACCTCCACGGGCCCAGCCGCTGGTGGGCACATTAGGGATTCGGGGCACGCCAGCACAGTGAATTTTTTCCTATCCGCTCCCCTTCCCGCGTTGCAGGCGTGCTGCGGCTCCTATACACCAGTTCCATAAGTGCCGGCCTAGCTCTCCGAGCTGACCCCTTGGCGCGGGGCATCTGGGATAGACTGGAAGCACCATTGCCTTCTCAAGCGTGCTCCGGCTAGTGCTACCACTCGCCTCGACAAACGGCGCCTTCAACACCGCGGCCGCGCCAGCGGAAGTCGGTCATTTACCCACTGCGATCACGGGAAAGCGCAATCCAATGCCGGCTTGCATGAATTCACGGCACTTGGAAGACCGTGCTGCCTTGGTCTACACGTCACCCATGGGAGAAGATGAGAATGCTCCGACTCGAGGACTGGGCAAGCGAGGCGCTCCACCCGCGCATATGCCGAGCAATCGGCTCGGCCTGCATTGTTGCGATCATCGTTCTTTCACTCCTTCCGGGCAGCGAGCGTCCTCACACGGGGCTGGCCGGTCAAATTGAGCATGCCCTCGCCTACTTTAGTACGGCGGTGTTTTTAGCCTTCGGATTTGAAAACACAAAAACTAAAGTTGCGGCGGTTTGTCTTCTGACCGGGTTGGCTGCCGCACTCGAGATAATTCAGGGCCTCATACCCGGACGCCACTCGCAAGTTGTCGATTGGCTCGCAAGTTCTTTCGGCGCGGGAGCGGGGATCCTGGCGGTCATTGTGATGCAACGTCTTTTTTTCTCTTCGGAATGAATTCTCCCTTTGAGTGGAGGACGAGAGTGCCATTACAGCCGCTCCCGACAAAGATTTGGAAATAGAGCGCGGTCCATTGTTTGCCTGTTGAGACGAACCTGAATGGCGAGCAGGTACGCGCCATTCCACAGCAGCAAGCTGAATGTGTCGCGGCAGGATAACACCACAACAGCGCGCACTGGCTGATTGCGTCGGGGCAGGCCGCGATGCACGTTAGGCGATCCTAAAAACGCCAGGCACCCGCCCAGTTCGTTCTCCCCTTTCAACGCGACCAACGGGATTCTGCGGCCCCAGCCTCAACCATAGGCCCGCATCGAGCGAATTGCTTGATGACCGCGTCGCGCGTGTAGGCCTCGAAATCCCTC
>JAMXLL010000048.1 GCA_024281015.1 Candidatus Binataceae bacterium
CGAATCGATCTTGGCCTCGGCGTGCGAGAGGTAGGCGGCATCTTGCGTCCGCCTCCAGGTGCGCATGTTACGGCTAGCGATACCTTCATTCACGGGCCGGTGAGTGCGCTGGCAGCGCGTCTGCGCGAGGCACAGATTCAGACAACCTTCGGCCTGCGCTACCCGGGCGCCGCCGCACATAACCTCCTGCAAGGCTTTACGATCCGCCATGCCGGTTCGGATGCGGCATCTTTGCGCCGGCTGGCCCGCATAGCCGAAGCCGGTAGCGTGAACGCATTACAGCTGGAAATGTCGGTTGCTTTGCGCCTGCCAGGGGAATTCCGCGAGCGGGCGCTGGAGGCCATAGGCGACGCCTTTGTTGACGAGCGAACGCCACGCTGCGCTCAAGTGCCGGCTGCGTTTTCACCTCCGATTTCCATCATCCGGCGAACCTTGCCGTCATCCACCCGAAAAAACGCTGCCTCGAGTGCGCCACCGTCGCGAGTTGGCGTTGAGTTCTATGATCCTGCAGCACGGCTCGGCGGAATGGTGAGCTTTGATTTCGGTCCAGGCGCTGCGGGTGGACGGATCATGATCTTATTCGATGGCTGCCGTGTGGCACTGTTCACGGCCGAAGGCCAGGCACAGCGCACTGGTAATCATCTCTCCATCGGTCCGTTAATCCTGGACGCCGCCCCCGGTGGCAAATTGCAGTTTCGCGGGCCGGCGGTAACCGTTGACGACGGCACGGCTTATCTGAGTGTCGAACAGGCGCTCGCTACTAGCCGGTTGGATCGGAGATGCGAGGTCGAGGCGACGTTTGAATTCTACGGAGCGGCAGCTTCCTTCAGCGACATACTGGTGGAGCTCGATGAACTATTCGCCGAAGGGCACCGCTCGCGATTGCAACCCGGAGAGCTGTCGCTGATTATCCCGCCCCATGCGGCCTTCGGAAGAATGCACGGGTCCATTTCGCTCAATAATAACCGTCGTGTTTTCGATGCAAACTTTCGCCTGGGTGCATCGTTCACGGGTTTGGGGCCGCAAAAATTCGTGACACGTCGCATGATTTGGTCGAATTTTAGTGGCAACGCGGAAAGTCAGGCCTTCGAGGCCCGTGCACTGGAGCTCGACGGCGGTGCTCATCACTGGATAGCGCGCGTCTTGCGCAATGACGGCTGGACCGGTTGCAACTCGGGCGAGATTCGCATCGAGCGCGCCTCATCGTTCAAGGCGCCCGAACGCGTAGCGGCGGCCGCAATGGACCCTAAAGGTGGCCAATTATCGATCGAAGGCCGGCCCGGAACCTTTGTAATGCTCTCACGGCCGGGGCCCGAAGGCACGCGTCTCCATACCACCCTGGGCTTCGCCGAGTTCAGGTTGGGCGATGCAAAAGGTGCAGGGATGTATGAATTTTCGCAGCGCGTCGGAGTGGATTCCGGTGGTGAGCACCCATCCGAAGATCAAACGCTGGACGCTAAGTAGTGAGCTCGAGCTCGGAGCTGCGCAATCAGCAATGGCCAAACCTGGTGCAACTATGAGGAAGCTGATGCTGCTACGCGCGGATCACTCTCAGCGGCTTTATCGATTGCCTGCGCCAGAGCAACTAGTTGCTTGCCCATCGGCGTCTGTGGATACTCGCGGATAAAAAATACGCCGCGTTCGCAGGTTTCAGCAAAGCGTGGATCGAACGGCAAACGTTCCAGCAGCGGGACCCCTGTCTCACGGGCATGCATCGCCAGCGATCCGTACGGCATCAGTGGGCGGACTCGATGGCAACCGTCGCAGTTAAATCCCGCCATATTCTCTACCACCCCTATCACGGCGTCGGGATGCTGGGCACCGACACCTATCGCGGCACGTGTCGCGCGTGCGGAGAGTTCAGAGGGATGGCTCGCGAGGAGCAGTTTCGCTCGCGGTACTATCTTGAGCAGGCGATAGATATGTTCGATGCCAGGGGCGAGGTCGACCAGGACGAGGTCAAGGGGACCAAACCGGGACTGCCCCAACAATCGCCGCAGCGCCGCAAGGTAACCAAATTCGTTCGGATGTGCGCCATTCTGTGGAACCGTGGAAATTTCGTCGATATCGATGAAACTTGCTGGCGGTTCACCTTGAGGTAGAAAATCGCTGCTGACTAGGCGCAGCCCGAGTGGCCCCGTAGCAGGTTCAATCTCGTCGCCCATGAAGGCATGGCGGCCGGTCTTCACGCCAAGCATCGGCGCAATACTGGGTGAATTGAGGTCAGCATCGACGATCGCGATTTTGCGGCCGCTCAACGCTAGCGCCGCGGCAATGTTGACCAACAGCGCGCTTTTGCCGACTCCACCGCGAGCACTACCAAACGCAACCACCGCCCGGACCGCAGCCAGTTTGCTGCGTATACGATTCTCCTCCTCAAGAATCGAAGATTCGCTAGCCTGACCAAAATCGAGTTCCCTGAAAATTCTCATGGGCTAACAGCCATGCGGAGTTCTCCGAAGAGCTATTTCGCTGGAACGCGTCACCACTAAGCATGCCTGCTAGGCCGGTTCCGGTAAAGATCGCTTGGCGATCAATCGCCGGTGCGGCGCTTCTTAATCAGCTTAAGCGCTCTCCTCATCGGCATCACTCGAGCCCAGCTTGCGGTAGGTATTCCGTTCATCTTCACCGCGACGTTGTGACCGTGCTTCGCGCTCCTGCTCCTGTTGACAGTCGCGGCACAAGCGCGTGAACGGCATCGCACTTAGCCGTTCTTCGCCTATTTCTAGCCCGCAGGCATCGCAGATGCCATAGCTGCCGTCCTGAATGCGTTCAAGGGCGTCGTCAATATTCCTGACCTTGCTGTGTTCGCGGTCAGACAGGATAAAGCTGATCTCACGGTCACGTTCTTCGGAAGCCAGGTCATATGTGTCCAAGCCCTCGTCCTTGTTGCCCTCGCGCTCAGCCTTGGATTCCAGCTGCATTTCGTCGAGCAACTTGGCCTTCATGTCGAGCAATTGCTGACGAAGGTCGGCCATGAATCGCTTGCGGCTTGCCGCCATTGGTTGGTCTGTCATTGCTCGCACCTCTGCGGTTGACCTGCGCCCACGACGTCAGCCACAAGGTCGTAGGTAAGGGCTTGTTTAACCTGGGCATCAACGAACTCGCCCGGTTCGGCAGCACCTCTCAGCACTACCATCCCGTCTATTTCGGGCGCCTGCCATGGGGTCCGCCCGCGCATCCGCGTGGCCCGCCCCGGCATTTGGCTTTCGACCAATACTTGAACTACTTGACCGACTAAGGCCCGGTTATGGCGCAATGAAATCTCCGCTTGCACTTCCATTAATCGAGCTCGCCGCCGCCGCTTTTCGCGCTCGGGAACCTGACCAGGCAAGCCATAGGCCGAAGTGCCTTCCTCATGCGAGTAAGTAAACACGCCTACCCGGTCAAACTCCTGCTCGCGGACGAAGTCGAGCAGGCGGAAGAAGGCCTGCTCCGTCTCACCAGGGAAGCCAACGATGAAAGAAGTTCTGAGGGCTACTTGTGGCACGCGCTTCCGAATGCGATCCAGCAATCTGCGGAGCGCATCACCGGAACGTTCACGCCGCATCGTACGAAGTACTGTATCATCAGCGTGTTGGAGCGGCATATCAATATATTTGACCACTTTCGGCAGTTCGGCGACCGCATCAAGCAGCGTGTCAGTGACGAAATTGGGATAACAATAGAGCAGCCGAATCCAGCTAAGAGCCTCGATTTGGTTGAGGCTCGCGAGTAGTTCAGCAAGGGAACTTCGAGGCGCGAGGTCACGCCCGTAGGCGGTGAGGTCCTGCGCGATCAGATTGAGTTCCCTCACCCCGCCTTCAGCCAACCGGCGCGATTCGCGGACCAAATCGGCTGGCGGCCGGCTCTCGTGGGGGCCGCGAATGCGGGGAATAATGCAAAATGCGCACTTATGATTGCAGCCTTCTGAAACCTTCAAATAAGAGCTAAAGAAATTTCCAGTTACTATGCGCGGTGTGTCGCTGCGCGGCAGCAGGTGTGCCCCGCCCAGGTAAGGGACCGCTCCGTCTTCCGGCGAGTACCAGGATTTCAGGCCGGGCGGCTCGGTCCGCCGCAGCAGCTCGGGGAGGTCAAGGAAATTGCCGGTGCCAACCAAAATATCCACTTCCGGCAGTTCGCTCTCCAGCTCTGCCCCGTAACGTTGTGCCAGGCATCCAGCTACCACCAGCCGCCGGCCGGGACGCTTCGTCTTGAGCTCGGCTGCTTCGAGAATAGCTTCAATTGACTCCTTTTTGGCCGCCTCGATAAACGCACAGGTGTTCACGATCAGCACCTGCGCGCTAGCGGGATCGGTGGTTATCTCGTAACCCGCGTTCGCGAGTGCGCCCAGCATTAACTCGCTGTCAACCAGGTTTTTTGGGCACCCAAGCGTCAGCAGATGGACAGTTTCCATTATCGGTAGGGCCCTATGATATTGTTGGAGAGCTTATGCGTCTACTCAGTGATATACGGTCGCGCGATCGCCGGCTGCGATTCGAGCCGCGGCCCGATCGCTGGACAGGATTTGCCGCTCAGGGCCGATTAGCTGCTCCGGCACTGACGATATCCGCACCATTTGGTGGCGTGAATACGAAATGTGAGGCCGGCAGCGGCGGATTGAGAACGATATCGCTGAAAGTAAACTGCGTCTGATTACCCATCGCGTCGGTGATCGACAAAGTAGCAATATTATACGTCTTACGCTCGATGCCTGCTTCTATTTGTTCGCCTCCCTGGCGCGGGCTCAAACTGAGGTGGACGAGCCCTTTGGAATCTGGCGCCGAGATACCGCTCGCATTGAAATCCCGCTTGAGATTGCCGGCGCCAAGCAGAAAAGCGGCAGCCGCTTGGCTACGAAAAGCCTGCGCCAATGGGGTCTCCACTACCTGGTTCAACCCCGGATCATAATCGTAGATGGTCTTGCCGTCACTGACGATTGTCTCCGGTTGTGAACCCTCGAACTCCCACCGGAGTTTGCCCGGTCGCTGATAGGAAATGACTCCACTCCGGGAGACCGGCGGTGCTCCGGGGCGGGTGATGGTCTCGTCGAATTTGGCACTGAAAGTTCTTGTCTGCTGATAGTGCTGCTGCAGCCGGTCCAGGATAGTTTCCAAACTCGCTGAGGCCGGCTCCGGCCGCATGGCCGCGCCGGCTTTACAGGCGAGCGTAAACTGCCAGATCAGCGGCAATGCAGATAGAATCATCCATCCCGGCGGCTTTCTTGATCCTGTCATTTCCGGCGAAGGGCTCCGCAACTTGAGAATTAGCTCGTGCCTCGGAGGCGTACCTCGCGGGGGCGCGCGCCGTCAGGCGGCATAACAATACCTTCTCGTTCCATTTGCTCAACGATCCTGGCAGAGCGGTTGTAGCCGATTCTGAGCCGCCGCTGGATCATCGAGATCGATGCTTGCCCGCTTTCGAGCACGATCTGCAAGGCCTGATCATACAGCTCGTCACGCTGTTCGCCGCCACGGGAGCTATTTTCCTCCCCCGCCGCACTGGCTTCGAGAATATCCATCTGGTAGTCCGGGGCGCCCTGGGCGCGGAGAAAATCGCACACTTTTCGGATTTCTGTCTCGGAAACGAATGGGCCATGGAGCCGGCGCAATTTTGCTGTACCGGGAGGGAGAAACAGCATATCGCCCGCACCGAGCAGGCGTTCCGCGCCGATTGAATCGAGGATCGTGCGTGAATCAACCCGTGAGGTCACCTGCAATGAGATCCGCGCTGGCAGATTCGCCTTAATCAGGCCGGTGATTACGTCCACCGAAGGCCGCTGAGTCGCAAGGATCAAGTGAATTCCTGCGGCGCGTGCCTTCTGTGCAAGCCGGGTAATATCACGCTCGACGGTCTTCCCCTCGCTGAGCAGCAGATCGGCCAACTCGTCGATCACGATCACGATCTTCGGCAAGCGCCGATGTCTGATAGGCGTATCGATCCAGTCGTCGCCTTCTCCGGAATTTTGTGCTGGCGTTCCGCGCTTCAATTCCAGCAATTCGCCACTGTGGCCGATCGCCCGATTGTAGCCGTCGATATTACGGACCCCCAGCTCACGCATCATCCGGTAGCGGGATTCCATCTCAGTAGTAGCCCAGATCAAGGCGGCAGCTGCTTTTTCCGGGTCCACGACGACCGGAACCAGCAAATGAGGGATTCCCTCGTAAACTGATAACTCCAGCATTTTCGGATCGATCAGTATAAAGCGTACCTCGTCAGCGGTGGCCTTGAAGAGAATCGAAGCCAACATCGTATGAATAGACACGGATTTACCCGTGCCGGTTGCCCCGGCGATCAAGAGATGCGGCATTGCGGCAAGATCCGCCGCCACCGGATTGCCGGCAATGTCTTTGCCGAGCGCAATGGCGAGTTGGCTGGCGGACAGCTTGAATTCCTCGGCCTCGAGAATCTCCCGCAGGTACACTTTTTCACGCTTGCGGTTGGGGACCTCAATACCAACCACCGGTTCGCCCGGCACCGGAGCGAGGATGCGCACGGTGGCGGCCCGCAACGCCATCGACAGATCGTCCGCCAGATTTACGATCTGGCTCACCTTGACGCCCTCGCCCGGCTCGAGCTTGAACATGGTAACCACGGGGCCGGGCTGCACCTCCACCACCTGCCCGTCCACGCCGAAGCCGCTAAGTCTTTGCTCAAGCAAACGCGCGCTCTGCTGGAGCGCTGCTTCGTCGAACTTCGCGTGCTCCAGCGGTGGATCATCCAGCAGCTCGAGCGGGGGCAGCTGGTAGTTATTGGCCGACCTTGGCGAACGCAGCGAGGGCTCGGCGAATGGCGGCACTTGAACTTCAAAGCCTCGGGCAGGAATAAACGTGTCGCCAGGGCCAGGTGGGGCTGGAAGGCTTGCGTTTGAATACACGGCAGCGCTGCTGTCATTTTCCGAACCGCAATGCGCTTGTGATTCGCCTGTACGATGAGATTCATTGCGGGCCAAATCGGCCAATGACTCCGCCAACTCAGTGGGTGCCCGGCCGGCCATCAATGCAAGTGCACCAACCAGGCTTAGCAGCACAACAAGATAGCCTCCGGCCAAATCGAGCCACGTACGCAAGGTGGCGGCTATCGCGGTGCCCGCGATGCCCCCTGGCATCATTCCCGGAACCGCGTAAAAGCCGGCTGCCACGCTCAGCGAGAGCATCAACAAGGCTCCTCCGGCGCTATTCCGTGCCAGGGTGCGAATCGATCTTCTGGCCCACACGGGCCAGGCTAGCCAGCCGAATAAACACGCAAACAGGTAGGCTGGAAAGCCGAATACCGATTCCAGGATGCGCGCCAGGCTGTCCCCCAAAGGACCACCAAGATTCGGAACACGACCTGCGTCGCGCGATACAAGGCTGAGCAGCATGTAAAGTGATAGCGCGAGGACGCCGAGTGCTGCCAATTCGTGCACAACTCGGGTTGAACGAGCGGTTTCCAAAACCGTGATCGTCCCACCGGGAACAGCAGTCTGAGGCTGAAGCTGGGATCTATGAGGAAGTCGAAGCTTGTGCGCGATGGCGCTCAGACCTCCAAGACATATGGAAGAATCATCGGCCGTTTGCCAATTGAATTGCTGAAGTAACGCCTCAATGCTCGCACCATCTCGTCTCGAATCTGGGCCCCATCGCTCCGGCCGTATTCATCCAGTACGCGTAGCCGTTCAATAATTTCGTTTCGAGCGCGACTCATATGGGATGAGGTACCGTCTCCGTTTACCACTCCGCGTGACAGTAGGTGCGGTCCCGCGACAATTTTGCCGCTGCGAGTGGACATCGCTACAATGGCAATTACGGTACCCTCTTGTGCGAGCACACGACGTTCGCGGAGCAGGCTCGGGTCGCCCAATTCTTCTCCATCTTCCAGCATCCGTCCGGCGTAGACTGAATTACCCCGGCGCACCTCGCCGCCGCTCATCACTACGGTATCGCCATCTTCGAGAAGAAAACAATTGCGCTCGGCAACACCGCTTCCGATCGCAAGAGCCTGGTGAAGAACGAGATGACGGTATTCGCCGTGAATCGGAACGAAGTGGCGTGGGCGGACCAGCCTGACCATTTCGCTCAATTCGTCGCGCCGGGCATGGCCCGATACATGGACCGGTGCAATCGGTTCGTACAAGACCTCGGCGCCGCGCTTGTAGAGGGCGTTAATCACCGAGTGGATAGTTCTTTCGTTGCCGGGAATAAATCGCGACGACAATACAACTACATCGCCCTGTTCGATCCTCACCAACGGCTGCGTATCCTTGGCCAATTTGGCCAAGGCGGATAACGGTTCGCCCTGGCTGCCGGTCGCCAGAAAAGCGAGCCGGCGCGGCTCAAGGAACTCGGCTTCGGTCCGCTCGATGAACGTGCCTCGGGGCAAGTCCAATTGCCCGGTCTCCATTCCGAGCCGAACGCTCTCCGCCATTCGTCTTCCCAATGGCACCACGTAGCGGCCTGCTTCATGAGCGACCTCGGCCAATTGACGAATCCGATGCAAATGGGAAGAGAAGGAAGAGAGAAAAAAACGTCCGCGCGTCTTTCGCACCAACTCGGCAAGAATGGGCTTTAGTGAACTCTCTGAACCACTGCGTCCCTTCAGCTCCGCATTGGTCGAATCGGACAGCAGCAGTTCCACTCCTTCTTCACCCAATCGCGCGAATCGCTCCGTGTCGAAGCTGATCCCGTCGACCGGCGCGGGGTCGATCTTGAAATCGCCCGTATGAACGATCATCCCTGCTGGCGTTCGAATCGCCAGTGCAACCGAATCAGGTGTCGAATGGGTCACCCGAATTGGCTCGATCACGAAGGGACCCGTACGCAATTCCACTCCCGGCCGCAAACTGCGAAAATCCGCCCCCACTGGCCCCTCTTCGCTCAACGACCGCCTCGCGAAAGCAAGCGTTAAGTCGGTTCCATAAACCGGCGACGGGAACTTGCGCAAAAAGTATGGAAGCGCCCCTATATGGTCTTCATGCGCATGCGTCAGGATTATCGCATCGACCTGCTGGTGCGACTGCTCAAGATAGCTGAGGTCGGGCAGCAAGCGACCTATCCCCAAGCCGCGTTCCTCGGGAAACATAACCCCAGCATCGATGACAATCGCGTGCTGGGCGCACTCGACTACCATCAGGTTGAGCCCGATTTCGCCCAATCCACCTAGGGGTACTATCCTGACAGGAGGTGTCCTGGATGCCGACATGCGCTTGTCAAACCCGGTCCGTCTGCTGCTGCCAAGTAAAAATTATACAAATCGCGATAAGTGAGCAAAAGTAGCAGGAATTCAGTCGCAAAACGGTTGACAAAGGAGCCGAACTCGGCGAATCACCGGCTGCCTGTTCAGTCCAAGGCATTGCTGCCGGAGGTTGGCCTGCTAAAGCTGGCGATGTGACGCTG
>JAMXLL010000049.1 GCA_024281015.1 Candidatus Binataceae bacterium
CTTTGAGGAGAGCTTGCGCGGTAAGCAAGGCGAAACGTGAATCGGAGAGCACGGTAACCGGTGAAGCGACAAAAATAAGAAAAAAAACAAAAACGAGTAAAAGCCGTATGCGGCCGGCGACTTCGGAGTGGACCATTAAGGTTGAAGCAGGTAGCGTCTTCTCAGCGGCTCCGAATGCCGTGGACTTTGCGCTTGATTGCAATTCTGGATGCGCTCGATGGACCACCAGTAGCGTGGCGGTTTCACTGGCGCTAAGCCGTCCGAGATAATGACCGCAGCCATCGCCAGAGCCATTAGGGGAAGTATTGCAGTTCTGGAGCTCTGGCCGCGACCGGAGCTCCGACCCGAGCGGCGGGAGAGTCGGCACGAGCGAAAAGTGCCGATTCCCGATCGCTGTAAATCAGCTTCCATCCGGCTGATCCGCGTAAGCTGGATATCTTTTGCGTCGAGGGAATCAGAATAAAGTCGTGCCGGTAGACCGCCATGACCCCATTGGCGTCAGATAGACCCCAGTAAAAACTCAGATAATCGTTGATCACGTGCGCTGGGTAAACCATGTCATAACGGCTATCAAAGAATACTTTCGAATCCGGCGCCAGATGCCAAATTAGATATTCGCCCCAGCAAAAGTACGTTAATATATTGCCGCGTAGCCGGTGCTGTTTCATGTAATCCACCGCTGCCGCAGGGTAATCCTGCTCGGTTGGCAGTTGCGATGAAAACACCTTGTTGGTCGTCAGCAGCAACACAGCACAAGCTATTATCCCTTGGGCCCACTGCGGTAGGATTATGTTGCCTCGGAATTGTCCGCCCCGGCACAGCAGCTCAAGGTGGCGCGCCGTCGGGATGAGACAGGCCATTGCCGCTAGTGGCGCGTTGCGCTCAGCCCTTAACGCCCCGGCATTCATGAGTAGCGCAATAGAGATCATAGGGAGGTCACCGCCCCACGGGCGCAGCATGATAGACACAGTGAACGCGAACCAAAGGGCGAATAAGAGAAAATATGATGCCAACCCGGTGTGGGTTGACTGCCACTGGGCGCTGATCGCTGTCCAGAGCGGCTGCCAGTCGGCGAGGCAACGATAGGTCAGCGGACTACTAAGGGTTTTCACTACTGCGCGCCAAGAGTTTAGGCCGTTCGGAGGAAGCAGGGTAACAGCCACTGCCGCAATTGTGATCAATCCAAGTGTGCCGGCACGCCTCAGGCGGCGCCCATCCAGCAAATCCAGTAGTACAAGCGCTCCTGTATAGGACACCAGCGCCGCTAATCCGATAACAAAGCCACCGTGCAGGTTGCTCCATAGTGCCATGACCGGCACCAGGATCCACAGCGGCGCGGAGCCGCGGTAATTGTCTTTTGCGAGCAGCGCGAGCATCAAGGCGAATAGTGCATAGGTATGGATTTGCGGGCGAAACTGGACGTAAGGAATCATCACTGCAACCGCAACGGCCAGTGTATTCAGTTGCACCAGGTAGTTCGCATCGGTCTCACCGAGCCCTTTGACCAGCAACAGGATAGTGGCCGTGATGCAGAGGAGCTTCCATACCTTGAGACCGACCACACCAGAGGCGTTGTAGATTGTTGCCATGACGATTTCGGTCAGGTATTCGTGGTCGCGCCATGAACTGCCGAAGGCGCTATATGAATAGGGATCGCGCGAGACGATATGCCCGGTGGACAACATCATTTGCCCGAACCGGATGTGTCCCCACAGGTCTGGGTCAGTCTTCTGCCAGCGGTTGGCCAGGAAGATTAGCGTAAGCACCAGGAGAGGCGCCGCCTTGAGCAACGACGGCCGCCTGGCTCGCCGCGCCGCTTCAAAAGGGGATTGCCGCTCGGGTGGGTTACTTATCTGCTGTGCTGCTTTCGATAATTGCTCCATTTGGTGTAGCAGAGAACTAAACGTATTCTAGTGTCGTGTCTCGTAAAGTTGAACAACGGTGTCCGGTCTTGTCGTTCCAAACAGCGCACTCGCGGGAACGCGCGACGCCGAGTGGAAGAAACCGGTCGGAGCACACCGCGTGAAATGTGCTGTATAGACCAGTCTAGCTAGTGAGACAGCATCATCTGCGAGCTACTGGTCAGGGTGAAGCTGATCGAATTAAGAAGCGGTATTTGCATGGCGTAAGTGTAGGAAATCAAAACCTGCGCGTCGTTTTTGGTAGAGTCAGTCGGGTCTGCCGGCGTATTCACGGTGATGTTGCCGGTACCCAAAAAGGGTGCAGAATTGATGGCGGCGTTCTTGATGGTGGTTGTTGCGCTCGAACTGCAACCCGCGCTCGTCGTGCAATTCACGATTGCGGAACGGACCGCCTCGCGCGCGGCAGAACAGATCAGGTTGTACCGGTAAACTACGATTCCCATCTCGACGATTGCGAACAGCAGTATAACGAGGACGGTTGCCGCCACGGCCAACTCGACCGTGGCCTGGCCCGGCCGGCACTGCTTTCGCAGCGCCCCACAGGCGATCTGGATCATCCTGCGACCTGCATGATTGCCTTGCCGGTTACCGTAATTGACGAGGGAATACCGGGATAGCTCACCACGGTATTAAAGGTCGCCTGGGTATCGACTTCAACGTAGGTAGCACTGGGAGCGTTGGTGCAATTATAGTTGCTCCCGGAGCACACCGTAACCGAGGTTCCTGACGCGCAAGTGCATTGACTTGGGGTCGCCGTCAAACCACTGATGTTCGACCCATCTGTAATCGCGGCGGTTCTCATACCACTAATGTTGGCCGCGTTGATTACGTTCTGGGAACCGTACTGAGCACCCGCGCGCGCGGCGTTATTCACTGCGATCCAAAAATAAAACAGGCGTCCGAAATCAGCGGCCCCGAGGAACAGGAGGACCAGAGCCGGCAAGGCCAGCGCCAGCTCAGCCATGCTTTGGCCGTGAGCACAGTGACGAAAGTTATTCATTGGTAGAGGACAGTTGATTCAACTGGTGAGGTACCCCCGGACAAAGAGGAATAATTATCGCCTACTGTGCTAGTTCCGGTGAACTCGACTGAGCCAGCAGCTATAATGGTATAGCCTGACCCACTGCTATTGCCCGCGTATTTGAGAAGGCTGTTTGGTACGTAGATAGCACCGTCGAAGGTAGAGCCGCTTCCCCCCGCAATTGTAGTGTTGGCGGTCGTTGTATCCCAGAACAGGATCCCCTTATAAGTGCTCGAGGTCGGCGCGCTCAGATTGATTGTACCCCCTGTCACTGAGATTGTTCCGGTGCTGATGAAGGTAACGCCCGTTCCATGAATCGTGCCGCCGGAAATGCTCAATCCACCGGAACCAAGATTGTAGGTTCCTGCACTGAACGTGACGGTTGCTCCACTATGAATTGTGATACCGCCGCAGAAGGAACCCTGAGTCAGGGTCACGGTATTACCATTCGTTATATTCTGACTGGTGTTGCCGGAGCAGCTCGGTTGGGTTCCGAGATAGGAAAAGGGGTCTGCCGTCTGGCCAGCACCCGTGGACGGAGTCGGGCTCAAGCAGGTCCCCGATACACTTCCCGCGACTGCTATTCCACCTGCGGTAAAGCTGGCTGAACCACCGCAAGTCGCCCCTGGACTTCCGTCCGAATTGACCACGACATCGCAGGAAGGAATGCTCACGGTAGTGCTGCCATCTACTTTTAGACCCGGCGACGCGGTTTTGCTCAGGGAGTAGATGCAACTGCCGGAGTTGAGCGTGCCGGCTACGGCGCTGGCCTGCACGTCGATCTGGCTGAATCCTAGCACGCGCAGGAAATAAGTAGGTTGCTCCTGTTCGACAGTGACCTGAACGCAGTTCGCACTACATGAGCCGCCACTATAGGGATTAGTGACAGTTACATTGACATTGCTCGTGCCATCCGTGAAGCCGTTGAGTGCAGTCGCATCCTTAGCGGCCGTAGTGACGCCATAGCCCTCACGGCTTGCGATTGCACCGGCCGCGGCACCTGCATCGGCGGCTGTCTGCATTCTGCGCTTTGCTCCCCACAGGAAACCGACGTCGACCGCCAATGCAACACAGCCAATTAGCATGACTATCGCCAGGGTCACCAACACCAAAACTTGTCCACGGCAGAAAGCAGGCGACGCTCGCCGCAAGTAAATTGAATGCCGAGAAGACGGCACCAGCTTGTGGCGCAAATTGGGACATTCCTCAGTGCTATGTCTCAATGCCGAGCGTGCTCCTCGTCGCGATAGGTTGAATAAAGCTAGTCCACAGATAGTAATCAATAAGCGTACCAGCCATTTCGCATTAAGAGTTAACGGATAATAGGTCAGCAGCCGAGGCGGCCACATGTCTTGCAGTTCTGTTTGGGGTTACCCAAGTCCAACTAATGTTGGGTCTCAAGAGTGCCACTGACAAGGTTCTATACCAAAAGTGCCGGAGTTGTTATCTCGACCGAGCGATCGAGGCGCCAGCCGACGCGAGCAGATGAAGGAATAGGGCAAGTCGCTCCGCTTATGAGCGACCTTTCTATACGGCCCTCACTTTGCAGCGAACGGAAAGAGATGACAAAGAAAAGGCGTCGCGCCCATTACTGTGACTTTTGAGACTGCACAGTAGTTGTTGGTCAACATGCCGCCAATCCATTGTCACCAGTATCGGCAAATAGTCACGAGAGGATGAATTAAACTGTCGCCCAACAAGATGCCCTCTGTCATGGAGTGCGAGCGTTGCCTGGAGTCACCAGGCCTTACTGATGAGTTTGGGCATACCGGTCCAAAAAGCAGGCGGGGTTTTCAGGTTGTCTCGGTACTTCACAGTCGATTTGATTGGACCTGGGCGGCCATCATCTGTCTTGGGCTGCTCGATGCAGTGTTGTCGAGGCACTTGGGTATCAAATTCTTTGGTTGGCAGAAATTCGGTCTTCTCACCGGTTTTCCAATCGTGGTCGCTATTTACTACCGGGTTTCAGGACGCAGCGAGCAGTTGGCCGACACAGGCTATTACATATCAGCGTGGCTGGTATTCTGCGTGTTCGGATGCATCCTGACATACATCGGGGCCCGCGTGGATATGCCATTGCGGGACCCTATATTGGCACGCTTCGATTCATTGTTGTATTTCAACTCGTGTGCCTGGGCGAGTTTTGTTGCCAG
>JAMXLL010000050.1 GCA_024281015.1 Candidatus Binataceae bacterium
GGGCGCAAAATCGACCGCTGCCGCCAGATCCGCCACATCGGCCCGGGTCTCCGGCACGTCGCCCGGCTGCATCGGGGCGAGTTCCCGAATCGCCTGCTTGCCGATTGCTTGTTCGAGCAGGCGCACCACCTCGGTGACCTCGACCGGCTGGTTATTGCCGATGTTGTAAACGCGCCAGGGTGCGCGGCTCGTGGCCGGATCGGGCGCGTCGCCCGACCACGCGGGCTCGCCGCGCGGCGGCCGGTCGATGAGGCGTGCGATCGCCTCCACCACGTCGTCGACGTAGGTAAAATCGCGCCGCATGCGGCCGTAATTGAACAGGCGGATCGGCCGGCCCTCGATAATGGCGGACGCGAACAGCCACATCGCCATGTCCGGCCGGCCCCAAGGCCCATAGACGGTGAAGAAACGAAGGCCGCTCGCCGGCAGGGCGAAGAGGTGGGCGTACGCATGCGCCATCAGCTCGTTCGCTTTCTTCGTGGCGCCGTAGAGGCTGAGCGGGTGATCGACGTTGTCGGCGACCCGGAAAGGCATGCGGGTATTGGCGCCGTAGACCGAGGAGGACGAGGCATAGATCAGATGATGGCACCCGTGGTGACGGCAACCCTCGAGCACGTTGAGGAATCCGGTGAGATTGGCGTCGGCATAGGCGTGCGGATCGACCAGCGAATGACGCACCCCCGCCTGCGCGGCGAGATGCACGACCGCAGGAAAACGATAGCCGCCAAACACGTTGGCCATGCCGGCGCGATCGGAAAGGTCCATCTTCTCGAAACGGAAATTCGGGAACTGCGCGAGCCGGCCGAGCCGCGCCTGTTTGAGCTTCGGGTCGTAATAGGTATTCAGGTTGTCGAGACCGACCACCGTCCGGCGCGCCTCGAGCAGCCGCCGCGTGACGTGGAAGCCGATAAATCCGGCGGCGCCGGTTACCAGGATGGGGTGTTCGCTCGACATCGTATTGGTTATTGGATCGAGCTTATAGACATACTTACCGTGGCCGAGAAGAGGCAGATTTTGGAGTCCCTAAGGACATCCCACAGGGCCACAGCCAGCTGCATTCGCCCTCCTCGACGCCACGTGCTATGTCGCTGGGCGGTCCGGATTTTCAAAGGCCGGTTAGATCAGCGTTCCGGTTCGCATCAGTGCGCGCCCACCTCCACAGGTCTCCAGCACGAATAGGAATTGACGCGGCATTGATCGCAGCTCTCACGGCGCTTCTACCGACGCTTTAGACACCCGGAATACAGGACGCCGTTGCGATCTGCTATAGATTGTGCAAGTGCTACGCATGGATGCGGGACAATGAAATACCGATCAGACATCGACGGCCTGCGGGCGGCATCAGTCTCGCTCGTTGTCCTGTATCATATGCGGCTTGTTTCGGGCGGATTCGTCGGGGTGGATGTATTCTTCGTCATCTCCGGATATCTAATCACTGGGATCATCTTCGAAGATATTGAGGGCGGACGTTTTTCGCTCCTCTCCTTCTACGCGCGCCGAATGAAGCGAATCTTGCCGGCGCTGCTCGTAATGATCGCGGCTGTCATGTTGGCCGGGTATGCTCTTCTGCTGCCAGGCGACTACATAGCCGCTGCCTGGAGCGCAGTTCATGCGGCTGGATCGGTCGGAAACCTTTGGTTCCTTGAGCACAGCGGATATTTCGATCCGGCGTCTGGTACCATGCCTCTGCTGCATACTTGGTCCCTGGGGGTCGAGGAGCAATTCTATTTAGTGTGGCCGGTCGCGCTGGTCTTCCTGGCGAAAGTTGCGAAGGGAAGTCGTGCGGCGGTCGGGGCGGCCACCGTTCTGATCGCCGTTGTCGGCCTGACTTGGTGCATTAGTGTTACGGGCGAGTTTCCTAAGCGCGCTTTCTTTGGAGCAGATACGCGCGCCTGGGAGCTTGCAGTTGGCGCCACGGTGGCGATGACCCAGCGGGCAGCTTGGCCGAAGTCGCCACTGGTCACGAATGTAATGAGCGTCGCCGGCATCTGCCTTGTCGTCTGGAGCGCAGTGGCACTGACGGACAGATCCGTGTTTCCCGGCGCGGTGGCTCTATTTCCATGCGTTGGCGCTGCGTTATTGCTGGCGCCTAGACAAATCGAGAGGGATTTCGTTTCTAGGGCGCTTTCTCTGAAGCCCATCGTTTTCCTCGGACTTATCTCATATTCCGTGTATCTCTGGCATTGGCCAATTCTCGTATTGTTTCGCCACTACAATCTCGGCGAGGACGCCTCATCGATTCAGTCCGCGGCGCTATTGGCTGTTATTCTGGTCGTCTCCTGGGCATCTTGGCGCTTTGTCGAGGAACCGGTTCGACGATCGCGGCTATCGCGTTTAGCGGCAATCGGGACGGGGATCGGGGGGGCAGCGGCAATCGTCGCGGGCAGCATCGCGATCGTTATTGCAGCAGGGTTCCCGGCCCGACTGCCTGAGGCCATTCTTGGGATGCAAAGCCGCACCCAGATGTGGGAATGGACGTCCGCGGGAACCTATAGCCAGTTTCCCGAGTTTCCAAAGCCATATCTGACGTTTGGCGCGCCGTGGCAATCGGCTTCGAAGAGAGCGTTTTTATGGGGAGATAGCCACGCAGCGCATATCGCACCGATCTTTGATCCCATTGCGCGGGAGCATGGAGTATCTGTCCTGCTCTACCACGAGTGCCCGGCGGTGATCGACAATCGCCACGTCAAAGAAGCCTATCCTGGCGCTCCATTGAGCTATGCTTTAGGTTGTGGCCGTAGTTACGACGCGGCGATACGGTTCCTTCAGAGCGCGGACGTTGACTTCGTAATTCTCGCTGCTTCATGGTCTCAAGTGACTGGAATGCTTTATGACGACTCGGGTTCTCAATCAGTCGAAAAACAAAATCAGCTACTCCGGGATGGTCTAGCTGAACTGGTACGCGCGGTCTCCAGGAGCCGCAGGAATGTAGCCATCCTTGGGGATGTGCCACAATGGGGCTATGATCCGGTCCCGTGCGTAATCGCCCAACGTGCAACACGCATCCTTCGACGCACCTGCATCGACGATAAGGATACGTTATCCAGCAAATTCGCTATGGATAACGCGCGATTTGAACACAAGGTACTGACGAGTCTTGGCCACGAGTTTCCCAACCTCATCGTCGTGCCGCCGTATATCCAGATGTGCGCAGGAGCGAAGTGCGTCACCACTTTGGACGACGAATTTTTGTACCGAGACGCAAGCCACATCCGTAGAAATCTGAAGGAACGGACGAAGCTGGATCTGGCGCATCTAATAGGAATCGATGGCCTGTTCGACCCCCGTGCTGCGACGGCCGATCTGGCAAAATAGGGGCAACTCTCGGCGAGAAGAGGTCAATTTCGAAACAGTCGCCGCCTGCCCCCACAGGCCACGCTTCCCTTGTGCTGTTACCGCAACCGGGACGCCTTCTACACCCGGTACTCCGCCGCGCCCCAGACCCTGGCCAAGTGGGATTGCCTGGAGTTTTGAGGATGGTTATTGCCCCTGGCGGCGGTGATCATCCTGGCTCACCATGACGCTTTTTCAAATGCACTTGCGCTCGACGGCGCGCCTGATCCTGCCGCCGAACGTCCGCGCGTCGCTGGTGCGGGCTTATTTCCGGCTCGAGTCCATTCTGAAAGGTTCGCTCAGCAAACGCTTCGAGCGCAGGCCGGCTCCCATTTCCGAATTTGCCCCGCTCTTTTCCGCGCGGGACTTTTCAGGCGGACCCGTCGTGCTCGTCAACGCCGGCCTCGGGCCGGGCGGAGTCGAGCGGCAAATTGTCAACACGCTGCGCGCGCTCGAGCCGCGGAGCGATCGCAAGCTCGGGCTGCTCTGTCTCAATCTCGGCGCCGATCCCGAACTCGGCTTCTTCCTGCCCGCGCTGGAGCGGTTTTCGGGATTCGTCCGTAATGCTGCGAACGTGCGGGACGCCCACCGCGCACTTTCCGCCCTTCCCTCCGAGTTGCGTCGCATCAAGCGTCAGATCGCGTGGATGCCGTGGGACATCCGCGAAGAGATTCTTCGCCTCACGGCGGAATTCGCAAGTTTGAAGCCGGCTATCGTGCATGGCTGGCAGGATGGATGCGCCATTCCGGCGGCTTATGCCGCGCGCTTCGCCGGCGTTCCGCGCATCCTGATCTCAACGCGCAACGTGCGGCCCACCAATTTCATCTGGTATCGCCCGTACATGTACTACGCCTACCGCGAACTCGTCCGCTGCCCCGAAGTGAGGATGATCAACAACAGCGAGGCGGGAGCAGCCGACTACGCGCGGTGGCTCGATCTGCCCGCGGACCAATTTATCGTCAAGCGCAATGGCTTCGATTTCAGCACGATCCGGCGCGCCGATCCGCAGCGCGTCGCGGCGTTGCGCGCGCGCCTGGGCATACCGTCCGATGCGCCGGTGGTCGGCTCGATGCACCGTCTCAACGAAGAAAAGCGGCCGCTGCTGTGGGTCGAAACCGCGCGGGCGATCGCAAATCGCCTCCCCGATTGTCACTTCGTCATGTTCGGATCGGGGATGATGCGCAAGCAAATCGAGGCGGCGGTAGCGGCGAACGGCCTCACGAAAGTCCTGCATTGCCCGGGACCGATCGAGGACACATCACTCGGATTGTCGCTGTTCGACGTTTTTCTCCTGACCTCGCGCGCCGAGGGCACGCCCAACGTGCTGCTCGAGGCGAGCGCCCTTGGGGTTCCCGTGGTCGTCACCGACAGCGGCGGATCGCGCGAGGCGGTCGAGGAGGGCGTGACCGGCTATGTGGTCGCGTCGGCGGATGCGGCGCCGATTGCCGAGCGCGTCATCGCGACCCTGCAAGCGGGCGATTGGCGCGCGACCGTTCGGACGGCTGGTCCGGCTTTCGTTGAACGCCGCTTCGGTCTGGATCGGATGATCGCGGAAACGCTCGCACTGTACGGGCTTCCAGCCGGCTGAACCGAGCTGCGAGCTCACGCCGCTGCCCGCGGCAGCGGATCATAGTCGCCAAGCGATACTTACACGAATGGATCCTGCAAGGCGACATCCAGTTGTTCGGTTGACGGCGGAAGCGGATTCCCGGAGAGCCCATCCAGGTTATCCTCGCGGAATCCGGGTTGAAGTCCCAGGCGCGAGAGCAGGCGAAGACCGAGCCGAATAACGATGATAGGAATCGGGACCAGGACACATCGGCGCTGATGTCGCTTCGCCAGGCGAGCAAGAATTTCCCGGAACGTGAAACGCACCGGGTATGCAAGCTCTATCGGCATTGAGGGAAGGGCCTCGCGTTGAAGCACCTGCTCGAGGGCGCGACATAAGTCTTCTCTTCGAATGAGGTAGAGCACCTGATTGCCGCGCCCCAGGATTGGAATGATTGGCAGCCGAGCGGCCAAATTGCTCAGTTTGCCGTAAAGCCCGCCTGGACCGGTAATCAGGCCGGGACGAACTACCGTGATGCCATGACCTCGACAATAATCTTCGACCTTGCGCTTAGCCGAACCGTACATGGATTGGAGAGCGGCAGCACTTTGCGAGGAAATGAAAATACAACGTGTGCCGGCAGCGAGGGCGGATGAAAACAGATCGATCGAGCCTTTGACGTTTACGCGTTCGATATCGTCCCAGGCGATGGGCTTGAAGTCGTATGCCGTATGGATCAAAGCGTCGCACTCGAGATCAGCCGGCCATGGTTGTCCTAGGCGAAACTGCCGGACAACGAGGCCGTCGCGTTCCGCCATGCGGGCGCTTCCGGTCAATGCGACCACCTGCCATCCCCGAGACAGAAGAAGATCTACAAGTGCCGATCCGAGATATCCGCTCGCTCCCGTAATGGCGACTGTCTTGTTCACGGAACCTCGCGCGCTGCGTGGCTTGCAATCCGATGCGCATTGGCCATCGCATTGACCGTTATTGTGGAGGCCGGGATTGTCGGAAAATTAGATGCATCGACGATAAATACGCGACGAAGGCCGCGCGGGCGGCCGAGGAGATCGCTTTCAAAAGCGTTGTGCGGCTCGCGGGTCATCGGGAAACTGCCGCCATAGTGGTATGCCGTGCCGGGATCGCCCACCTGCAACTGGGATAGGAGCGGTCTTCCACCGAGCCAGCGACTCAACCCGGTCAATGTCCGCACTACCCGACAGGCGGTCTCGCGCGCACCGGGCTCGATGCGAGAGGACAGTGTAATCGTCGATTTCCTCTCGTGAGTTCGCGTGAGTCGAAATTCAAGAGAAGAAGAGAGATCCGAGTGCAGATAGCCGGCAAAAATCATTAAACGCCCCGCGAGGTAGCGTGCCAAAAGTGGCCCCAGCGGCCCAAACAAACGCAGGCGCGACTCGAGTAGTCTCAGAATATCCTCATTGAACGAATAGATTGATATTAATACCGAACGAGGCGCGATCGTGGCCTGCCGTGTCCTCAGGAAGAGTTGGGCCAGCGTGGAAAGCCGTTCGCGCGCCACTCCGGGAACGCGATGCCAGCGTAGGAAGGGAAACACAAAGTACTGGCTGTCCTTAAGCCGCACTGGGCAGTCGTAAAGATTAAGGCTCTTTACGATGATCTTGGTCGTCTGAAGAACGCCGGCAGCGATAAATACCCGGCGCGCAACCAGGACGCGCGAGCTGGCGCTATCGGGATCTAGGCAGATCGCGTCCACGAAGCCCTCCCGCTCCTGAACCTGATCCACGATCCATCCGCGCTCGTACCGGAAGCGCGGACCGAAGCGCGCGGAGAGTTCTCTGAGCTCCATATCGGAACTCCAGATGAGGCCGAATGGACACCCATAAAGACAAAGACCACAGTACCGGCAGTCCCCGCTCCTGACTGCAAGCCGCGACCGAGCGATGGTCACGCCTCGTGCATGAAGCGCATCTCTGTGACGGGTAACGTGATCGAGGAACGCCTGACTCGTCCGCGACAATTGCAAGGCTGGAATTGTGCCCGCATGCAGCGGGTGGGCGCCATCGAAATCATCGTCGTCTGCCGCATATGGGATGAGTCGCAACACGGGGGCGTAGTGCGGACGCAATTCATTAAATCCGATTGGCCAACCGGCGAGATCATCCTCGGAAAACGGCAGAACGCCGCCCCCCCAAACTTGACTGAGCCCGCCCGGAGAATATGATGCCTTAATCGTCGGCCTTTGCTGGGAATCAAGATCGGTTGCCGGATCGGACCACCGGTAGCAGTAGTCGGAACCGTATGACAGTTTCGTCTCAAACGCTCCGGCGGAGAGTCGCAGACGCTGCGACAAAAACTGCAAGTCTTGGGATTGCCACTCTTCGACGCTCTTCGCTCGCAAACCTTCGATCCGGGGCAGAACGTCCGGCTCCAACGTGATTCCCGGATCGATGAGGCAGACCTCTTTTCCGGCCTCTAGCAATGCCAGCGCCGCTGCAATCCCAGTGGGGCCTGTGCCTACCACCAAATTATCGATAATTTCCGGCATATTATGGTGATCAGTGGGCCAGCCGTTACCTCGTTGTCAGCGCCACCCAGTGGTATTGCAACCCATGCAGGCGTTTTCCCCACCCAACGGATCATGTACACACCAATCGCTTCTAAAGCCACCATTACCACGCATTCGTCGTCACTTCCTGTGGCGTCGACACCCAGTCAATGGTCCACGGTCGATTAACGGGAGTAGAAAGTGGCGTCGTCAGCACAAAGCACGAGCCCCCGATTGAGCAGGTTCATGCTCGGGTTACGTAATATGCTAACCGAACCCAGACTTCGAGGAGTCGATTTAGAAAGTGACGCGAGAATTCCCATTCACCGGCAGATACTGTCAGAGAGGAAGATCATCAGAGACGTGTTCTTCGAAATGTACAATCTCTGCATTTCGCTGGATGAGAAATACTTCACAGGCAGCGGCCGACGCGTCGAGGTCGGAGCCGGTGGGAGCCTGTTCAAAAACGCGTTCCCCGAGATTACCACTACCGACATCGTCCTGGCACCAAATCTAGACTTGGTGGTCGATGCGCAGTTGCTGCCGTTTCCTGACAAGTCCATCCGTGCGGTCTACGGAATCAATTGTTTTCATCATTTTCCAAGCCCTCAAAAATTTTTCTCGGAGCTGGACAGGGTCCTCGTTCCCGGCGGTGGGTGCGTGCTCATCGAGCCCTATTATGGGCCGTTTGCGGGGTTTCTCTGGAAAAGATTATTCGACACGGAACGCTTCGACAAAGATCAACTTGCTTGGGAGGGCGACGCAGCGACCATGGGTGCAATGAGCGGCGCCAACATCGCAACCTCCTATATCATTTTCAAGCGAGATCGAAAGTTGTTTGAGCAACGCAATCCAAACCTGGAAATTGTCATTCAGGAACCCATCTCGAATTACGTGCGATATTTAATGTCAGGCGCGCTCAATTTCCGTCCTCTGGTGCCCACTTTCATGGAGCCGGCCCTGAGGTTTGCAGAGGTTTGTTTAAGGCCATTGGCCGGGGCTCTAGCGATAGAGTACGCAACGGTCTTGAGAAAGAAACAGGATTCTCTCCATTAATTCGCCGGTCTACGTGAGCAGACAAACCAATTTAACATTATCGGTTATGCGGCCGCCCGGCTGAGGGCTTACGCCGCCGGGCGCACCAGCGCGGCTTCGGCGGGCTGATCGATCCACATGCGGAACCACAGTTCCAGCATCAACAGTGCCCACAGCCGCGTCGAATGACCGTTGGCCCCGCTGACGTGCTCGTCGAGCAGCTGCTTGACATAGTCCTTGCGGAAGATGTTGCGCTGAGACGCCGCGTCGCTCAGCAGCACGTCGTAGGCCATGTCCTTGAGTTCCGCGCGGAACCAATGATCGACCGGACAGCCGAACCCCATTTTCGGCCGGTAGAGCAGCTCGTGCGGCAAGTAGGGTTCCATCGCCTTCTTGAACAGCGCCTTGGTCACGCCCCCCGCCATTTTGACGCGCTCGGGGATCGTCATCGCCCATTCCATCAGCACGTGGTCGAGCAGCGGCGAGCGCGCTTCCAGTCCATGCGCCATGCTCGCCACATCCACCTTCACCATCAGATCGTCCGGCAGATAAGTGTGAATGTCCGTGTAGTTGGCGCCGCTGACGAGCGTCGGGCTGACGGCGAAATAAGGCTCGAGCAGATCGAGCACCGAGCCCGAGAGAAACTCGGACATCGCGTCGGTGTAGCCCTGCTTCTTCTGGAAATCCATGAAATACACGATGGTGAAAGCGTAGCGCTGACTCGGGCGCTGGTCGGAGCCGGCGATCAATTCGCCGAAGGCCGACAAGCGGTTGCCATAACGCCGGTGGACCGACGCCGGCAGATGCGGGATCCCAGCCCTGGCGAGACGCCGCAGCGCCGGCGGCATCCAGTCGAACTGCGAGATGCGGCGCGCGGTGTCATAGCGGGGGTATCCCATGAAGGCTTCGTCCCCCCCGTCACCGTTGAGCGCCACCGTCACCTTGCGACGCGCGATTTGCGACACGTAGTAGGTCGGCACGGCCGAGGAGTCGGCGAAGGGCTCGCCGTAGTGCCACACCAGTTTGGGTATCACCTCGATCGCGTCGGGTTCGACGATCATTTCCTCGTGGTCGGTCGCGTAGCGCTCGGCCACCATCCGGGCGTAACGGGTCTCGTCGTATTCCTTGTTGGGAAAACCGATCGAGAAGGTCTTCACCGGCCCGGCGCCCAAACCGGACATCAGCGCCACGACCGCCGAGGAATCGACGCCGCCGGAGAGAAATGCGCCGAGCGGCACGTCCGAGATCATGCGGAGCTTGACGGATTCAGTCAGGCGCTCGACCAATTCGCCGGCAAGCTGGGACGGCGGCGTGCGATTTTTTGCATACCGCGGCTCCGGCACGCGCCAATATTGCACCGGTTCCGCGACGCGCCAGCCGGCGGCACTCGGCTCAATCGCGAGATAATGCGCATGCGGCACCTTTCGCACCGAGGCGAAGGCCGTGCGCGGCGCCGGAACATATTGCAGCGTGAGATACTGATCGATGGCGACAAGGTCGGGCGCGCGGTCGACCTCCGGCCACGTGAGCAGCGCCTTGATCTCCGATCCGAACAGAATCAGATCGCCCGCTTTCACGTAATACAGCGGCTTCTTGCCGAAGCGGTCGCGCGCGAGCAGCAGCTTGCGTGCCCCCTTGTCCCACAGCGCGATGGCAAACATGCCACGCAGCCGGCTGAAGACTTGGGCACCCCAGGCCTGGTAGCCGCAGATGATGACTTCGGTGTCGGAGCGGCTGCGGAATTGGTAGCCCTTCGCCTCCAGCTCGCGGCGCAATTCCATGAAGTTATAGACTTCGCCGTTGTAGCTGATCCAAACCCGCCCGTCGGCGCTGCCCATCGGCTGATGCGCGGCGGGCGACAGATCGATAATGGAAAGCCGCGCGTGCGCGAGGCCGCACACGCCGTCCTGCCAGACGCCTTCGTCGTCAGGTCCGCGGTGACGCAGCGTATCGAGCATGCGCCACAGCCGTCGTTCGCCGTCGAACGGCGGCGGCCCCTTCCCGAGCCACAAGAAACCCGCGAGGCCGCACATTCAGCTGCCCTCCCCCGGCCGCGTGTACCGCGGCGCGCTTATAGCAAAAGGATCGAGCGGGATTCGCAGAAAAGTCATCCCGCCTCAGGCGACGCGCTTGGCCGAGCTTCGGCTGTGCTCGAGGAGGATGTGCGGTTCCCGCGCCATTTCTTCGTAGAGCGCCTCGTAAGACCGGCAAATCCGGTCGAGCGAATAGCTGCCGGCGACGCGGGCACGCGCGCGAAGTGTCCAATTTTCCCGGTTTTCGGCAAGAACGTCCTCCCAGGCCTGTGCAAGGGCCTCGGGATTGCGCGGCGGCACGACCAGCCCGGCATCCCCGATGATCTCGCGCGAGTCGCCCACATCGGTCGCCACGCAGGGGACGCCGCACGCCATGGCCTCGATCAAGGCGTTCGGAGAACCCTCGCCAAGCTTGGATGACAACGTTAGTACGTCCAATGCCGGATAGATCGTTTCGATGTCTTCTCTGAAGCCGAGAAGCGAGATGCGATTACGCAGGCCTGCCTCGCCGATCAAACGCGCGAGCACCGCGTTATCCGCAGTGCAGTCATAGCCGCACAATAAAAACCGTGCTTGCGGACGCCGGCTCGCAAAGAGAGCCGCCGCACGAAGAAAAGTCTCATGATCCTTCATCAAACGGAAATGAGCGATCAGTCCGATCAACGGGCTTTGCGGATCAACGTTCAGGCCGGCACGCGTCTTCGTTCGCGCATCGCCGGACGGCCGAAATCGCGCGAGATCGACTCCGTTTACGATTTTCTCCCACCGTCGCGGGTGAAATCCAATCTCGGCATGAAACCTCAGACCGGATTCCGAATTTGCAATGACGGCGTCGGGCTTGCGCGAAAGACGCGCGAGCAGCCAGACAATCGACCGCAGCCGTTTCTGTCCGGGGTGCATCACGATATCGGAGCACCGCACGTTCCAAACCAGCCGCACGTTGGGCACGAACCGCGACGCGATCGTGCCAGCGAGGTCCGAGTGGTACATCCAGGTCTGCAATATCGTCGGTTGGGACTTTCGCAGGTGCCGGATGAGGGCATACAAACCGGATAGTGTTGGTGTACCGCGTCGCATTCCGAGGTCGTTCACCGGTACACCCGCCGATGCCAATTCGCGAGCAAACCAGCCGGGCTCGGTCAGAGTGACGACTTCGTTGCTGAATCGTTGCGGGTTAAGCTGCCCAACGAGATTCACCAAGGCCCGCTCGGCGCCACCGGGCTCCAGGTGATTTATGAGGTGACAAATGCGGATCACGGGCTGGCGGACTCCCGCCAGCCGAGCCTCGGCTCACATGAACCGAGGAACCCACTTGACTGGGCCAAATGCCGCCAACGCGCTCGCACAGCGTCCACCTCAGCCCCCAAGTAATGCCGATAACTAGCCGATTCCGCTCGCGGTTAAAAGCGCCCGCGAGTTAATTTTCGAGACTGTGCTATTTCCCCGCGTTGTCGGTCTAACGGCTTAGGGTATTATGGAACCGAGTCGGCTCCGGGCCGCCTTCGTATCATCGTGGAGGAGGCTATAGGCGCGAGCGGTGTGGCGCTACAAGCCGCTTACCGGCGCGCCAAAGCTCATCCGGCAGAAATATCCGGTTCCCGACATGACGCCGCACAGGACCAATTCTTCCGCTTCGAGGTGTCATCTTGGCTGAAGTCGATGCACCTGAAAACCGAGCGGCCGCCCCTGCGGCGGCGAGGGGCTTGGCGAAATACCGGGCGCACATGATCGCGCGCGAGGAACAGTTCCGCCGGATCGAGCAGGAGCGTCGCGCGGTCCTGCTCGAGACTCAGGCGCGAGCCGACCACAGCCTTGCCCTGCTTCGCGCCGAGCGTGATTTGCGCCTGGAAGCCGAGGCGACGCTCGCCGCCATCAAGGCGAACTGGTCGTGGCGCGCGACCAGCCGCGTGCGGGCGCTCCTGACGGCGCCACGGGCCATGGCGGGCATGCTGTCGCGGCTGGTTCGCCGTGGGAACTACCCCGAGTGATCCGGCGCGAGGTAGGCAGCAGTCGCGGGGTGCCTGAGGAATTCCCCGTAGCGGCGCTGTTTCGCGAGATCGAATATTTTTCCGCTCGCGAACAACTCGAACAGCTCCTGCTCGGAATCGAGTCCCATCCCTTGCCGCGCATGCGTGATCGCCGGCACGATGTTGCCCGCCGCCTTCGCCGCCAGCACGAAAGCGCCGCCGGCGATCGCTTCGTGCGCCGAGAATGAGAAGGTTTCATAACACCGGGACCAATTGACAACGACGTCGATGCCGTTGGTCACGACGGCGTCGACCATGTAGTCGCGCCGCTCGCGATCCAGCACAACTTCAACGAATGTGATGTTGGAACGCGTATTGGCTGCCACCGTGCCCAAGTGAAAAAAGGCATAGCGAATATCGTTGCGACGCTGCAGCGCCAGTTGTTCGAAGACGTCCCAACCTTTGTGATAAAGCGGCAGTCCGACAAAGGCCACGCGCAACGGCTCCTCCGGTGCGACACCGGGAGGCTGCAATTCCGCGTCCATGTCGAGCACGCCGTGCGGGAGCGCGCGCGCTTCGGCGCGGACGAGGCGGCTGCGCTCGAGCCAGAACGACAGCGCCGCGTCAGACGGCGCGAGCACCGTCGGCTTCAACTCCGCAGCCAGGCGCTCCAAGCGAGCGAGGTGGCGCCGGCGCTCCGCGCCGCCGTAAATGCACGTGCCACAGGCGCTCGACTCGGGCGCCGGAGCGCCGCAGAACGCAAGATCGTTCCTCAACAGCGCGTAGTTGGGGCACAGCGTGAAGAAATCGTGGAGCCAAGCGATGGTTTCGTGCGCGGCAAAGGCGCGACCCAAGTCGGCGACCGGCTCCGGAGCAAAACCCATTAAGTGATGCAGGATCAACACGCGGCGTGTTTCGCCGAAACGGTGGCGGCCGAGCGCCTCCACGAGAGCGCCGATGCTCACGGCCCCCAGGCGCTCCTCGTTGGCCCGGAGCCAGACGAAAAAATGCTCGGGTGGCGTGGGCTCCGCGAGCAACGGCAAAGGCTGTACCGGGCAGAGATGAAGATAGGCCCAGGCTTTTTGCCGCAAAGCGTGCGCCTCGTCGCGAACGCAATTCTGGACGCCGCCAATGAGGGTAAAAGCGTCGTCATGGCTGAGCGATATGGCAATGCCTGCGGGCCGCTGCTCCTCAATCCGCGCGACCACCCGTTCGAGCTCTGCCCTTTCGAGCGGGACGACGGCAGGGACGCGCGGCACGGCTTTGAGTCGGTCGGCAGGCGGAACCGGAGCCCTGGCGCCCTCGGTCACAGGGTTGCCGTGCCGGCGAGCTTCGGACGCGGACTTGCCCGCCTGCGGTGCGCGGCCCTCGAAGATTCCCACCGTGGCGTAATGCACGAGCGGGCAAACGCCTGCGGCCGCCACGTCGGCATTCGCCTGCAGATAACCGGTCGTGCGGAAAGTGGGGCTCGGATCGCGACCCTCCCGCCAGCCAATTTCCAGATAATGCGTGAGCGGATCGATGCCCGCCTCGCGCACATCGGCATTGTTCCCGAGATAAAAAGGTGCGTCGAACAGCGCCGCCACGAGCTTGCGTGTTGAGGCGCCAAGCACTGCGGGGACGGATGCCGAGGCGCTCTCGCCGCCGTCACGAAGCGTGGCAGGCATATCATTCATGGTTGGGCACCATCGCCCTTGCACTCTTACGCAATAGCAAGAAATATCCCCGATATCGACGGGTGCGGGGATTTTCGGTGAAGCCGGTATTGTCCGACTGGATCCAGGCTTGGCGCGCCCGGGGCGCGCTCGCCCGTCGTTTCACGCAAATCTACCGGAACAACATGTTCGGCGGGGCGGAATCGATATCCGGGCCCGGATCCGACCTCGTTCAGACGGATGAAATTCGCCGACGGCTGCCGGATCTTTTTCACCGTTATGCAATCACTTCGATACTCGATGCGGCGTGTGGCGACTTCTTTTGGATGAAGCACGTCCGTCTCGACGATGTAAACTACATCGGCCTCGATGTCGTCGCTCCGATGGTGGCGCTCAATGCCAACCGATATGGCAACGGCAGGGTCGGGTTTCGCTTGCTCGACGTCACCAGGCAGCCCGTTCCCCGTGCCGACTTGATCATCTGCCGGGACCTGCTGGTGCATCTCGATTATGCGCATGCGAAGCGGGCGATCGAGAATTTCCGCGCCAGTGCGTCTACCTACCTGCTGACGACGACTTTCCCGGCGCATGACAATGCCGAATTGGATGGAATCTGGCGACCGTTGAACCTGCAGGCGGAGCCGTTCAATTTCCCGCCGCCGATCGAACTGATCAATGAAAACTGCAGCGAGAATGACGGGCAATACCGGGACAAGAGCCTCGGACTTTGGCGGCTGCGGGAAGTGCCCGTGAGATAAAGGTTCTGACGCGCCGGCCGTGGCTCTCGTTTGCCCCGCAGCCTTCTGGCGATGGCGTTTGCGGGGGATTGCTATTCTTGCGAGAAACGCGCAATGGTCGAGCTTCAAGGGTCTGACCGCAAAGTCTCGGGTTGGCGGGGTCTGTAATGCCGCGGCTGCTGATATTTATCGTTGCGTATCACGCGGAAGTCACGATCGCGAAGGTGCTGCGCCGCATACCGGCGTCGCTGACAGATCATTATAATGTCGAAGTGCTGATCATAGATGATGCTTCGGCGGACGCGACCTTCACCGTCGGGGTCAAGGCCGGACGCGCCGATCACATGCCTTTTTCGGTCACGGTGCTCTACAACCCGGTAAATCAGGGGTATGGGGGTAACCAGAAGATCGGATACCACTACGCGATCGACAACGGTTTCGACTATGTCGCGCTCTTGCACGGCGACGGACAATACGCCCCCGAGGTGCTGCCCGAGCTTATGGAGGTTTTCCGGAGCACGCCGGCCGACGCGGTTTTCGGCTCAAGGATGATGAAATCGGGCGAAGCGCTGAAAGGCAAGATGCCGCTCTACAAGTATTTCGGCAATCGTGCCTTGACGAAAATCCAGAACCGGCTGCTCGGAACCCACTTGAGCGAATTTCATTCCGGTTATCGCGTTTATTCCACCCGAGCTCTGCGCCAACTTCCATTCGAAAGAAATACCAACGATTTCCACTTCGATACGGAAATCATAATCCAGCTGCTGTTCGCCGGGCGTCGAATTGACGAGTATCCCATTCCGACCTACTATGGCGATGAAATCTGCCGCGTCAACGGCATCAAATATGCCAAGAATGTGCTCAAAGCCTGCCTGCAGGCAAGTCTGCAGAAAACATATCTGTTTTACGATCGTCGCTTTGACTGCGCGCCGTCGGCAAAAGGCGATCACTATCCTTCCAAATTGGATTTCGACAGCACGCATGCGCGGGCGCTGGATCTGATTCCGGCGGGCTCGCGCGTGCTCGACCTCGGCAGCGGGACCGGCGCGGTGGGGTCGGCCCTGATCGAGCGGAAGGGCTGTAGCGTGGTTGGCGTCGACGTCGAGCGCGGATCGATGACCACAGGGTACGAGCAGCTCGTCATCGCGGACCTTAACGCCGGCATCCCCAAGGTCGGCGATCGCCCCTTCGACTACGTGCTGGCCCTCGACGTGATCGAACACCTCAACGACCCCGAAGCGTTCCTCGATGAGCTGCGGCAGCTGACCGCGCCTTGGCCTGATGCCAAGATCATTTTCACCACGGGCAATATCGGCTTCATCTTCATGCGGCTATCCTTGCTCGTTGGCCGCTTTGAATACGGCCGTCGCGGCATCCTCGATATGACGCACACGCGGCTGTTCACATTCGCGACCCTGCAGCGCGCGGCACGCTCGGCCGGCTTTGTCATCGAGCATACGGAGGGCGTCGTGCCTCCCCTTCCGTTCATCTTCGGATCGTCGCGCCTGAGCCGCGCGCTCATGGCGACCGCACGCCTGCTCGTCAAAATCCAACCGCGCCTGTTCGGTTTTCAATGCCTGCTCGTGGCGCGTCCGCGCCCGACGCTGCCGACGCTCCGTGCGCGCGCGCAGGTCGCCGCCCAGGAGAGAGCGACGGCTGCCCGACGCCGGTACCGAAAAGGGCTCCAACGCCGGGGGAGCGCTATGCCGCTTCACCGGCGAGCGGCTGACGTCGTGCGGTCCGTCGCAGCCATCTTGCCAACACGAGCAGCGCGCCCCAACCTCCCGTAAGCAATGCGATGTAGACGAACGGGCTTGTTGAATCCATGTACCTGAGAATCGGGTTTATCACGAGGCACAGGGATACCAAATAGCTCCAGGTCGGTAGCAACAGCAACAAAATAACCATAGAAAGATCACCCGGCCGCCGGCCTCGCAGCATGACTACCGCGACGATAGCGAACACGATCGCCGATTCCGCCACAAAAAGCCAATTGACCACATTTCCTTTCACGAGATCGAACAAATCACGCAGCGGCCGTGCGATATCCTTTTTTGGAAGGCGCGGCGTGTTGCGCCAGTCGTCGACGTAGCGGCCAATAAGCGCTTGCAACAAGTCGGGGCGGTCACAATCAGAAGAGGGCGGGCGCTTGTATCGAGCCAGATCCTCTTCACCTTGCTCGATGTGAGAAGAAGCTTCTTCATCGATGTAGGGATTCTCCAGTGCATAGTTGGTATAACTCGATAACATATTTATCCCGGCGACGAGCTTGACCAGACTCATCTTTGCATAGTCAAAGGGATTTCGCATTATTGCAGCCAGCGCGGCTTGCTTGAATATTTCATTTTTCATGATCTGCCGGCCAAAGCACTTATGTTTCCAATATAATCTATCGTCTATCAAAGTCGCACTCGCAATTCGCCAAGTCGGCGAGCAATAATACCTGTCTATGATTTGATATTTTTCCGCAAAGGATGAGGCATTTTTGTACTCATTGCGAGCTGCCGCCGTTGCAACAGCGAAATCGTGCGGGTAAGAGCTGTCGGCCACATCTTCCCGAGCGACGAACGTCGCGCCGCAGATCAGCGCGAGGCCTGTCTGGGCTTGTGGCGCCCAAAATCCATAATTGAGGAAGCTAATCGCCGCCGTGAGCCCATAAATCCCGACCGACCCGACCACGACGGTCGCCAGCGCTCGCCGCTGGGCAGGCCAGAGCCGAAGGGCGAGGCCGAATACCAGCGGCCACAGGATCGCCACGCCAACCGACCGCACGAATGAAGCGGCGAAGCCGAACAGCAAGAACAGGCCGATGCGCGCCGGCGAGGTCTTTTCGAGCAGCAGGAGCGCACTCGCGAGCAGGCCCAGGCACGCCGTTGAGAAAAGCGAGTCCGATGCGAGTTCTTGTGTCAGAACCACAAGGCTGACCTTGAACAGGCACACCACCATGGTGGCGAGTGCAAGCAAACGGGACCCTGTCGTGCGTCGAATAGCGTAGGCCAGCAAGCAGGCGACGGCAGCGAGCAGGAAAGCCTGCACCACGGCGACCGCGTAAAAATCATGCCAGACAGAAAATACCAGTTGCGAAAAATAATAAATCGCCGGACCGCGCTGCGGTTCCTTTTGCATGAACGAGGGAGTATCGGCCGAAAAAATGGCCAAGTGCGGCATGGTTACGAATATTTGCCAAAAAAACAGCAAAACCAGGACGACGGCGGCACTTCCGGTTGCCAATCGGGCAAACGCGAGCACGTAGCCGCGCCGGCCGCTCGACTGCATTCCATTTGGAAACGCCAGCGCAGTAAGCCGTCCCAGCCATCGGCTCGCCAGTCGTGACCGGTACGTCGGTGAAAAATTCATCCTGCTTCTGCGCTCCCTGTCTTGCGCTGTACAGCGGGCGACAGCGGGCCGGCGGCTTGCACGAGGACTTCACACCCCAATTCGGTCAAAAGATCAATAGAACTTGTGCAAACGGGACCGGTCTGGATACCTTCCAATTTCAACGCGACGCAGTTCGGACATCGGACAGGAATGCCCGCTGTTACCTTACTACCGGAATAAGAATATGCGACCGGCGCTTGCCATAACTCGACTTCCCGACACGCGAGCGGCGCGCCAAGCAGTCACCTTGCTGAGCTTGGCGCTTCTGATCTTCGTCATGGCCCTTGCCGCCCATCGGCTGTTTGCCGGCATGACCACGGTCGGGATGATCGGGGATGATACTTTCGAATATTGGAAAGATGCAAATGCGCTGCTGCATGGCCAGCGCGATTACCTGTCGGACAGAGCCACCTTCGATGCTCTCAATGCGTTGGCTTTGAATATTCTGGGCGTCAACGACTACGCCATCCGTGCCTTCATCGCCGGCTTTGCCATCGCCAATATCGCGCTCGTCTATGTTCTGGCGCTCCTCATCGCGCGCAACGCATTGGTCGCGCTGGCTGCTGCGGGCCTCTACGCTTTCAATCCGACCCTGCTGTTTTATGCCGCGACCGAGCTTCCGCACGTCACCGGCGCCACTTTCGTGCTCGTTGCCGGCCTTGCCGCGACCTTTGCCATGCGCGCCGCGGCAAGCCCGCGCGCTCGCCTGACGGCAATCTTTGTCGTCGGCGCGGCGATCGCCGGCGCGGTCCTCACCCACGAGGATTTGCTCTTCCTGGCCGCCGGATACGCGATCGTCGCAGTTCTGCCCTTCGCCGTGCCCGGCGATCGGCCGCTCGTTCCCGGCGGCCGCAGTCGCACGATGGCGGTTGCGCTAGCCGCGCTCCTGCTGGGAGCGGCAGCCGGGGCAGCATGGCCGATGTTTGCCACCGGCTTCGGGCCTGCGAAAATCCTTCACGACGCGATGGCCTTGCATAGCACCCTCGACGCCAACAGCACGGTTCGCGTGGCGGGCGACGCGGGGATCGTGCCGATGCGCTTCCTCAGGAATATCACCGTCGATACGTTCGGGCGCACGATAACCGCGCTCGCTGCCGGGTTCGCCGTGCTGGTGCCGGTTGCCTTCGTCCGGACGCGGGACCCCGCGCTCCGGCCGTTGTTCACGCTGGAGATCCCGGTACTCACCTATGTCGCCGGCTTCCTCCTCGTCCTCCCGATTTATCTCGAGGGAGGCTACAAGCGGCTGATCGTGCCGCTCGCTGCGCTTATCATCGTGTTCGCGCTGAGCGGCGCGTATCTCCTCTCGAAGCGATTTATCGGAAGCCTGGCGGCCATTCTCCTTGCCGCGTGGGCCTCCTACGTCGTCATCGGCGGCAAGCCCTGGGAGTTTGCGCCCGCGCCCTTGAGCCCGCACCGTCAGGTCTACGACGCCGTCAAGGACCGGGTGACCTCCGAGCGCAAGCTTCTGCTGCCGGCCTGTTACTGGATGTACAAGCCCTGGGTTGGCCTCGGGTCGCCCGTATATCTGGGCGACAACGTGGTGCCGATCTATCTGATGGACGAATTTGTCGACTTCGACACGCTCATCGCGGCGAAGCACGTCGGCTATGTCTACGTCGCGATCGAGCCATTCCCTGGAATCTGGCCGCGCGACCAAATCGAGCGACTTTTCTCGGTCACTTACGGCGTGACGCCGGACCGTGCCATGTTGGAACGCATTCCGCGCGTGTCTCAGGACATTTGGCGAAACGACACCAGAGCCCAATGGTCGCCTGAGGCGTGCGCCTTCGAGGCTCGGGTCATGCGCCGCTTGCTCGATCGAAGAGGAGCCCGCGTCGCACTGACAATCCCGGGATTGGCGGATATCTACGAACTGCCGGCCGCGACGGCGCACCCGCCGGGCAAATAACTACCTGACGCTATCATCTCGGGCGGCGGTGTTCCCGCCGGCGTTCGAGCGGCCGCCCGCTTCGTGCTCGCTGCTCATTTCGTAAATGACATAAAACTCATTTTCGAACACCTGCCGAAAAAGGGGATTCGCATCGAACGAGCCCCTATTGGTCGTGAGAATGTTGTCGCCATAACACTGGATCGGACCGCAGTCGAAATCCTTGTACAGAAGCACATACCGCGTGCCGTAAGGGGCGACGATTGCCGGATCCGCCGTGAGGGCAAAGATAGCGAATTCGTTCATTCGTCGCGCTGCTTCTTTCTGCAGCGAATACAGTTGGTAAATCGAGGCGCCCTCCATCAACGAATAGCGCCCGGAGCTCAGGAACCAAAATGCGTTGTCGCTGCTGCTCACATTCGAAAATATCCGCTCCCCGACAGCGGTATGGTCACGGATAAAACCGACGGCGTCGAAAAGCGGCCGCAGGCGGGCCTCGACGATTGCAAAACCGCCGGGATCGGCAGGCTGCCTCCCGAACGCGACCTCGACACGGTGGGTCATGCGGCCAAGCAGCGAGCCTCCATCGTGCGGCATCGATCTTACGATGGAATGCTCCACCCACAACGGCACGAAACATATGACGAGCAGCGTCGTCAGCACCGCTCTCCGCGTGCCGCTCAAGTGCCGTATTGATCGGAACCGAAGCGATGCGGTTCCCGAAGCGCCGTGTTCTCTGATCGTCGTAGCATAAAAAATAATCAGCGGATGAATGATAAAATCGAAGACGGCGATACCTATCGCCAGCCAGTAGAAGAACCCGACGTAGACGAATGCTCGCCGTATGCTGGCCAACGGATACAAAGAAATGGATTTCCAGTTGAGATAAACACTCAAGGCTATGATGCAGAAATAAATCGCCGAAGACGTCCAAAACAGGTATCGGTGGCGGCGATCGGCCAGCGCCGCAAACGGCGATAAATACAAAGCGAAGCAGAGGGCCAGCAAGGCGCAATACCCGAGCTTCTCCCAGGTCGGGAGGCTGATGACGTTCTCGATGACGCCGGAAGGGAATTGTTTCAGCGGAATCGCGGATATGTTGGGCCGAAACCAGGAGGCCACGGGCAAAAACGCGGTGCCTTCCGCCATGAACTTGGTCGATGTGTAGGGAGGCGCGGCCCGTACTTTCGGCGCGTCGAGATCGAGCGGACCTCCGGCCCAGGCGTTGTCGAACTGAATGGCCGCGTCGAGATCGCCCGTCGGCGGTCTCGTCGCCGTTTGTTCTATCGGAAGCGGAGTCCCCGAATAAGTGAAAGCAAGCACCACGAACAGCAGCAGGAGGGGGAGCAAAGACATCGTCGCCAATCTTCCGATCAGCAACAGTTCCGTTCGCGACCAGCGCTCGGCAACAAAGTAGAAGACATAGGCGGCGGAAAACACCGCGACGATGAAAGTGGTCACCGAATGCGTCAGGCTGAGCGAGAAAAACAGCAATGTCAGCAACGGAAACGGGCGCAATGCGTGAACGGGGGTCTCGCTCTTCCTTAAGGCGGTAAGCACGTCGCCCAAAACCATCAGGAAGGCAAACCCGATGATCCAGGCAAGCGCTTCGGCGCGAAGCGACCAGATCTTGAAGTCGAGGACCCCCCAGCAGAAGAGGCAAGCGGCAACCAAGGCCAGCCACGTGCCGAGATAACGTCTGAAAAAAAGATAAGCGCCGATCGGGATCAACGGCGCGATCAGGAGATTCAGGAAGTAAACCCCGTACGCGTAATACGCGAAGTGGCTGCCATAGGACAGCAGCCCGAATGTGGCGGACATGGTGTGCCCGACGTAAAAGAAGGGCGCGACGAACGTCTGCCCGTAGTGTGGAATTTCCGCCGCGTAGTTGCTGAAGAAAAGGTTGAATCCCTGGAGTAGATAAATCGCGGATCCGCGAAGATAGCGATGCTCGTTCACGCCGACCATGATCCAGAATGCGAATATCCCGGCGGCATACGCGACTGCGATAATGTCGATTTCTTTCCACGGGCGACGGACAAAAGCACGAAACGGCGGTGCGCAGAAAGCCGCCACTGCGATCAGTCCCACCAGCGACAGGAGCATCGCTGCAAACGAATAAAGCCCGAGGCCCTTCAACGCCCACGTGAGGAGCAAAACCACCGTTGGCCCGAACGCGACCGAAACGTAGTTCGGGTTGCGCAGGATGGAATTGTCGGGGCCGGAGCGCCGGGCGTAAATGAGCAGGAGATCGACGCAGGCGCGGCCGGCTACGAACATCAGGGCGCACAGGAAAACCAAGCGGCCGAACACCGGCATCGGCTGCTCGGAAAAAATCAAATTGGAGAAGAACAGGCCCACCGATGCGGTTTCCGTCATGAGACCGTCGGCCACCGCACGGCGCGATCGCCGCGATCGCGGAGGCGAGCGAGCGTCGAAACGACTCGCTCGGCGCGCACCTCGTCGATTCCGTGCCAGATCGGAAGATTGATCATGCTTCGGGCCCACAGCGCCGCGTGCGGAAAGGCGCCCGCGGCCTGTTGCCGATAACTCGGCAGCTCAGGGCACGAATAATCGAGAAAGTCGCTCACTTGCACCTGCCGGCGGCGGAAATGCGCGATCACGCCCGCACGATCCTCTACCGGCAATGGATAGCGCGGCCAGGTCGGCGGATGGGAATACGGAAAGGAAAGCAGCCCCTCCTCGCGCAGCCGGCGCTCGTAGTAGCCGCCGATCGCCCGGCGCGCCCGCAAAATCGCGCCAAGCCGCTCCAATTGCCGCAAACCGACGCGCGCCTGATAAGGCGGCATGAGCACATCGCCATCGTCGGGCAGCTTCGGATCGGCGACCGATGTTCGGTAGCGAATGTCGGGCTTTGCCAATGTGCGTGTCGCCGCGAAGCGGTCAATCATCGAAACCATCGGTTCGCGAAAGGCGGCCCACGCGCCGACGCCGGCCATGATCGAGTATCCCGTTCGGGCCGGAGAGGGATGCGCGAAAAGCCGGTCGCGGTAGTCCTTCAATTGCCGCTGCAGGGCGACGTCGCGAACGAGCACCATTCCCCCGCCCAACCCGGTGATCATCTTGCCGAGTCCCAGGCTGAAGATTGCCGCATCCGCGTCGCGTGACTGAAGGCCGTCCGCATCCGCGGCTCCGTACGATTGGGCTTCGTCATATATGACGAACACGTTCGGCGACACGGTTCGAACGGCCGCTTCCGCCTCCTTTGCCACCGGATAACCAAACAGAGGCGTGACGATTGCGGCGGCCGAACGTTGCGTCGCGGCCGAGCGCCACTCGAGTACCCCCGGCAGAAAATGGTCTACGGCGCTGTCGACGAAGCGAACCCGGTTGCCGGACGCGGTGATAGCGTAAGCGACTTCGCCGCAGCAATAGGCGGGACTGAGGATCTCCTGGTCGCGCCAGCCGATTATCGACAGAAGCGCGTGAAGTCCGCTGCGCGCATAGCGAAACAATACGCCGTGGGGAAAGCCGAAGCGCGCGGCAAAGGCATGCTCGAGCCTCTCGACCGAGCTTGCGTCGTCATTTTCGCGCTCCAGCGCCGCGCCGAGAAGATCGCGAATTGCCAGTGGGCTGCGGACGCGCGGAAGCACTGCGGCGACGGCTCCTTAACGATCGGCTTTGACAAAACGAACGATGATGTTCGACGCAAGCGACTCAAACACTCGATTTGCGCCGCGGCTGCGGTAAAGCCAATCGAGGGGAAAATGTATCCACCACACGGCGTCGACCGCGAGCGGCAGATCTCGCGCCGCCGATGCGATCTCCCCGGCGCTGCGCAGATGAGCGGGATCGTGAGCGGACTCTCGTCGCAACACCGCCTTGGCGGCGAGCGCCGTTCGCCGCAACAGCGACGACCTGTTCAGGGTGCTGACGACGATAAAACCGCCGGGTCGGCACACCCGCGCGAATTCCGACAGCAGGGCCGGCAAGTCGTCGATGTACTGCAGGATTTCCGCGCTGTAGATCAGATCGAACTGGCCTTCCGCGAAGGGCAGCGCCATCGCATTTGCGTGGTGCGCAAGCATCCCGCGCGCCCGCGCCTGTTTGCACATGCCGAGCGAATAGTCGACGCCGACGACGTTCGCGGTTCCGAATACGGCCTGCCAAAAAATCCCGTTACCGCATCCTGCGTCGAGCACGCTGGCCGTCGCCGGCAATGGCGTGCACGCGCGGCGAAAAACGTCGATCATATATTTGTGCAGGCGCGGGAAGCGGTAACAAACGGCCGAACTCGTCCCGCCGCCCGGGCCGGTCGCCTGTTGCTCGAACATATTCTGCCATTCGTCCACTTCCGATCGCTCGACGAAACTGACGATGTCGTCGATCCTGCCGGGTTGAAAGCCGCATGCGGCGCACCGTCCGTCATCGAGTGAAAGATTGACGTCGGCGCGGCATCGCGGGCACGCGTATTGCAGCGGTCGAATGGCCCCCTCCGGAGGAGCAGTTGTTGCAGTTGCAGTATCGCCGCGCA